>DASWRS010000343.1:0-83531 GCA_036403075.1 Kofleriaceae bacterium
CCCGAGGATGAACTTCGGTTTGACGCGCTCGTAGTTGAGGTTGTACGTGCGCACGTTGTCCGCGGTCCACGCCTGCTTGAGCAGCACACCGAGGACGAAGTCCGCGTGGATGTTGAACAGGTTCACGTCGAAGAAGTAGACGTCGTTCGTCTTCACGTCGATGATGCACTTGCCGAGCTCGTCGGATCCCACCGTCTTCGAGTAGGCCTTCCACGTCGCCGCGTCGGGCACCGTCTTGACCCAGGCGCGCTGCTCGGTCGCTCCCGCGGGTGCGCAGAGCACCGCGAGCACCAGGGCGATCACCGCTTGTCTCATGCCTTGTTATAACCGGTATATTCACCCGGGATGTCCACCACGACGACGACCTCGCGCGCCGCGATGCTCGCCGTGGTCGTGGCCGGGCTCGGCTACTTCGTCGACATCTACGATCTGATCCTGTTCGGGATGATCCGGACCACGAGCCTCAAGGGCATCGGCGTGGTCGGCGATCAGGCGATCAAGGACCAGGGCATCTTCCTGTTCAACATGCAGATGGGCGGGCTGCTCGTCGGCGGCATCCTGTGGGGCGTGCTCGGCGACAAGCGCGGCCGGCTGTCCGTGCTGTTCGGCTCGATCACGATGTACTCGCTCGCCAACATTGCCAACGGCCTGGTCGACGGCGTCAACGCCTACGCCGTGTGCCGGCTGATCGCCGGGATCGGCCTCGCCGGCGAGCTCGGCGCCGGCGTCACGCTGGTCAGCGAGCTGATGGGCAAGCACAACCGCGGCATCGGCACGACGATCGTCGCCGCGCTCGGCATCACCGGCGGCCTGCTCGCCGGCTGGATCGGCGGCGCGTTCGGCCCGGGCCTCGATTGGCGCACCGCGTACTTCGTCGGCGGCGGCCTCGGCCTCGCGCTGCTCGGGCTGCGGATCGGCGTCGCCGAGTCCGGCATGTTCCGCGCCACCGTCGCGCGGACCCAGGTCGCGCGCGGCAACTTCCTCCAGCTGTTCTCGAGCCGCAAGCGCCTGCTGCGCTACCTCGCGATCATCTGCGTCGGCGTGCCGATCTGGTACGTGATCGGCATCCTCTACACGTTCTCGAACGACCTCGGCAAGGCGCTCGGGCTCGCCGTGGCGCCCAACCCGGCGCGCGTGCTGTTCTTCGACTACGGCGGCGCCGCGATCGGCGGCCTCCTGTCGGGGCTGCTCAGCCAGTACCTGCAGTCGCGCCGCCGCGCGATGGCGATCTTCGCGATCGCGCTCGCGGTCCTGGCCGCCGCCTACTTCCTCGTCGGCGGCATGTCGAGCACGCTGTTCTACGCGCTGTGCGGCCTCGGCGGCGTCGCGACCGGCTACTGGGTGGTGTTCATGGCGACCGCGGCCGAGCTGTTCGGCACCAACCTGCGCGCGACCGTGACCACCACGGTGCCCAACTTCGTCCGCGGCTCGGCCGTGCTGCTCACCACCGGGTTCAAGGCGCTGACCCCGGCGCTCGGCCTGGTCGGCGCGGCGATCGCGGTCGGCGTGTTCGCGTTCGGCGTCGGGCTCTACGGCCTGCTGTCGGTGCCCGAGACCTTCCACGCCGACCTCGACTTCCACGAGCTCGACGACGCCGACCGGCCGGCTACGGCGGCGGCAGCGTGATCGACGGGATCCGGCCGCCGGCGTTCTTGCCGTCGCCGTTGGGGATGAACGCCATCGTCGTGCTGGTCGTCGTCTTCGGGCCCGCGTAGCCGAACACCAGCTGATCGCCGCCGACGTGGTCGATCGCCGTCGCGGTGACGTCGTGCTCGTAGGGCTGCACCGCGAGCTGGCCGGGCAGCGGATCGAAGTGCTGCGTCCACTGCGCGAGCTGGGTGTCGAGCGCGCCGCGCCGCCACAGCAGCGTGAACGTGACATCGACCGGCGCGACGATCAGCGCGTCGCACGCGACGTGGTACACGCCGGCCGGGACGCTGGCGCGCAGCGCGAACGCGGCATTCTGGGACCCACCGGGCCCCACACCGGGCGCTCAATACGGGGGCGGTTCGGCGTCGACCAGCCGGACCCGGGTCTCCGAGCCGTCGGGGGCGAGCCACAGCACCTTCGGGTTGCCCGCGGGATCCTCCGGGCAGCCGGCCAGCGCGAGGGACCCGAGCGGGGCGAAGAGGCCGAGCAGCAGCGACGCGAGCGGTCGACGCATCATTTTCCTCCGGTGGGTCCGGTGGCTCCGGCGGGGCCAGTGGGTCCGGTGGCTCCGGCGGGGCCAGTAGCTCCGGCGGCGCCCGCGGTGAACACCGCGATGAAGTGGGTCGGCACCGGCGTGGATTCGGCCTCGAGCTTGAGCCCGGCGTGCTGCGCGGCGGCCATCGACTTCTGGCGGTGGTGGATCCGGTTGGAGATCACGATCCGGCCGCCGGGCCGGAGCGCACGGGTCGCCTCCTTGAGCCAGGCGACCTCGTCCGAGAAATAATGATCGACCTCGGCGAGCAGGATCGCGTCGTAGGCCCGGGCCTCGAGCCCCGGGTGCTCGGCGTCGACCACCTTGCGCTCGACCAGATCGGCCAGCCCGGCCGCCGCGAGCCGCGACTGCAGGAGATCGAGCACCGCGCCGTCGATGTCGGTCGCGACCACGCGGCCGTTGGGCTTGACCGCCCGCGCCAGGTGCACGGTGAGAAGGCCCGAGCCCGCGCCGATGTCGGCGACCCGGGAGCCCGGGCCGATGCCGAGGGCCTCGACGACCTTCTCGGGGCGGCGCTCGGCGTCGAACCGGGCCTGCTCGCGCGCGGTGTCGTCCAGCGACCGCGTCGCGCCGCTGGTGTCGCCCTCGGCCTCGTTGCGGCCGCAGCCGGAGCCGGCGGCAACGAGCAGGACCAGGAGCAGCACTCGCACGCGGCTAGCCTAGCACGCGACCGCGCCCCGGCCGCCGGGTCCATACAACGTAACGAGGCCGCCGAGAGCTCCCCCGGCGGCCTCGCCGGCGTTTGCCGGCCGTACCTGCGAACGACTACTTGTCCTTGAGGTTACCGAAGATGCCGCCGATCGTCGTGCCGTTGGCGAAGTTGGCGATCGCGCGCTCGTCGCGCTTGGCGATCGCGTAGGCGATCGACGCAGTCGCGTACTTGGCGGTCATCGCACCGTTGTAGGCGGCGGGCTTGCCGTCGGCGCCAAAGCCCTGGACCGCGCCGGTCCGGTCGATGCTGCCGTTCCACCCCGCCTTCAGGTGGCCCGCGCTGTAGACGTAGACCACGTTCGAGTTCGCCTGCGTGTTGTCCGGCCAGCCGTTGGCGACGAGCGGGTTCTTGGTCGTGTCGGTGGTGAACGTGATCACCGTGTCGTCCGCCAGCGACACCTGGGTCGCGTCGTCGTGGGTGTTGGTCAGGTCGAGCATGAAGGCGTCGAACACCTTCTTGAGCGCGGCCGGCACCGTGTTGACGTCGCCGCCGAACGCGCCGTGCGGGTCATCGCCCATGCCGGGCAGCACGACCGAGTTCATCAGGCCCATCTTGAACGCCTTGACCGTGATGATCAGGGCGCGCGCCATCGCGACGACGTTGTTGCGGCCGCCGACCACGCCGTAGCGGTTCAGGTCGTCGGTGGTCACCGACAGCTGCGCCGACAGGTTGGTGCCGAGGAACTTCGCGGCGCCGTCCGCGGTGGTGAACGCGGGCTTGACCGTCGAGCGGCTCGACGCGCGGTTGAGCTGGAAGAACGCGTCGTAGTGCGCCTTGTAGAGCTGCGCGTCGGCGGTGTTGGCCAAGAGGCCCCCGGCGCGCGACGCCGCGCTGTTGAACAGCCCGACGATGCCGTCGGCGTTCGCCACGTTGGCGGCGGTCGCCGCGCCCGGCGCCGTGCCGATCGTCGCGTCGTTGATCGTGACCACGGGCACCACCGACGGCGACGACGACTGCAGCGCGGTCGCGATCGCGAAGATGTTGTTGCCGTTGAGCGTCACGGGCGACTGCGGCCGGCGGGTGTGGGTCTCGTTGTTGCCGCACAGGAACGCGGTGACCTGGCGCTGCGCGGGCAGGTTGGTCCACGGCGTGTCGGGGCCGACCACGAGCGGGTTCGGCGTACCGGCGACGACCTGCTCCATGCCGACCTTGTGCCAGGCGAACGACGGATTGCGCGCCTTGGCGATGTCGACCTGGGGCCAGAACAGCTGGTACCAGGCACCACCGCCGTTGCCGTCCGCGATGTGAACCGACCGGGTCGTCGCGTGCTCCGAGGCCGCGAACGCCACGCCCTTGCCGGCGGTGCCCTCGAGGATATCGAAGATCTTGCTGCGCGATACGCCGAGCGCGGCACCCGCCGCGACGCTCCACTTGATGAGAGCACGGCGCGTCAGCTCGTGCTTCTCGTCACGCTGGGAAGTCTTGGACTTGGCCATGGTAGGGTTCCTCACTCGCAGGTGTAGGCCGCGGCCAGCATGGCCGCGACAGCCAGGCGCTTGCCGACGGTCGGGTTCGACGCGCGCGTGATGGTCAGGTTGCACAGCTCGACGTGGCCCTGCTGTGCCGGGACGCCGATCAGGCAGGAGATGCCCGCGAGCTGGCACTGGTTGTTCGCGTCGAACAGCACCGGGCCGACCCCGCCGACCTGGCAGCGCGCCAGGGTGGGCAGCGCGGCCGTGATCTCGTCGGCGCCGGCGGCGAACACGTCGAACATCCGCGACGCGCCCGACGTGGTCACCCCGAGGTTCTCGCGGATCCGGTTGGCGTAGTTCGGCGCGCCCATCGACGCCGCACCCGAGGTGTAGAGCTGGCCGGCCGACGGCGTCACCGTGTTGGCCAGGTTGACGCCGAGCGAGCTCAGCACGCTGCCGAGCGTCGAGTAGCGGATCTTCGAGCAGCTGTGCATCTGCGAGGTGAAGGCCGGCGGGCCTTCCTTGGTCAGGCGGTCGATCAGGTCCCACACCGAGATCGTGTCGTTTTCGTGATCGAACGTGGTGCCGTCGCCGCCCGTGGTCGAGCCCGGCGGGGGGAGCTGATCCGGAGGCGTGTTGTCTTCGATCGTATCGCTGCAGGCGGCAACACCGAGCGACGCGCCGAGCAACATCGTGAGGGTGTATCCAAAGCGGGTCATTGGCATCTCCTCAGAACTTGACGAAGGCGTCGCTGGTGAAGGCAGCGAAGATGAGATCCTTCATCTTGAAGCCGTTTTGGGTGAACGCCTCGAGCTGCTTGGCGGTGGTCTCCTTGGGGACGTCCACCAGCTGATCGACGATGTCTTCCTTGCCCAGGGCGAAGTTCCAGACCCGCGCGACGGCGCACCGGGCGATGTCGGGATCCGCGGCGATCTGCATGCCGAGCGCCGGGATGTCGGCGGCGGCCTTGCCGTAGCGCCACGCCGTGGTCTCGGTCGGCGGCAGGTAGTCCGAGAGCTGCGCCGGCGGCGCCTTGTCGAGCGGCGTCGGCACCGAGATGACGCCGGTCTTGTAGGCGCCGGTGCCGTCGTAGTACGCGAACAGCGGCGCGATGTGGTTCAGCGTCTGGTGGCAGTTCGCGCAGATCGCCGACGACACGTCCTGGAAGTTGACGCGGCCGCCGCCGTTGGTCGGGCTCGCGACGCTGTTGAACGGCCACACGCCGAGGTAGGGCGCGGCGCCGCCGACGTCGGTCGGCGTGGTGCCGAGCTCGGCCGGGAACCGCAGGCAGTCGAAGGTCTCCTGGACCCAGCGCACGCGGCGGAACGCGAAGTTCGAGAAGAACTGCGCCATCACGCCGGGGTTGGTGAGCACGCCGGCCTTGGGACCGGCGTTGGCGCACTCCGCGTCGGTGAACGTGCCGGCCCCGGCGTTGAACGTCGGGCAGTTGCCGGTCGCCTTGGTGAACAGATCCATGTAGGACCCGTTGTCGACCGTCAGCTTGGCGGCGAACGCCGGCGCGGTGTCGAGGTCGACCGTGGTCGCGCCGACGGTGATCTTGCCGCCCATCTTGAACGTGTCGCGCCAGAACACCATCATCTGGTTCGCGAACGCCGGGCGACTCAAGTAGTCGCGGACCAGCGCCTCGTACGCGATGCGCTGGGCGTCCCCGGTCGCCGATGCGACCTGGTTGATCTCGGTCATGCTCGGCAAGGTGCCGTTGAGCCGGAGCGAGGCGACCCGCAGTGCAGCGCTGTAATCGGTGACCCGCGACCCGAGGACCTGGTCCCACTCGGTCTGAGAGCCGCTGCCGGAGCCCGAACCCGAGCCGGAGCCGGAGCCGGTATCGTCACCGGACGTCGAAACGTCGCTGCTGCATGCCGGGACCGCGAATGATGTCGCGGCCAAGAGCAGAATTGAGATCCTCTTCATGGGGCTCCTTTAGGGGGCGGTCTTCTCGGCTTGGACCCACGCGTCCATCATGGTCTTGAAGCTGGTGAAGTTTGCGGCGGCGAACTTGACCGGGTGGTTCGTGGCGCTTCCGGGATCCGGTGCCAGGTAGAACCCGCTCTGGTTCGTGTTGGTCAGGTTGATCCGCGAGCGGACCTGGTTGCAGGCGTTGAGCTGCGTGGCCTCGGTCGCCGAGTTGAACCCGGTGATGTCCATCGACTGCTTGGCGGCGACGTCGGCGCCGCCGTGGCAGCTCGCGCAGTTGACGTTGCCGGTGCCGGCGAGCTGGAGCTGGGGCACGACGTTGGTCTTGAACAGCGCGAGCGCCTTGCAGCCGTTGTTGGTGGTGCCGCCGCCGCCGGTGTCGGGCTTGAACGGCGACAGCACCCGGAAGTGGACCTCGATCATGTCGCCGGCCGCGAAGCCGCCGAACTGCTCGGTGCCGCCGTTGAGCGCGACGGTCTCGCCCGGCTTGACGTTGAGCTTGGTCGCGAAGTAGCGGTCGATCTGGTCCGGGAACGGCGGCATCGACGCCGGCAGCGACACGAACAGCAGGTGCTCCATGTACACGCCGGCGGTGCCGCCGGTGACGTTCAGATCGTGGAGGTAGAGCCCCGAGCTGAGGCCGTTGGCGAGGAACGTGATCTCGGCGCCGGGGATCGTGGTGCCGACGTCGGTGATGTCGGACAGCGGGACGTGGTTGACCGGGCAGGGCGCGGTCGGATCCGCCGCCGTGGCCTGGCACAGCTGGACCGCGTACTTCTTGGTCGCCAGCAGCGGGACCGGGTGATCGGGATCGTGGTTGGTCGCGTCGCGCTCGGCGTTGAGCCACTGCAGCAGCGCGGAGGCCTGCTCGGCGGTGAGCTGCGGGCCGTCGTGCTGGCCCTTGGTGAGCATCCGCGAGCTGCTCGGCGCCTCGAGGTTGACGACCGCGGGATCGTACTTCATCAGCGTGTCGTGGATCGCGAGCGACTCGCCGCCGATGAGAAAGCCGATCATCGCGCGCGAGCCGTTGTGGCAGGCGGCGCAGTTGTCGCGCAGCACCGGGTAGGCCTCGCTCTGCCACTTGGTGCGGGCGTTGCGCTGCTGCGTGGTGAGGCCGTCGCTGCCGCCGTCGATCAGGCCGACGCAGCCGACCAGCGTCATCATCAGCACGCCCGCCGCCGACAGCCGCACCATGTCGAGGTGGCGGAACAGCGTCTCGAGCATCGCCTTGCGCGACTGCAAGGGGGTGCCGAGGTTCTTCTGGAAAGAAGGAACGCTACCCAGCATGCGGCGACACAGAGCAACGCCCGTGCCGCGCGGGGGTCGATCGAGAACGCGTCACAACTACGGGAGATCTGGTTGTGGCCCTCCGTGTGTACCTACATTGCGCATGAGGTTTCGTCCCCCAGCTGGGGACGTCTGTGGCCATCATGTAACACGCTGAATTTGCACAGGCGTGTTGTGCAAGAATCACAGTTTGGCGCCGATCCCGCGGGCCGAGATTGCCTCTTTGGACCCGTGATCCGGCTTACGATCGGCTCAGCTCCGTCGAGGACCGCGCTGGAGCTGGGTCGCGGTCAGCGAGGACCCGTCGTGGCTCCAGCCGGGTGGGGCGAGGAGATAGCCAAGCTTGGCGGCGAGCCCGGGCGCGTGAGCGATGTCGCGTCCGATCGCGGCGATCTCGTGGAACGCGATCCGCACCGGATGGAACGTCCGGATGTCCTTGGTCAGGCCGTAGGCCACGTGCTCGGCCTCCGGCGCGAACGTGCCGAACAGCCGGTCCCAGAGGATGAAGATCCCGCCGTGGTTCTTGTCGAGGTACGGCACGTTCTTGCCGTGGTGCACGCGGTGATGCGACGGCGTGTTCATGAACCACTCGAGCGGGCCGAGCCGATCGATCGCCTCGGTGTGGATCCAGAACTGGTAGAGCAACGACCACGCCTGGGCGGTCAGCACCATCCACGGCGGGAACCCGATCAGCGGCAGCGGCGCCCAGAACAGCGGCCCGGTCAGCGGCGTCAACAGCGGCTGGCGCAGCGCCGTCGACAGGTTGAAGTACTGGCTCGAGTGGTGGTTGACGTGGGCCGCCCACAGCAGGCGGACCTCGTGGTGGACGCGGTGGAACCAGTAGTAGCAGAGGTCCTCGCCGAGCAACAGCACGATCCAGGTCCACCACGCGCTGCCGATGTCGACGACGCGATGCTCGTAGAGCACCACGAACAGCGGGATCGAGAGCAGCTTGGCGAAGCCGCCGACGAACACGTTGGCCAGGCCCATCGTCATCGACGCCGCGGAGTCGCGCAGCTCGTAGCCGCGGATCTCGACGCCGTCGGCCATGACCCGCCGGCGGCGGGCCCACAGCGCCTCGAGCACGACCGCGATGACGAACACCGGGATGGCGTAGAGAACGAGGTTCGTGACACGAGGCAGATCGGGGTTCGACACCAGGCCCGCATTGTAGCCCGGCGCGCCCTTCCAAACCGGCATCGCGGCGCGCGATGCTGCCGGCCATGACCCACGGCGGCGACATCATCGCAGACGTCCTTGCGCGGCACGGTGTGACCCACCTGTTCACGCTGTGTGGCGGGCACATCTCGCCGATCCTGACCGGCGCCCAGGCGCGGGGGCTGCGCGTCGTCGACGTCCGCGACGAGGCCAACGCGGTGTTCGCCGCCGACGCGGTCGCGCGGATGACCGGCACGGTCGGCGCGGCGGCGGTGACCGCCGGGCCCGGCGTGACCAACGCGGTCACGGCGCTCAAGAACGCGCAGATGGCCCAGTCGCCGCTGGTGCTGTTCGGCGGCGCGACCGCGACCCTGCTCAAGGCCCGCGGCGCGCTCCAGGACATCGATCAGCTCGCGGTGATGAAGCCGCTGACCAAGTGGGCCACGGCGGTCAAGACCGTGCCGGCGCTCGGCCCGATCGTCGAGCGCGCGTGCCAGCTCGCGGTCGAGGGCGTCCCCGGGCCGGTGTTCATCGAGGTCCCGGTCGATCTGTTGTACCCCGAGGCCACGGTGCGCGAGTGGTACGCCAAGGAAGCCGGGCTCGGCAAGGCCAAGGGCATCGGCGCCAAGGCGATCGAGCTCTACATCCGCGGTCACCTCTATCGCCAGTTCCGCGCGCCGGTGATGCCGGAGGTCCACGTGCCGAAGCTGCCGCACCTGCGCGGTGACAACGGCATCGAGCGCGCGGCCGAGGCGCTCAAGGGCGCGGCGCGGCCGGTGCTCGTGATCGGCAGCCAGGCGCTGGTCGGCGTCAAGGATCCGGGCCGGCTGGCGCGCGCGCTCGGCATGCTCGGCGCGCCGGTGTTCCTCGGCGGCATGGCGCGCGGCCTGCTCGGGCGCAGCCACGAGCTCCAGCTGCGCCACAACCGCGGCGCGGCGCTCAAGCAGGCCGACGTGATCATCGTGTGCGGGTTCCCGTTCGACTTCCGGCTCGGCTACGGCCGCGGCCTCAACCGCGACGCCACGCTGATCGCGGCCAACCTGTCGGCGACCGAGCTGCGCAAGAACAAGAAGCCCGACGTCGCGATCGAGATGCACGCCGGCGAGTTCCTGATCGCGCTCGCCGACCGGATCAGCTCGGCCGGCGATCGCTGGCGGGGCTGGCTCGACGAGCTGCGCGACAAGGAGCGCGCGCGCGACGCCGAGATCGCGGCCAGGTCCCACCCCGCGGGCGAGCTGGTCGATCCGATCCACTTCTTCCTCCGCATGGAGGAGGCGATGGCCGACGACGCGGTGCTCGTGGTCGACGGCGGCGACTTCGTCGCGACCGCGAGCTACATCGTCCGGCCGCGCGCCCCGCTGTCGTGGCTCGATCCCGGCGCGTTCGGCACGCTCGGCGTCGGCGGCGGCTTCGCGCTCGGCGCGACCATGGTGCGCCCGGGCAAGGAGGTCTGGCTGGTGTGGGGCGATGGCTCGTCAGCGTACAGCCTCGCCGAGTTCGACACCTATGTCCGCCATGGCGTCGCGCCGATCGCGGTGATCGGCAACGACGCGTCGTGGATGCAGATCGCGCGCGAGCAGGTCGAGGTCCTCGGCACCTCGCTGGGCTGCGACCTGCGCCGCACCGACTACCACAAGGTCGCCGAGGGCTACGGCGGGGTCGGCCTGGCGCTGACCGAGGGCGCGCGGGTCGACGCCGTGCTCGCCGAGGCCAAGGCGATCGCGAAGACCGGCCGCCCGGTGTGCATCAACGTCCACCTGCGCAACACCGACTTCCGCAAAGGCTCGATTTCGATGTAGTTCTCTCCGGAGTACCCGGCGATCGCGGATCTTCGTGCTTGACGCGTACGAAATTGAAAGTTAATTTCAATAGCGATGGTTGTGAAGTCTCTCGTCGTCGCGTCCGTCGCGCTGCTGGGCGCGCTGGTGGGATGTGGAGGAGGCGGGTTGCCGGTCGCGACGGCCGGCGATGCCGCGCGCGCCGGCGTTCAGCTCGCCGAGCTGCAGCAGGGCCGCTCGCTGGTCGCCGCGAAGTGCGGCAACTGCCACCGGCCACCGCAGCCAGACGAGCACCGCCTCAATGACTGGCCGCGCATGCTCGACGAGATGGCCTCGCGCTCGCACCTCGATGGCGCGCAGCAGCACCTGATCGAGCGTTATTTCGTGACGATGGCGAAGCGCTGAGCGGGTCGCGCCGCGTGGATCAGCTGCCGACCTGGATGCCGATCATCATGCGGAACTGCTCGTAGTACAGCGGCAGCTGGCCGAGCAGCGGCACCGGCATCGCGATCTCGACCGGGTCCCACACGATCCGGACCGCGTGGCCGAGGTCGTAGTCGATGCCGAGCGGGCTGACCGAGCCGTACGGGCCGGTGCTGTACTTCGGCGCGCCGTAGACGTCGAACAGCAGGGTCGAGACCCCGAGCTGGACCGAGCTGCGCAGGTTGACGCGGTCGAACTTCATCGGGAACCGGCGGATCAGGGTGCCGGCCAGGGTGACGACGCCAGCGTGCATCATCATCGGCGAGGTCGTGATCCAGGGGTTCCAGCCGGCGTCGAGGCCGACGACCCACTGCTCGCGGATCCGGTAGCGCCCGCCGAGCCTGCCGGCGAGCGCCGGCCGGTCGACCGAGCCGCCGAGCGCCGCGGCGAAGCCCCAGCGGCTGCCGAGCTGCTTCGCGGCGCGGATCTGCGTGGTCTCCTGCACCGTGGGGGTCTTGATGTCGCGTCCGGGTTCCTTGCCAGGCTCGGCGGAAGGTGCCAGGAGCACCGGCGCGTCGGGCGATCCGGGTGGCGGCGGCGAGGGTGCGGGTGCGGGTGCGGGTGCCGGCGGCGGCGAGGGTGCGGGTGCCGGCGGCGGGGCGGCGGGCGCTTCCTGGGCGTGGGCCGTCGCGAGCCCGGTTGCGACGCGCGAGAACGTCGCGAAGAGCATGAACAGCGCCACGAGCGCCGCGCGGCGGCTGTCCGAGCGGCGGACCCGCGCGCTGCGCCGGCGCGATCGCACGACCAGCAGCGCGGCCAGCACCGGCGCGAGCCAGGCGCCCGGCGTGCCGCCGCCGCCGGAGGTATTGCAGGCCAGCGAGTTGGTCACCTTGGCCTCCGGCGGATCGCACCACTGGTCGTCGAACGTGCAGCCCGGCCGGTAGCCGAGGTACTTCGCGGCGACCGCGTCGAGCTGCTGGATCTTCTGCGCGCGGGTCAGGCCGGGATCGAGCGCGGCGCCGAGCAGCTCGGTCGCGGCCTGGGTCGCGAGCTCGTAGTTGCGATGGATGATCGGATCGGTCGCGTCCCAGCACCGATCGAGCTCGGCGCGATGGCCGGGGCCGTCGTTGGCCTCGTGGTAGTGGCCACCGACGAGATCGATCCAGTTCAGCACGGTGGTGACCGTCTTGCCGTCGGCGGTCCGGTAGGTGTGTGGGAAGCCGTCCTCGAGCGCGTGCATCGCGGCGCCGATCTTGAGGTAGAACACCGGCAGCGCCGGGGTGACCTCGCCGCGGACGGCCACGAACAGCTTGAGCTCGATCCGGCGCGTCAGGTCGACGCGGCCGGCGGCGTCGAGACCGTCGAGTGCCTCGGTCGCGGTGTCGACGATGAACCGCCGGCACGCGGCGAGCGCGGCGAGATCGCCGGCGGCGCCACCGTCGTCCGCCGGACCGCGGATACAGTGCTCGTCCTGGGTCGCCGGATTGCCGTGGACCTGGATCAGATCGAGCGACGACAGCGGATCGATGCCCTTCAGATCGTTGTCGCGGACGCCGAGCATCAGGGTCATGCCCGCGAGGTCGTGCACCAGGTCGCGGGGCGGCGCGAACACCACGTCGGCGAACAGCGCGGCCTCGTCGCGCGACGGGGTCTCCGCCGGCGCGGTGTCGAACCGGGCGCGGACCGCGCGGAGCGCCGCCGCCGTGATCGGCTCGTGGCAGCCGGCTTCATTGATCTGGCTGCCGATCGCCCACGCGCCCGCGGTGCGAGCAGGGGCGAGCGCGAGCCCGAGCCCGAGCAGCACACCGATCGGCCGCCCTGGCTGGAGTCGCTTGCCGACGAGGGTGAGCTGCATGACCCGCGCTGCTGCAGGTTCGACGCCATGGCTCGATGAAGCGCGACTCACGCGGCGCTCTGGCACAGCGTGCTCACGGCGTACGCCGCCCGGACAGCTCTGCCACTCGCCGCCCGCGCGCGGATCTGCCACGGAGCGCAACGACGTTGCCGATCTGGTGACAACAACTCGCGCCGGTGACCGTGTATTCAAGGCGGATGCTCCTCACCTCTACAAGCCATCGATGCGCGGTCGCCGCCGCGATCGCGCTGTGCGCGAGCTCGGGCCGGGCGCGGGCACAGGCGGCGCCGCCGGCGACACCCGGCGAGGTCGCGCAGACCGCGGCCACCGCGCGCGCGGCGCAGCTCACGCCGATCGTCCCGCACCCGCACGATCCGACGCGGCCCGCGTTCCAGCTCTACGCCGAGATCGATCTGCCGGTGCTCACCGTCGGGCTGGTGTTCGTCAGCGTGCGGTTCGTGCGCACCCAGAAGGCGTTCTGCGCGCCGCTGTGCGATCGCACCGAGCTCAACGCGCTCGATCGGCAGACCGCGGGGCGGTGGAGCCCGGACTGGCTGCTGGCCTCGAACGTCGGCCTGATCACGCTCGGCGCCGGCGCGTTCACGCTGCTGAGCTCCGACGAGGGCGCGCTCGAGGCGTTCAACGACGCGGTGGTGATCGCCGAGTCCGCGCTGAGCGCGACCGCCGTGGCGTCGATCATGACGATCGCCGCGGGTCGGCCGCGGCCGTTCCTGTACGGCGATCGCGCGCCGCTCGACGATCGCAACGGCACCGACGCCGGCAACTCGTTCCTCAGCAGCCACGCCGCGGTCGGCTTCGCGATCGCGACGTCGACCTACGTCGCGATGCACCGGCTGCACCCGAGCTCGCCGTACACCTACGCGGTGCTCGGCGTCGGGCTCGGCGCGGCGACGTTCGTCGCGACCTCGCGCGTGCTCGCCGGCCAGCACTTCATCACCGACGCGATCGGCGGCGCGCTGGTCGGCTCGTCGGTCGGCGTGCTGGTGTCTTCGATCCACCGCTCGCCGGTGTCGATCGCGCCGGTCCTGGGCGAGGGCCAGCGCGGCCTTGGCATCCAGGGCACGTTCTAGCCGCGGCTCAGCCGTGCAGCGCCGCGAGGAAGCTCTTGGCCCAGGCGCTCGCGGTGTCCTGCCACACCGAGACCCGCAGCGCGGCGTTGCGGGTGATGCGCTCGTCGAGCGGCATCCGCAGCGCGGTGTCGAGATCGGCGGCGACGCCGTCGGCGTGGTACGGGTTGGTGAGCAGCGCCAGGGTCATCTGCTCGGCCGCGCCGCAGAACTTCGACAGCACGAGCACGCCCGGGTCGGCCTCGTGCTGGGCCGCGACGTACTCCTTGGCGACCAGGTTCATGCCGTCGCGCAGCGGCGTGACCAGGCCGACCGCGGCGAGCCGGTAGAGCCGCGCGAGGGTCGCCTGGTCGTAGGACCGGTAGAGGTAGCGGACGGGGGTCCAGTCGGCCTCGCCGAACGCGCCGTTGATCCGGCCGACCAGCGACTCGACCCGCGAGCGCAGCTCGGCGTACTCGGGGACCTCGGACCGGGTCGGCACCGAGACCTGGACGAACGACACCTTGTTGCGCCACTCGGGGTAGCGCTCGAGCAGCCGGGCGAACGCCTCGAGCCGCTCGGGGATGCCCTTGGAGTAGTCGAGCCGATCGACGCCGAGGATCAGCTTGCGGCCCTGGAGCGCCAGGTCGAGTGCACCGTTGTCGCCGTTGTCACCGCCGGGTGGGATCGCCGCGGCCTCGGCGAACCGATCCGGATCGATGCCGACCGGGAACACGCGGCAGCGGTCGCGCGCGCGGGCCTCGGCCTCGCTGCCGAGCAGGGCGCGCACGGTGGCCAGGAAGTTGTCGCGCCAGCGCTGGCACTGGACCCCGACGAGGTCGTAGTCGAGCAGCGCCGCGACGACCTCGCTGGCCCACGGCAGGGTCTCGAAGTCATCGAGCGACGGGAACGGCACGTGGAGGTAGAACCCGATCCGGCCGTGGTGCCCGGCGCGCCGCAGCTCGCGGCCGACCAGCATGAGGTGGAAGTCCTGGACCCAGACGTCGGCGCCGGGGCCGCCGGCCTCGAGCAGCATCTCGGCGTAGGCGCGGTTGGCCTCGCCGTAGCACTGCCACTCGTCGTCGACGTAACGCAGCCGATCGGGGAAGCCGTGGAGCAGCGGCCACAGGCTGCGGTTGCAGAACCCGGCGTAGAACCGCTGGCGCCAGGTCGGTGGATAGTCGAACTGCGCGCGGGTCATCGAGTCGCCGGCCTCGATACGCAGCCGCAGTCCGGGGTCGCGCTCGGCGCCGCTCCAGCCCAGCCAGATGCCCGAGGTCTCGACCAGCACCGGCGTGAGCGCCGAGACCAGGCCGCCGACCTCGCGCTGGCGATCGGCGGACGGCGCCGGCGGCAGCCGGTTCGAGGCGACGATCAGGCGCGGCTCCGCCGGGCGGTGCAGCGGCCGGGTGATCACGAGCAGGTCGGGCGCGACCGGCACCGCCGCCTGCCACGTGGTGGTGCGTGCGTCGATCAGCCAGCGCAGGAAGCGATGGACGGCGCCGGGGTCGGGCAGGCGGAGGCACGCCTGGCTCCGGCGCGACTGCGGCGACACCAGGATGCCCAGGTCGGTGTCGCGCAGGGCCACGAACATGTCCTCGTCCGTGAGGTCGTCGCCGATCGCGAGCACCGGCGCACCGGCCGGCGCGCGGCCGCGCAGCCAGGTGAGCGCCGAGCCCTTGTGCGCGGCGCGGTGGCGGACCTCGAGCGCCTCGGCCTCGGGGAGGCGCTCGAGCTGCGCATAGGTCTCGAGCCACTCGTCGACCAGGGTCTCGGCCGCGGCGGCGATCGCGTCGTGCTGCGCGGCCGCGACCCGGCGCCAGTGCAGGCACACCGAGCACGACTTGCGCTCGACCAGCGCGCCGGGGTTCCGGTCGGCGAGCTGGCGCAGCGAGCGCTCGATCTCGTCGAGCTGCGGCACGGGCGGCAGCGCGGCCTCCCACGCGCCGTCGGCGTGGCGCCACACGCCGTGCTCGGCGGCGAACACGACGCCCGGGAACCGCGGCGGCAGATCCTCGAGCAGGGACCGCGGCCGGCCGCTGATGATGCCGAGCGTGATGCCCGGCGTCGCCGCCAGCGCGGCGAGCAGCGCCGCGGTGTCGCCGTCGAGCCGCGCGTCGGCGGGGGTCGGCGCGAACGGCAGCAGCGTGCCGTCGAGATCGAGTGCGACCACGAGCTGGCCGGCGGACGCGAGCTGTTGCGATTTGCCCTGCATCGCCGGTCAGTCACCCACTGCGAAGAAATAACGGCACGAACCAGGCGCGAGACTCTGCGTGACCTCGCCATCGCGAGTCACCGCCTCGTGTCTCCACGAGCGCTGCGTGGCCGGTCGATGTTCCGGCGTGGCGGTCATCCTGGTCGTGCCTGTGACAACCGGATTGCGATCGGCGTGCCACCACGCGCTCCGGCCGGCGCGATGCAACTTCGGTGGGTTCCGGGCTGCGGGCATGTCCGCAGCCGCACGGCCGTGACCACGCGCCCGCCTGGCCGGCGCCGACGTCGCGCCGTGGCTGGACCGCACGAAGTCGCGCGCGCCGCGCTCCCAGGCATCGCCGCGCCCGGGCCCGCGCTGCCGTGCAAATATCCCACATTGGAGCCAGCGAGCACCGCCAGCGCAGCCCAGCTCACCGGCGCGTTGCCCGGCATGCGAGATGCTGGGGCGGGATAGGAGGCCGAACATGAAACTCTATTACGCACCCGGCGCATGCTCGCTGTCTCCGCACATCGTGTTGCGGGAGGCCGAGCGCCGGTTCGATCTGGAGCGGGTCGATCTGAGGACCCACCGCACGGCGAGCGGCGCGGACTACCTGACGATCAACCCCAAGGGCTACGTACCGGCCCTGCAGCTCGACGGCCCCGGCAGCCCGATCCTCACCGAAGGCCCGGCGATCGTGCAGTACATCGCCGACCTGGCGCTCGACGCGCACCTCGCGCCGCCCAACGGCACGTTCGCGCGCTACCACCTGCAGGAGTGGCTCAACTTCATCTCGACGGAGATCCACAAGCAGTTCAGCCCGCTGTTCCATCCCGGGACGCCGGCGGTCATGGCCGAGCGCCAGCGCGGCGCGATCAGCCGGCGCTTCCTGTATTTGCAGGACGTGCTCGATGATCGCGCGTTCCTGATGGGCGAGACGTTCACGGTCGCCGACGCGTACCTGTTCGTCATGCTGCAGTGGTGCGGCCCGCACGGCATCGATCTGGCGCTGTATCCCAACCTCGATGATTACGAGTCGCGGATCGCGAACCGCCCCGCGGTCCAGGCGGCGCTGTCCGCCGAGGGCTTGCTCGAGCGCCATCGCTACCGCCGCAGTGCGTAGTCGCAGATCGCGAGTTGCCGGAGAGCGCTCCGCCGCCGTCTACGAGCAGGACTGATGATTGCAATAACCGCGGTTCGTGCCCTGCGAACTATCCTTGCGCTCGCGGCTCGATCCTGACCTGCGGGTGACATCGCCCGGCGCCGCGCGGCACCGGGACGAACCGAGCCCGGCTGCCACACCCACCGCGGACACATCTGCCGCGCGGGTCGGGCACGCACCGGCACCGGCACGGCCGGCCGCCGCGGACAACGCCGACCGCGCGGATCGCGGTGCGCTCGACGTGCTCCGCAGCTTCGCGGTGCTCTGCGTCGTGGCGTTTCACCTGCTGCTGCTGTTCCTCCCCGACCGGGTGCCGCGCGGCTTGCGCTACCTCGGCCACTGGGGCGTGCTGGTGTTCTTCGTCCACACCAGCATCGTGCTGATGGCGTCGCTCGAGCGCCAGGCGCGCCGCGGCGGCGGCCGGGCGAGCTTCGTCGAGTTCATGGTGTCGCGCGCGTTCCGGCTGTTGCCGCTCAGCATCCTGACCGTGCTCGTGATCGCGAACCTGCGGCTGCCGGTGGGCCACCTGGTGTCCGGACACTTCGCGGCGGTGTCGTTCGCGCCGCTCGACGTGATCCAGAACCTGCTGCTGATCCAGAACGTCGGCGGCGCCGAGTCGCTCGAGGCGCCGCTGTGGAGCCTGCCCTACGAGATGCAGATGTACCTGGCGCTGCCGGTGGTGTTCTGGGCCGTGGCACGGTCGCGCACGCCGTACGCGACGCTCGCGCTGTGGGTCGCGGTCACGCTGATCGCCGCGTGGCCCGGTCACACCACCGAGACCGGCCTCCTCGACTACGCGCCATGCTTCGTCGCGGGCATCGCCGGCTACGCGCTCGCCCGCAGCCGGCCCCCCGACCTGCGGTTCTGGCTGTGGCCCGCGATCGTCGCGGCCGCGACGGCGTTCTACCTGGCGCGCCCGAGCCTGGTCCACGGCTGGCTGTGCTGCCTCTTGATCGCCGCGTCGGCGGTGCGGATCTGCGAGCCGCGCGAGGGCTGGTGGATCCGGCTGTGCCGGCGGATCGCGCGCTACTCGTACGGCATCTACCTGGCCCACTTCGTCCTGATGTGGTTCGCGTTCGATCGGCTCGGCGGCGCGCCGCGGGCCGTGCAGCTGGCCGTGTTCCTCGTCGCGCTGGTCGCGGTGCCCGTGGCGCTCTATCACGCGGTCGAGGAGCCGATGATCCGGCTCGGCCGGCGCGCGGCGGCGCGGCTGCGCGACCGGCGCGAGCGCCGCGCTCAGGGCAGGTACCGGCGCAGCGCCCTGGCCCAGGTCCGGTAGCCGGCGGCGGTCAGGTGCAGGCCGTCGCTCGAGTAGCGGGCGTCGAGCTCGCCGGTCGCGTCGGCCAGGTCCGCGGTCAGATCGAGCCACTCGGCGCCGGCGGCGATCGCGCCGGGCCGGCACAGCTCGGAGGCGCGCCGCACCGTCGCCGTGGTCAGCGGCTCCTCGCTCGCCACCAGCTCGTCGCGGATCGGCAGCAGCGCCAGGGCGACGATCCGGGCGTCGGGCAGCCGGCGGCGGAGCTCGGCGACGAGCGCGGTGTGGCGCGGCGCCAGCGCCTCGGGCGAGGTCCCCGCCAGCAGGTCGTTGACGCCGATCAGCACGAACACCACGCGCGGCGCGAGCGCCACGACGCTGTCGAGCCGGGCGCGCACGCCCTCGATCGTGTCGTTGGCGATCCCGCGGTTGGCGACCGGACGGTCGAGCAGCTCCCACCACTCGCCGCGCTCGGTCAGGCTGTCGCCCAGGGCCACGACGTCGCGGCGGTGCGGCTCGGTGCGGGCGAGGTCGTCGAGCAACGCGGCGCGGGCCTGCTCGCGCGACGCCCGCACCGGCCGTCCGGCGCGGAGGTGCCGCGACGCGAACACCAGCACCAGCGCCAGGTTGATCGCGAGCGAGAGCGCGGCGATCCAGCGCCAGGTCCGAGGTCCCAGGTCCATGCGTGGGGCGCAATGCTACGCGTTCGTCGAGCCGAAGGCGCGGGCCGCGAGGTAGAACAGGGGGATGCGGGTCTGGATCTGCCTCGCCGTGCTCGCGGCGTGCCGCGGGCCGTCGCCTGCGAGGCCGCCGGCGCCGCGGGCCGGGGCCGGCGCAGGCGTGCTGGTCGCGAGCAACATCCTGCGCGGCGACTACGCCGGATCGAGCGCGTGCGCCGACTGCCACGGCGCGATCTACAGCGCATGGCAGGCCTCGGCGATGCGCGGCATGACGCGCGACGCGCGCACCGCGGCGATCCGGGCGCCGTTCGACGGCGCGACGTTGCGGATCGGCGATGACACCGCGACGATGACGATGCGCGGCGGCGAGCGCGTGGTCGACGTGGTGAGCCGCGCCGGTCGCGAGACGTTCCGGGTCACCAAGGTCGTCGGCGGGCGCTACCGCGAGGACTTCGTCGGGCTCGACGCGCGCGGCGAGGAGCACGTGCTGCCCGCGACCTACGTGTTCGCGACCCGGTCGTGGCGCTACAAGGGCTACTCGGTGATGATCCAGGAGCGCCCGGAGATGGCGACCCGCGGCCAGTGGTCGCGCGAGTGCCTGCCGTGCCACAACACGCTGCCGCTCGCGACGATGCTGTACGACGACCTCGATCCGCGGGTGCCGAGCTACCAGGGCAAGCTGTCGGACCGGGTGCTGCCGCGATCGCGGATCTGGCCCGCGCGCTCGCTCGACGACGCCGGCCTGGGCCGCGTGCTCGCCGACGACATCGCGTTCCTGGGCGATCCGCCGCCGGACGGCCGCACGCTGCACGATCGGCTGTCGGCCGCGGCGACCGCCAACCGGCAGCACCTCGACGGGCCGCACCTGATCGAGCTCGGGGTCGGCTGCGAGGCCTGCCACAACGGCGCGCGCGCCCACGTCGCCAATCCCGACGTCCACCCGACGTTCGCGGTGCGCAGCAACGTCGTGGCGGTGACGCCGCCGCGCGGCCAGGCCGGGACCCGCGCGCAGTGGATCAACCACACCTGCGCGAAGTGCCACACGGTGCTGTTCACCCGCTACGAGTGGACGTGGGAGGGCGGGGTGCGCTCGGTCAACCCGGGCGGCAGCTCGATCAGCTCGGGCGAGGGCCGCGACTACCAGCTCGGCGGCTGCGCCAGCCAGATGGCGTGCACGACGTGCCACGATCCGCACACGACCGACCCGCCGGCGCGGCTGGCGGCGCTGGGGACGCCCGCCGGCAACGCGACGTGCACGGCCTGCCACGCGGCGTTCGCCGGGGCCGAGGCCGAGGCCCGGCACACCCACCACGCCGGAGGCAGCGCCGGCACGGCGTGCGTGGCGTGCCACATGCCGCAGAAGAACATGGGCCTGGACTACGCGCTGATCCGCTACCACCGGATCGGCTCGCCGACCGAGCCGCGCCGCGTGCTGGGCGATCGCCCGGTCGAGTGCGCGCTGTGCCACACCGACCGGAGCGTCGGCGATCTGGTCTCGACGATGGAGCGCTGGTGGGGCAAGCGCTACGACCGCGCCGCGCTGCGCGCGCTGTACGGCGACGATCTGTCGGTCAACGCGTTGCGCGCCACGCTGGCGCGCGGCAAGCCGCACGAGCAGGCGGTCGCGATCGCGGTGCTCGGGCGGTCCGGGGACCGGACGGCGATCCCGGCGCTCGCGGACCAGCTGGCGCACGGCTACCCGCTGGTCCGCTACTTCGCGCAGCGCGCGCTCGAGACCCTGACCGGCGCGCCGGTCGCGATCGACCTCGGGGCGCCCGCGGCCCAGATCCGCCGCGCCGCCGCGGACTGGCTCACAACAGCGGCAGCGCGCCGGTGACCGCGTCGACCGCGTCGGCCCACGCCGGGCCGACCGCGCAGCAGGTCCGGGTCGGCACGCCGTGAAACTCGGTGGTGCCGGCGTCGATGATCAGCGCGCACGGCAGGCCGGCGGCCCGCGCGCGCTCGACGATTGCCTCGAGCGCCGCCTCCGAGTCGACCGAGACGCAGACCTTGGTGAACCGTCCGCCGAGCCACGCCGCGAGCGCGGGCTCGAGCGGGATGGTGAACGCCGTGCCGTGCGGGTCGGGCGCGCCGGCGTCGAGCAGGACCTTGAGCGATGCGTGCGCGCCCTGCGCGATCATCTTGCCCTTGCGCATACCGAGGTCCTTGCGCATCACGATCACCTGCTTCGCGGTCCTGCTTGCCAGTCCGGATGGGTCTGCCACAATGCGGCATTCTAGGTCTGCGGTTGCCGTGAGTCCGATGCGGAAGTGAGGGGAGGGCGGGTAGGAGATAGGGCGATAGGTGTGGCACGCATTGTGATTACCTCGAGGTTACACATGCACCCCTCCAAGCCTTTCGCGTCGACTTTCGGGATGTTGGCAGGCATTTCCAGGCTCAGCCTGGGGGTTTTCCTGGGACTGGTCCCCTCATGCGCGCTCGATGACGGCAGCGTGGCGGGGGATCCCGCGGTGACCGAGGGCAGCACCGAGGGCAGCGATGACGCCGATGGCGATTCGTCCTCGATCGCGGTGTGCACCCAGGGGCCGATCCGCTGCCACGCGCATATCGCCACGGTGGCCTCGACGCAGCGGATCAAGGCGCATGCGACCGCGCCGATCGGGTTTGGCGCGCCCGATCTGCAGGCGGCGTACAACATCGACCCGACCCGGCTCGCCACGGCGACCAAGCCGACGGTGGCGATCGTCGACGCGTACGGCTACAGCAAGCTCGAGGCCGACCTCGCCGTGTACCGCGCGCAGTACGCGCTGCCGCCGTGCTCGATCGCCAACGGCTGTCTCAAGATCGTCAACCAGCAGGGCCAGACCACGCCGCTGCCGGCGAACCCGCCCGCCAACGACGACTGGACGATCGAGACCGCGCTCGACGTCGACATGGCGAGCGCGGCGTGCCCGCTGTGCAACATCCTGGTCGTCCAGGCCGACAGCAACGCCGGCAACGGCCTCGAGCTATCGCAGAACATCGCGGCCACGCTCGGCGCCACCGTGATCAGCGACAGCTGGGGTGGCCCGGAGCAGGCGGCCAACGTCGTTCGCCAGCTCGAGCCGTTCTTCGACCACCCCAACATCGCGATCTTCGTCGCGGCCGGCGACGCGGGCTACAACAACACGGTCGCGCCGGCGGGGACCGCGACGGGCCCGGACTATCCCGGCACGTCGTCCCACGTGATCTCGGTCGGCGCGACGCGGCTGGTCCGCGACACCACGGTGCCGCGCGGCTGGAAGGAGTCGGCGTGGGCGACGACGCCGGCGACCGGCGGTGGCGTCGACCTGACCCGCGGCGCGGGCGGCAGCGCGTGCAGCCTGTCGATCACCAAGCCGGCGTACCAGACCGCGTCGCCCTGCGCGAACAAGGCGACCACCGACATCGCCGCGGTCGGCGATCCGGCGACCGGCGTGGCGGTCTACAACACCAACGGCACCAACCCGGGCTGGATCCGGATCGGCGGCACCAGCGCCTCGGCGCCGTTCGTCGCGGGGATCTTCGCGGCGACCGGCAACGGCCAGCAGACCTCGGGTGCGTTCATCGCCGGCAACGTCGCCAAGCTCTGGGACGTGACCACCGGCTCGAACGGCAGCTGCGGCGCGCAGACGCTGCTGTGCAACGCGGCCGTGGGCTGGGATGGCCCGACCGGCTTCGGCACGCCCAACGCGGGGCTGTTCATGCCGGCCACCACCGGCGGCACCGGCACGGGCGGTGGCACCGGCACGGGCGGCGGTACCGGCGGTGGCTCGGGCGCAACCACCGGCTCGGGCTCCGGCTCGGGCGGCGATGACAGCATCAGCGGCGGCTGCTCGGTTGGCGGCACCGGCGGCAGCGGCGTCCTGCTGCTCGGCCTGGCGCTGCTCGGGCTGCGCCGTCGGCGTCGCTAGCCGGAGTGGTTGGCCGACGGGTTGCCCGGCGCGTCGTCGCGCGCGGCCGCGACCGCCGCCGCGACGAGCTGGCCGGCGCCGCGCAACAGGCCGAGCTTGGAGATCGGCACGCCGGCGAAGTCCTGGACACCGGCGCGCATCAAGCGATCGAGCCGCGGCAGCAGGTGCTCGACGGTCGCGCGGCGCGGGCCGTAGAACACTCGGTGGGCCGCGTGGCGGATCCGCAGCTGGATCCCGAGGTGGTGGCGATCGATGGTGCGCCGCCAGCCGGCGAAGTCGAGCCGGTCGGCGGCGAGCGCGCGGGCGAGGTAGCGGCCGGCGACCGCGCCGTACTCGATCGCCTGGCCGATGCCCTCGCCGGTGGCGATGTCGATGCCGGCGGCCTCGCCGACCAGCAGCACCCGCGGCCGGGAGATCGCGGCGCCGGGCTCGAAGCCGCGCTCGGCGAACTGCTTGATCCGGTAGCGCCGGGCGTCGAGGCCGCGCGATGCGAGGTACGCCGCGAGCCGCTCGCGCGGATGGTCGTCGGCGACGCCGAGCGCGTAGATCCCGCGGCACACCAGCGGCTCGCCGGCGACGATCGTCGGGAAGTCCCAGGCGTAGCCGCGCAGCGCGCGGGTGGCGAAGTCGAACACCACGGTGTCGCGCGGCAGGTCGCCGGCGGCCGCCTCGGTGTCGAGCTCGACGACCTGGGCGCGCAGCGCGCCGCGGGCAAACCCGGCGAGGCGGCGGACGACACCGCCGACGCCGTCGGCGCCGACCACGCAGCGCGCCTGCAGCGCCTCGCCGTCCGCGGTGGTGATCGCGACGCCGCCGTCGCCGGCGGCGATGCCGTGGACCGCGCAGCCGTCGCGGACGGCGATACCGCGGTCGATCGCGCAGCGCGCGAACGCGTGATCGAACTCGATCCGGCGGACCACGGCGCCGCAGCCCGGCTCGCGCACGACCACGGTGTGCCCGGCGAGCCGGACCGCGACCGCGTCGAGCGCCACGCGCGGGCACGCGACCTCCACGGCGATGCGCTCGAGCAGCCGGAACGCGCGGGCGCCGATGCCGCCGGCGCAGATCTTGTCCCGCGGATAGCGCGCCTTCTCGAGCACCACGATCCGAGCGCCGGGTGCGGCGGCCTGGAGGTGCAGCGCGGTCGAGATGCCGGACGGGCCGCCGCCGACGATCGCGACGTCCCAGGCGGGCGGGGTGGGCGGGCTTGCCACGCGCCCTTCTACCATTCTCCGGTTGCGCGACGGGCCACCCCTCGTGCTATCCATGGAGGACAGGTAGCCAAGAAGCACGTAGCCGCATGGTGCGGCGCGCGACTTCGCACACGGCATACCCACCCAAGAAAGGACGGGCGGAATGAAGGCCTCCAAGGTCACCATCCACACCCTCCGGCAGATGAAAGCGCGGGGCGAGAAGATCGCGATGCTCACCGCGTACGACGCGACGTTCGCGCGGCTGTTCGAGGAGGCCGGCGCGGACGTCCTGCTCGTCGGCGATTCGCTGGGCATGGTCGTCCAGGGGCATGACACGACCCTGCCGGTCACCCTGGACGAGATCGCCTACCACTGCCGTGCCGTGGCGCGCGGGGCACGCCGCGCCCATGTCGTCGGCGACATGCCGTTCATGTCGTACCAGGCGTCGATCGAGCAGGGCGTCGTCAACGCCGGCAAGCTGATGAAGGAAGGCGGCTGCCACTCGGTCAAGCTCGAGGGCGGCGCGGTCCACGCCGAGCTCGTGTCCCGGCTGGTCTCGGCGGGCATTCCGGTCATGGGCCACATCGGCCTGACCCCGCAGAGCTTCCACCAGCTCGGCGGCTTCAAGGTCCAGGGCCGCGACCCCGGCGGCCGCGAGCGCTTGCTGGCCGACGCGCGCACGCTCGAGGACGCCGGCGCGTACTCGATCGTGCTCGAGGCGATCCCCGCCGACATCGCGCACGACATCACCGCGCAGGTCTCGATCCCGACGATCGGCATCGGCGCCGGCGTCGGCTGCGATGGCCAGGTCCTGGTGTGCTACGACGCGCTCGGCATGGACGAGACGTTCAAGCCGCGGTTCGTCCGGCGCTACGCCACGCTCGGCGACACGATCAAGGACGCGGTCGGCCGCTACGTCAGCGACGTGCGGGCCGGGAGCTTCCCGTCGGACGCCGAGTCGTTCACCGTGGCCGAGAGCAAGGCCGCGCCGGGCGCGCTCGAGCCGGCGCCGTACTCCACCGCTGGCAACAAGTCCTAGAGCACCGACCGGTTGTTTCGGCTGCGAGTCCATCCGCCGAGGGAAGGAGCTCGCGTTCGACGACATCTTGGACGGAACTCGCATCGGTCCTCGCATCGGTCCTCGCATCGGTCCCCGCATCGACGTCGCCGACCGCGGCGTCTTGTTCGACAGGGATGCACAGCCCGCGCTCGTAGCGCTGGTCCGGATCACATGGTTTGCCGTCGCCGCAGCCCGCGCCTGCATACCCCACGAACCACAGGGTTGCGATCATTGCTCGCATCGACATCTGGCCTCCCTCACGGCATGAGCACCTTGTCATCGTGGATCCGCGCGATCACGCGAACGCTGTCTGTGTTTGTCGACGCCGAGACGTAGGCGATCGTACCTTTCAGGTGAACGACCAGCTTGATCGAAAGCGCGTCACCGGTGACCTCACGCGGTGACGTCACACCCGACCGGATCCGTTGATCGAGCCAGTAGCGCGCTGACTCGTCGGGCGTGAGCTTGAGGATCGCCTGGTCGAACGACTGTCGCAGATCGGTGCCGCGGGGCGCGTTGAGTGCGACGATCGATGTTCCGTCCGACCAGTGTCTCACCTTGGTCAGGAAGTAGTTCTCGAGATCGCCCGGTTCGAGCGTCAACTTGTTATCGGCGCTCACGATGATCTTGAGATCGGCCGATGACGCGGCAGGGTTCGCGCGTACAGCAGCGGACACCAGCAGCACGCCGAGGATCGCGACATAGCGGTGCGGAGCTAGCGACATGTTCAAAAAGCCATCACGAATTTGCCGGCGGTGAAATCGTGGACATCCGATTGGACTGAAAGATCATCGGTGTACAGCCACCGGGTATGGGAGTACTGAAGCTTGAGTTGTACCGATGGCGTGAAGTAGACGTTCAAACCGGCGGACGCCACTGCCATCAAGTCGCCGATCGGCGTCGGGACATGGTAAGCCTCGAAGTACAGGTATGGCTCGAACCGCGTGTTGGGAATCCGGTAGGCCATCAGCGCGTAGACGTCGGTCTGTAGCGAGTCAGGCACGTAGCTGTTGGGAGCAGCAAACGACGTCTCACGCTTGCCATTCTCGTAGTCTATCCGGCGCAGCGTGATCTCGCTACGCAGGCGGAGTGCGCCGAGATCGATCGAGGCGTCCGCTGCCACACCCGACTCGGTATATGCAATGACCTCGGGGCGGACGATGCTGTCGGTCATCAGATCGATATTGTGTTGTTGATCACTGTAGCTGCCGTGCATGAACGACAGCCCGAACGCCATCGGGTGCGGTGAGGTGGTACTTGCCACGAGTCGGCCGCCGAGCATCTTGTCCTCGGTCAGATCGACCACCCCGGGTGTGCGCCCGTTGGAAACATAGGCGTGGTATTCGAGTCCCCAACGCTCGGGCAACATGTGATCGAGTCGGCCGAACACCTCGGCGCCGAGCTGCTGCGACGGCCAGAGCTCGCGTGACACAAACTGCGGTCGCAACAGCGAGATCAGTGTTGGCGTGCCATGATCGACGTTCCAGATTCCGTACGGAGTGAGGAACTGCCCCACGCGGAACCCGACCTCGTCGTGCTGCCATTGAATGTAGGCGCGTTCGAGTACGATGCCACCCCACTTCACGAGGTCGTAGCCCTCCCCGTTGCCCGGATCTGCCGCGGACGTGTCGATGCGGTGATAGTCGACGCCTGCCAGCGGGATCCCGGCGGACTCTGTGCCATTCGGGTAGTTCGTGAATCGAACCTCGACAAGCGAGCTCCAGTCCTCCACGGGATGGAAGTCGAAGTACATGTTGACGTTGCCGAGGACGAACGTGGTCTTGAGCGTGGGGACCACGGGGTCATCGGCGGTCCACAGCTTCTGGAATCCCATGTCGATAAAGCCGTACAACCGGAAGGTCGGCAGGCTGACGTCCAGTACGGCGGGCTCGGCGGCAATGTCCGACGCGGCTCGCAGATCATCGATCTCGCGGCGGTCACGATCCAGCGCTGCACGCTGCGCGGCGATCTCCGCCCGCTGGGCAGCAAGCTCGGCCTCGACCCTGGCGAGCTGGTCCTTGGTCGAAAGCGGGCCCGGAGCTCCGGGGGCCGCAGGCTCGTCCGCCCACGCCGGACCGGCGGACATCATGCTTCCTGTGATCCCGGCGACGAGCAACCTTGGCCACGACGGTGCCATGCACTGCGAATCGACCGGATTTCTCGAAGATCGATGCGTTCGCGCAAGATCGAGATCCGCAAGCTTCGCTGACGGCATCGTTAGACGAGCCTGCTGCACCTCACGGAGTTGATCGCGGCTGTGCCCACTTGACTACACCGCGGCGAACGGCACGCGCTGACGGTGCTTTGCGACCTAACTACCCCGAATACTTTCGCCAGGATAGAGCTCGCGGAAGCTCGTCCACGTCAACTACGACGCTGGCGATCGAATCCGGCCGCCTCGTCCCCCGTTCTCGATCGCGCGCGGCTCGTCGGCGTGGTGCTGCAGCGACACCGGCTGGCCGCAGCTGCGCTGGGTCGGCGGGCGATGGCGACTTCAGCCACGAGCTCGCACGCGGCGCGCGACCACACGATCGAGCGAGCGGCCGTGCCGCGTCGGTCGATCGTGTGTCGATCGCCTTCGATCGGGTCAGTCGATCTTGTCCTTGATCTTGCGACCGGCGTCCTTCACCGCGTTGCCGGCATTGCGGCCGGCGTCCTTCACGGTGTTGCCGACGCTGCGGCCGGCGTCCTTGATCGCGTGACCGGCGTCGTGGCCGGCGTCCTTGACCTTCTGGCCGGCGTCGTGCGCGGTGTCCTTGATCTTGTCAGCCGCGGCGCTGCGGCTGTCCGTGGCGTGGTCGGCGACCCGGTCCACGGAGTCCTTGGCCTTGTCGGCCGCGTCATCGATCTTGTCCTTGATCTTGTCGTTCGTGCTCATGAGGTTTTTCTCCTGCCTACCTGCAGTGCAAGGCAGCGGCCGCTTCAAGCCCTCGTAAACACCGGACCCATGTGGGCCAGATGGGCGCGCACGCCCGGTACACCGGGCGCACGGGCGGGAGAAAGCCCGAAATTGTATTGCGCGCGATTCAATTGATGGCTATTGATACGCCATGTCCAACTCTCCTGTGACCCTCGAGAAGCGCCTGTACACCGCCACCGCCACTGCCACCGGAGGCCGCGACGGGCGAGCCAGGTCTGACGACGGCATCCTCGATCTCGCGCTGGTCCCGCCGAAGTCGCTCGGCGGCAGCGGCGCGACCGGGACCAACCCCGAGCAGCTGTTCGCCGCCGGCTACGCGGCGTGCTTCGGCTCGGCGATCGGGGCGGTCGCGCGCGCCAAGAAGATCACCACCGGGCCGGTCTCGGTGACCACCAGGGTCACGCTCGGCACCGTCGGCCAGGGCTACGGCCTTGCGGTCGAGCTCGAGGCCAGCCTGCCCGAGCTGCCGCGCGATCAGGCCGAGGCCCTGGTCGCCGCCGCGCACCAGGTCTGCCCGTACTCCAACGCGACCCGCGGCAACATCGTCGTCGACGTCAAGCTCGTCTGAGCCTGGGAGATCCGGAGTCCAGCACATGGCATTGCGCGATCCGCTCCACCTCGACGAGCAGCTGTGCTTCGCGCTGTACAGCGCGTCGCGCGCGGTGACGCGGGCCTACGCGCCGCTGCTCGCGCCGCTCGGCGTGACCTATCCGCAGTACCTCGTGCTGCTGGTGCTGTGGGAGCGCGATGGCCTGCCGGTCCGCGCGCTCGGCGATCGGCTCGCGCTCGACTCGGGCACGCTGACACCGCTGCTCAAGCGGCTCGAGCACCAGGGCCTGGTCGAGCGCCGGCGCGGCGAGGACGACGAACGCGTGGTGCGGATCCACCTCACGGCCGCGGGCCGCGCGCTGCGCGCCCGGGCGCGCAAGATCCCGATGGAGCTGGCGTGCCGCGCCGGCTACGACCTGGGCGGCGACGTGCGACTGCGCGAGCTCGTGCGGCTGCGCGACGAGCTGACCGCGCTGACCCGCCGGCTGGCCGGCGGCTCCGAGGCGGACCCGGATCACAAGCTCCAGAAGTAGTTCCATTTGACCAGCACCGCGTCGGTCGCGGGCCCGGGCAAGAGCTGCCGGGGGAGCAGCGTCGCCGGCGCCGGCTGTCCGTCGGGCGGCGGCAGCCCCTGCTGGGCGTGGGTGACGACGAACGACAGCGCCGATCCCAGGCGGTACTCCCAGACCAGCACGAGGTTGAGGTTCAGCGCCACGTCGTAGAGCCGGCGCTCCTCGGACGCGACCGGCTGCATCGCCGAGAACAGGACCGGCGCGCGCGCCGCGTCGGACGTGGCCCGGAAGAACGGGCCGAACGCGGCGTGGTCGACGAACAGCTGGCTGTAGCCCTGCAGCGTGAACCTCGGGCGGATCAGCCACTGCTGGCGCAGCGTGATCGACAGGAACGACGACCGCAGGTTCCCGAGCAGGAAGCTGCCGTCCATCGCCCGATCGACGAACCGCGGCGAGTACTCGGTGTGATCGGCGACGACCTCGAGCCCGGTCTCGAGCGACGGCCGCGGCCGCAGCGACAGCGCGACGTTCGCGGTTCCGCCCCAGGCCGCGGGGCTGGGGCCGCGGCCGTAGCGGGTCAGCGCGGCGAATCCGCTGGCCGAGAGGATCCGGCTGGCGTTGGTGTCGTAGAACAGCACGAAGCTGTGGGTCGTGTCCTGCTCCAGCGGCACGCCGGTGCCGCCGAGCTCGCGGACGTCGTAGCCGCCGGCATCCATCTGCCACTCGACGCCGAGCGTGTCGAAGCTGGGCAGCGTGATCGAGAGCGCGCTGTCGACGGTGTGCCCGCGATCGATGCGTCGCCCGTCCGTGGTCCACCGCGCGATCCCGGTCAGCCGGGCGGACAGGCCCTTGAGCGAGCCGACGCCCTCGGGCTGCTCGTAGCGCAGCGTGACGCGCGGGGCGTGCTCGTTCTGCGTGCGCTGGAACCCGGTGGCGTTGAGATCGAGGGTCGGCGAGGAGAAGTCGTCGCCGAGCTCCCAGCGAACCCCCGCGCCGCCGAACCGTCCGGCGCGCACGTACCCGCCGTACCCCGTGGTGCCCGGCCGCAACACGGTGCTGTCCGGAAGCACGCGGGCCGGAGGCCCGGCGACGACGCGGCTGCCGGACAGCTGGCCGAGCGCGCCGTACTCGGAATTCTCGGTCCGGAGATCGAAGTCGAGCGCCGAGCCGGCGCCACCGCGCGCCAGGCACGCCTCCGGCGGAACCGGCTGCGCGGCGTCCAGCTCGCTGCAGGTGCCCGCGAGCGGCAGCGCCGCGGCCACGCTGCCGCCGACCCGCGAGCTCGGGCCGATGCTGACCCGCGCGACCGCGGCGAGGAAGTTGGTGGTGGGCTGCGGGCTGCCCGGCAGCGCGGTGTTGGGGCCCAGGTGCAGCGGCCGGGCCCACTGGAGCTGGTAGCGTCGATCGGGATCGGCCTCGTCCGGCAGCTGCCACGGGCTCTCGACCAGCGCGTCGAGCGCGCCGACCGTCAGGCGCTCCGACAGGTTGCCGGTCAGCTTCGCGGCGGCGAGGATCGGCGTGGTCAGGCCGATGCGCCGCGAGTAGAACAGGCTCTGCGGCACCTGCTCGGTGTCGCTGCCCAGCGGCTTGAAGAACTCGAGCCCTTGCGTGAAGAACGGGCGCTTCTCGGGGAACTGGACCTCGTACGTGGTCAGGTTGACGATGATCCGGTCGGCCTCGACCTGCCCGAAATCGGGATTGAGCGTCGCGTTCAGCACGAGGTTGCTGGTGAGCGCGGCCTTGACGTCCAGCCCGACGTCGAGGATCGGCTCGAACAACCGTGGCCGGGGGCGCGCCGGATCCGAGAACTGCGGGCGCAGGACGCTGCGGGTCGCGACGTACGGCAAGAGCTCGACCGCGATCCGCGGCCGCAGCTGCTGCAGGCCGGTGAGGTGGCCCAGGCGCGACACCGTGGCGTTGCTCGCGCGCGGGTTGTCGACCGACTCGATGGTCTCGTTCAGCCGCGCGATCTGCCGGCGCACCGAGAACCCCCAGGTCTGCACCGGCGCCTCCGGGAACCGCAGCACCGACAGCGGGATCGCGAACTCGGCGATCCAGCCGTCCGCGACCCGGCCGGCCTCGCCGTCCCACACCGCGTCCCAGTCGGACGTGAAGTTGCGGTCATCGTAGAACAGGCCATCGCCGTGGACCCCGCCGGCGCTGAGCGTGAACGAGTACGCGGTGCGGTGATCGTGGGTCGAGTCGACGATCAGCTGCACGCTGTCGGTGGTGAACGCGCTGTCGCGACGGCCGAGCCGCCGGTCGATCAGCTCGGGATGCGAGTCGTGCGCGATCACGCCGACGTAGACGTAGCTCGCGTCGTAGAGCACGCGCAGCTCGGTGCGCTCGGTCGGCGTCGTGCCGGCCCGGGGATAGCTCTGGACGAACGCGTCGAACATCGGCGCGTCCTGCCATGCCGGCTCGTCGAGCCGGCCGTCGATCTGGATCGGCGCCGCCGCGAGCGTGGCCACGATCGCCGGCCTGGGCTCGGCAACCGGGTCCGCCGCGCCCGCCGCGACGGACCCGAAGGCCACCAGCAGCCCCCCCGCCGCGCCCGCCGCGCCGCGGCGCGCCCTGTCGAGCCCGCGCATGGTCACGCCGCGGCGAGCCGGGCGGCGGCGGCCTCGTCACTCGCGGCCAGGTCGGTGCGCCCGAGCGCGCGCAGGGCGACCGCGCGGTTCTCGTACAGCTCCGCCATGTCGGGGGCGAGCGCGATCGCTTGATCGAGATCGTCGAGCGCCTGCTGTACGGCGCCGTCCTCGTAGTGCAGCGCCGCGCGGTTCATGAGCACGAGCGGCTGGCGGGCATCGAGCGCGAGCACGACGTCGTAGTCCGCCCGCGCGGCCGCCCGCTCGCCGAGGCCGTCGTACGCTTGGGCGCGGCCGATCAGCGCCAGCGTGGCCTTCGGATCGAGATCGAGCGCGCGCGAGTACGCCTCGACCGCGTCGCCGTGGCCGCCGAGCGCCTTGTAGCACTGGCCGAGGTTGGTCCAGACCTCCATGTACGGCGGGCTCAGCTCGATCGCGCGCCGGTAATCGGCGATCGCCTCCTCGTGGCGCTGGAGCTTGAGGTAGAGGCTGCCGCGCTCGTTGTAGTACTCGGAGTAGTTGGGATCGTCGGCCATCGCCTCCGTGAGGTAGCGGATCGCCTCGTCGAGGTTGCCCATGGTGCTGTAGACCTGGGCGATGTTGTAGACCAGGACCGTGCGGTGCAGCCGCTGCTCGCGGCTGTCGAGCTGCTGCGCCATGTGCTCGTAGCCCCACTGGCACAGCGCGATCGCCTCCTCGCCGCGGCCCTGGAGATAGCGCACGAGCGCGAGGCCGTTGCGATTGAACGAGATCAGGAACGCCTTGGTGTGAGGCGCGAGGTCGGATTGCTCGAGCTCCACCAGGCCCTGATCGAGATCGCGCTCGGCCTGGCTGAAGTCGCGCTGCGGCAGGAACCGGGTGTGCAGCATCGCCGTCATGTAACGCCATTGCCCGAGCAGCTTCAACGTGTCGGTGTGGGCCATGGCGGAGTCGGCGATCGCCTGGGCGTCGTGGGGCCGCTTGAGGCCCAGGTAGCTGCTGTACAGCTTGACGCAGATGTTCATGCGATCCATGACCGCGTCCGGCGAGTGGCGCTCGAGCGCCTCGAGCGCGGGCTCGCCGTAGAACAGCGCGTCCTCGTACAGCCCGCGCGTGTTGTAGATCGACAGTGCCTCGATCTGGTGCGGCAGCGCCCGCGCCGGCTGGTCGCTGTGCAGCCAGGCGTGGATCAGCTGGGGCAGCAGGGCCTGGCGCTCGAACCCATCCTTCTCGGCCTGGCGCTCGAGCTCCTCGGCGCGCAGCGTCATCTCGCGGGGCGAGGCGGCGGCGGGCCGCGACGCGGCCAGCTCGAGCCGCACGCCGCCGTCGAGCGTGGGGAGCTGACCGACGAGGCGCTCGGTCGCCGCCGGATCGCAGCTGACCAGCAGCTTGAGGCCGATCCGCTCGCCGCGGCGCCGCACCAGCTCCGAGACGAACATCCGGACCAGCGCGCCGGCGTGATCGATGTCCTCGCAGGCCAGCGCGTAGCTCGGATCGCCGAGCGCCTGCTGGCCCTCCGCCAGCAGATCGATTAGGCCGTGGACGATGCGGTACGCGCGATCCAGCGGGTAGTTGCGGGTGCGCTCGGTCTCGGAGCTGACGTCGGTCAGCGTCGGATTGCGGACCTGGATCGTGCGCTGCAGCGTCGGCATGACGATCGCGAGCTCGTAGTCGTGCTGGACCAGCAGCCCGGGCGCGACCGACGCGAGCCTGGGCACCAGGTCGCCGAACAGCTCGACGAGGCCGGCCCACGGCCCCATCAGCCGGCGATCGCACGGCAGCATCCAGACCGCGTGGCCCTGGCGCTTGGCCTGCTCCAGCCAGCGCGCGACGTGTTGCCGGCGGGCCTCGCCGGCCGCGGCCGACAGCAGGGTGAAACGGCTCGAAGCGTCGAATGCCAGCTCAGGCAGCCACTTCATGGGGGGTCACTCCTCTTCTCTGTTGGAGAAAGCTGCGCGCCCACATCCAGAGGCCGGTCACCTGCACGGCCACGGTGACGGTCCCCAGCAGCAGCGCGTCGATGTACGCGAACGGATGTTGTGAAAAGCCCGAGCCGAGGACGGCGGCGATCTGCTTCAGGTATCCCCACATCACCGGCAGCGTGATGGTCAGGAGGATCCAGAGCATGTTCGCGCGGCCCAGGATCCAGATGATCGAGTAGCCGCGCACGACGCGCAGCTCGCGCGCCGGGATATACGAGATGTCCCGGGGCCGGCCCCAGCCGAGCCACCTCGCGGCCAGCGCGCGCAGGAACGCCTCGGTGTCGCCCATCAGGTTCTTGCACCCGAACAAGTTGGCGAGTACGTAGTAGAAGTCGGTCCGGAGGAAGAAGTTGCACTGCCAGATCAGGTTGAGCAGGTGCATCAGCGTCAGCGCGCGGCACAGCTGGGCGGCCAGCGGCGGCAGCGGCAGCCAGCCCGCGGCGCCGGCGTAGCCGACGCACACGAACACCGCCGCGCCGACGAGATCGAACAGCGGGCCGGCGAGCAGCGTCATGTAGCGCTGCGACCGCGGCAGGGTCCACAGCTGCGAGACGTCGGTCTCGGCCACCACGACCCACAGCCGGTGCCCGAGGCCAAGCCGCGACGGCACGCCGGCCGCCCGCGCCGCGATCAGGTGCGCCATCTCGTGCAGGAACAGCATCCAGAAGCTGTAGAGCAGCAGCGCCAGGCCGATCGGCGTCATGTTCTCGGTGAACAGCAGCGCGTTCCACCGGGGCAGGAGCGACGGCTCGGCTGCGACCGCCAGCAGCGCGGCGGCGACGATCCCGCCGTAGACGGCGAGCGCGGCCCAGCGGGTCAGGGCGCGCGCCAGCGGCTGCGAAAAGCCCTCGAAGTGATAGCGCAGGACTGGCTGGTTGGCCCCGGTCGCCGGCGCGGTGGTCCCGGCCGGGGGTAGCGCGGGCGTGCCATCGGCGGACCGCGGCTGGACAAAGCCGATCTGCTCGAGCGAGCCCAGGAAGTCCTCCATGTCGGGCTGCTCGTTGTGCTTCTCGAAGTACAGCGCCTGGGCCTCGCCGACCGTCTTGCCGGTGGCGAGCCAGTCGAGGAGGTCCACGGCGGAGCCCGGTAATGCAATGAAGGAGCTCGCCACTCCGATCACGACCTCGTCACCGTCCGGTTGCCGGGAGAACGATTGTACGACGACGTGGCTATCAGCGCTGTACCGGTTCATCTGGCTGTGCGCGCTCCGAAAAAGAGGGACGGGTCGCCGCGCTCTCGAGAACACACGGGACCCGGTGCTGTGCGGCTTACTTCACGCAGCAGCTGCAATAGAACGCGGCGGTCGTCTTGATCGTCTCTGCAGGCCGGATCGCGATTTTCTTCATGACTCTACCTTTCGTTGGATCTCATGATCGAGATCGGCCTGGATGCTAAAGCACAGTCAGTAACACGGCAATCGTGCAGTTATAAATTTTTCGGTATGGACTGGCAATGTCATTACCATGCATGGGTGCGACTGGGTAATCGTCTGGAAGATTCTAGAATTAGAGTAGTCACGGGCAGCTCACGACTGCCACGCACCGCGGTGCATTGTTTTACTGCACCCCGCGGTCGCCATCCGGAGCTCTGGTCAATCCGGGACTGGCACGTTGCGATCACGCAGGTGCTCGCACCTCGGTCCACGCGACACGTGTACCGGTACGCACCGTCTGTCCCGGACGATCACAGCCTTGCCAGTGGCTCGAGCTGGCTCCAGGGCGTGAGCGGCAGGTGCTCGGCGGCAGCGCGCTCGGGAGTCAGCCCGTCGCGGCGCACCGCCTGGACCACCTCGGCGGCGTAGGCGGTGGGCTCGCTGACCGTCTGGATGTAATCGGAAGCCCACAGGAACCGATCTGCCACGATGTAGCCGAGCAGCGCCGTCTCGGTGCCGATCCCGTCGATCGGGTGCAGGCTGACCGCTCCGCCGGCGAGCCGGTAGGTCGCGTCGATGCCGACGAGCCTGGGGTGGACGGGCTTGCCGGTCCGGCGCCGCTGCTCGAGCAGATCCGGCGCCGCGGTCCACCGCCGGTCGATCACGCTGCGCAAGAACTCCCGCGCCGCGGTGTGGGTCACGATGGTCGCCCCGCTGGCGACCCAGTAGCGCACGCCGGCGATGTGCGGCCAGGCGAGATCGGTGATCACGACCGTGACCTCGCGCGCGCCGGGGAACAGCCGCGCGATCGCGTCGGCGTCCTTGCGGGCGCGAGCTTCGCCCTGCGTGGCGTCGAACACGATCACCTCGTCGCCGATCCGCGTCACGGCCTCGGTGTAGCCGGGGTTGGACAGCAGGTAGGTGTGCGGCCCGACCTGCGTGGTCGTCAGGTCGAGCGGCAGCAGGAACCCCGGGAGGCTGTCCGGCGACCGCGCCGGATCGGCCGGCAGGGTCAGCGCCGGCGCCGCGGCGCGCGCGATCAGCTCGACCTGACCGATGGTCTGGGAGGTCTCCGGCTTGCCGTCGGCGATCCGGAAGCTCGATGCCGCCACCAGGATGCCGCCGGCGGCCGTCCAGTTCGAATACACGTACTCGATCTGGCGCTGTCCCCAGAGGTAGTGGTTCTCGATGAACGCGAGCTTGACCGGAAACCCGGTCTTGGCGTCGAGTAGCAGCCGCTGCTCGCCCTCGGGCGTGGCGCGGAGCAGCACGAGTCGCTTGTAGTCGCGGTACAGCTCGCGGCCGCCGGTCCGGACATCAGTGGCGGCGGACCAGTCGGCGATCACCGCCCACGGATTCAGGTAGCGCGCGCGCACCGAGGCGAACGGCAGCGGCTTCGGATCGCCCTTGCTCAGCGCGAAGCCGCGCCCGCCGTCGCAGGCGGTCACCTGGGGCGGCGCGACGCTGCCCGGATAGGTCGCCTGCAGGCTCGCGCGCTCGACGCCGCTGGTCGGGTCGAACCAGGCCTCCTTCACGGTCATCGCCGAGAAGAACGGCGGATAGCTCCGGTCGGACTGGTAGTTCTGCTCCGAGGCGGTCTGTGCTCGATAGTGAATCACCGACTGCCCGGCTCGCGCGAAGCCCAGCGCCGCGCGCGCGTTCGCCAGCGCCGCGGCGGGATCGCGATCCGGCGCGAGCGCGGCGGGCGCGGTGTCCGCGCCGGCGGGAGCCACCTGACAACCGATCGCGGCGAGCACGGCGAGCACACCGCGACAGATACCGCCGCCGATCCTGCCGGGGACGAGCGTGTCGATCATGCGCGTGACGTAGCACGACGCTGCGGCGGCAGTCCCGGCGCCGGCACGACGCCGAGTGCGGCACTACGGCGTGCCGTCGTCGGCCGAGCCCGCCGAACCGTCCGAGCCGGTGCGCGCGGCGCGGCGCCGATCGGCGCGTGCCTTCATGCCCGCGGCGAGCTCGTCGGCCGAGATGTCGCCGTCGTGGTTGGTGTCGAGCGCGCCGGGATCGTCGAACCGCATCCGGCCGCGCGCGCCGGACAGCTCGGCCGGGGTCAGCTTGCCATCCCCGTCGGCGTCGAGCCGCTGGTGCATCATCGCCGCGCGGTCGTGCATCGCGGCGGCGCGCTCCTCGTCGCTGACCACGCCATCGCCGTCCTTGTCGAGCGTCGCGCCACCACGGCGCCTGCGCCACTCGGCGCCATCGGCGGCCGCGCCGGCCGAGCCCGCGCCCGCAGGCTCGGGGAGCGACGGCGGCGCGGGCCGGGCGCCGCCGGCCGGCTGCGGCTTGGCGGCCTCGGTGCCGGCGGGCGGCGACGACGACGCCGGCTTGTCGGTCTTGCAACCCGCGGCGAGCGCGAGCACGGTGGTGAGCGCCAGGACGAGTGGATCGTGAAGCTTCATGCCTGCAACGTCGCAACTGTCGTCTGACCTGGCAATGCGCGCGCGGTGGCGCGGAGCGCCGCTTGGCCGCCGGTCCGCGGCGGAACCCGAGTGTATTCCACGCGGTGAGGTGCGCGGCGCGGCGATCGTTACGCTGCGTTACGACCGCACCCGGGGCGCGCGATTCACAGTTCTTCAAGCATCCGATGACGGTTTGCAACACGCCACGCCGGCCGCGCCGGCCACGCCGAGGCGAGCGCCCCGCGGCGGCGCGATTCACGGTTGTTTAACCATTCAACGGCGAACGGGGCAAAGCGCGCCGGGGTCTCGCCGGAGGTGACCATGCGCCGCGCCAGCCTCGCGTTCCTCGTCGTGCTCGGATGCAGCCATGACCACCCGGCCGTGGTGCAGCCCGATGACCACCCGCCGCTGCCGCCGGCGTCGGGCACGCCGATCGGCTACCTGGTCGACGACGCGGGCGAGCTCGCGCTGCGCGATGACCAGCTGAGCCAGCTCAAGGCGATCGACGACGACCTGGCGGCCCGGCTCGCGGTGCTCGACGGCGACGTCCGCGGCGCGAGCGCGGCGCCGGCTGCGTCGGCCTCGGCCCCGACGGCGGGACGGCGGCGCGGTGGCGGTGGCGGACGGCGCGGCGGTGGACGGCGCGGCATGGCCGGCGGCGGGGGCAGCGGCGGCGCGGCTCCCGGGCCGCGGCCCACCGGAGGCGCCAGCCCCGACCGGGCCAACCGCGCGATCGAGGAGCGCGCCGCCGACGTGCGCGGGGCGATCGACAAGGCGCTCGGGTTGCTCGACGTCGGGCAGCGCATCATCGCCCGGCGGGTGCTCGCCGATCATGGGGTCGATCTCGACGCAGGCCGGCCGCAGGCGGCTCCGGCCGGGCGGGCCGAGCCCGCGGAACCCGACGACAGCGAGCCCGACGAGCCGGACGCCGGCAGCGGCAGCCCGTGACCCGCGGCGGCTTCCGGGACCGCCGGCGCCGCAACTCCGCGTGAGTCGCGGCGTGGGCTGCACCCCGGTGGCGGATCGCGCGGCGGGGGTTGCGACCTGCCGCCGAGCCGCGAGTCGCAGGACTTCAACGACTGCCAGAGAACTGCCAGAGAACTGCCAGAGAACGCCCCCCATGGCGCGCGTTCCGGCGGTAGAACGTGTGGTCATGAGCCCGTCATCGAACCTGCAGCGCCGGCCGGTGGGACCCGGCGCGCGCCGCGCGATCGGTCCCGCCCTGGTGGTCGTCGTCGCGGTCGCGGCGCTCGGCAGCGGTAGCCTCGGCGTCGGCTGTAGCCGCAACGCCACGCCAGCGGTCGAGCCGATGCCCGCCGACGAGGCGCCGCCGCCGCCGCTGCCACCGGCGTCGGGCACGCCGATCGGCTACCTGGTGGACGAGTCCCGGCTCAAGCTGCGCGACGATCAGCTCGCCAAGCTCAAGGACATCGACGCCGAGCTCGCGGGCAAGCTGCAGATGCTCGACGCGATCCAGCGCGACACCGAGAGCGCGGCCCAGGCGGCGCCGGCGGACTCCAGCCGCGGCGGCGCCACCATCGGGGGGGCGCGCGCGGAGGACGGCATGGGCCCGGGCACGGGGGCCGCCCGATCGTCCGAGCCGAGGCGCCTGAAGGACCCCGGACGCTTGCCCGGGCCCGACGCGGCGCCGGCCAGCAAGGAGGACATCGAGCGGACCCGCAAGCGGCTCCCCGAGGTCCGCGCCTACGACGTGCGCGAGGCGATCCAGAAGGCGCTCGCGCTGCTCGATCGCGACCAGCAGAAGATCGCCCGCGAGGTGCTCAAGGAGCGCGGCGTCGATCCCGACACCGGCAAGTTCGATGCGTCGGGGCAGCCCGGCGTCGTCGCTCCGGAGGAGGGCAGCGGCAGCGGCAGCGCCGTCCACTTCGGCCGCAAAGATCGATGACCCACGGCGCGACGCGGCGCTACGGCGCGATCGGCAGGTCGATCGTCGTGGCCGCGCCGGGCTGGTGGTAGACGCGCTGGGTCGCCTTGCGGTAGTCGGCGGGCTTGGCGAAGAAGATGTTGTCGACGAAGCTCTGCGGGTTGCGATCGTAGAGCGGGAACCAGCTCGACTGGATCTGGACCATCAAGCGGTGGCCGGGCAGGACGACGTGGTTGATGTGGGGCAGGGCGAAGCGGTAGCGCTGGATCGTGTTGGCCGGGATCGCGGTCGGGTGCTCGAAGCTGTCGCGGTAGCGGCCGCGGAAGATGTCCATCGCGATGCCGAGCTGGTAGCCGCCGGCCTCGGGCTCGGGCGGGTTCTCCTCGGGGTAGACGTCGATCAGCTTGACGACCCAGTCCGAGTCGGTGCCGCTGGTCGAGGCGTACAGGCTGACCTGCGGCGCGCCGGCGAGCTTGAGCGGGGCGGTCAGCGGCTCGGTGACGTAGGTCAGGACGTCGGGGCGGTCGGCGACCGTCCGCTGGTCGGACACGAGCCACCGGCGCCAGCCATCGCCGTCGGCGAACCGCACCGGGCGCGGCAGGTAGGGCACCGGCTTGGCCGGATCCGAGACGTACTCGTCGAAGCCCTGGCCGGTCGGCGCGGCGAACCCGGCGCGGCCACCGGCGAGCAGGTAGAACGACTTGAGCCCCGACGGGCAGCCGGTGGCGCAGGCGAGCGGCCAGCGCGGCAGCCGCCGCCAGGTGTTGGTGCCGGTCTCGTAGACGTTGGCGGGCGCGATGCTGGGCCGGGTCGGCCGGTCGCGGAGGTAAGCGTCGAAGAACGGCCGGGCGAGGTCGCGGCGGAACGCCAGCGCGGTGTCGCTGTCGAACCGCAGCGGGCCGATCGACGTGGCGTCGGTGCCGGCGCCGGAGTGCCGCCACGGCCCGAGGACGAGGAACAGCTTGTCGTTGCCGCGGTCCTTGGGCTCGAGCGCCTGGTAGGTCGCGAGGCCGCCGTACATGTCCTCCTGATCCCAGATGCTCGCGACGATCATCGTCGGCACGGTCAGCGGCTCGGCGGCGAGCCGCTTGTCGAGCGCCTGGTCCTGCCAGTACGCGTCGTACGCCGGGTGCTCGGAGAGCTTGTGCCAGAACCCGAGCTGGTCGAGGCCGCTGGCGCGCGCGAAGTCGCCGGCCGAGCCGGCGCGGCGGAAGTTGTCGTAGTCGTCGTAGCCGGTGCGCGCGACCGGCTTGCCCTCGCCGCGCTGGGTCTCCTGGCCGAGGAGGTAGTCGAAGTTGGTCTGGCGAAACGCGCCGTTGTGGAACCAGTCGTCGCCGCGCCAGCCGTCGACCATCGGGCACTGCGGGATCGCGGCCTTGAGCGCCGGGTGCGGGTGGACCAGCGCGGTCAGGACGGTGAAGCCCTCGTACGACGAGCCGATCATGCCGACCTTGCCGTTGGTCTCGGGGACGTTCTTGATCAGCCAGTCGATCGTGTCGTAGGTGTCAGTCGAGTGATCGACCTTGCTGTCGTTGAGCGGGCCGCGCAGCGGGCGGGTCATGACGTAGTCGCCCTCGGAGCCGTACTTGCCGCGGACGTCCTGGTAGACCCGGATGAAGCTGCCGTCGGCGAACTGGTCGTCGCTGGTCGGCAGCGTGGCGGCGAGCCGGTTGGACACCGCGCGCTCGGCGCGCTTGCTCGCGTTGTACGGCGTGCGGGTCAGGATGATCGGCAGGCGGCGGGCGCCGTGCGGCACGAGGATCACGGTGTGCAGCTTCACGCCGTCGCGCATCGCGATCATGAGATCGCGGCGATCGTAGTCGGCGCCGTCGGTCGGCGGCGTGAACTTGGCCGGGATCTCCGGAGCGAGCGGCGGGGTGGGCTCGGCGAGCGCGCGCGGAGCAAGCGACAGGCAGAGCGTCACGGAAACAGCGGTGAACAGGCTGGGCTTGCGCATGCGCTCGAACTATTGACCGAAAATGCGGCGGTGGGGCGGTGCACGCGCCGGCATTCGCCCGCCGCCGCGCCCGGATCGGGCGGGCCGCGCCGGGCTTTGCTAGGCTAGCCGGCATGCGACCCCCCGTGCTCGTCGTGCTCGTCGGCTGTGTCGGGGCCGCTCTCGGTGGGGCTCTCGCCGGGATCCTGGGGGGCTGCCTCGAGCGTGGCACCGCGCCGCCGTTCGATCGGCCGCCGGACGGGACCGACCCGCGCGGCCGGGGCTGTCAGGGCGGCCTGGAGTGCCCCGGCGACGAGGTCTGCGCGCGCAACGACGCGTGCCTGCCGCCCGATCAGGTCCGCGCGGTCCACGTGATGTGGACGGTGGCCGGCCAGCCGGCGAGCGTGACCGGCTGCGCCGCGTCGCGCGCGCTGCGGATCCGGATGAACCGCGTCGACGGCGCCGAGCGTGGCGTGAACTGGGCGCCGGTGCCGTGCGAGGCGGGCAAGTTCTCGGTCGACCGGCTGCCGCGGTCCTACGATCATGTCTGGCTCGGCCGCGAATCCGGCGGCGGCGAGCACGACGCCGCGCTCGACCGATCGACCGGCGAGGCCACGCTCGATCTGCCGTGACGGCGCCGCCGAGGCCGCCCAGGGAGCACGCACCATGACCACGATCCTCGCGATCTCCGGCAGCCTGCGGGCCCGGTCGTTCAACTCGATGCTGCTGCGCGCCGCCGCCGAGCTCGCGCCGGCGGGCGTCACCGTCGAGACCGGGTCGATCCAGGGCATCCCGCTCTACGACGGCGACAGCGAGGCGGCCAGCGGGGTGCCGCCGCCGGTCCAGGCGCTGAAGGACCGGATCGCGGGCGCGAGCGGCGTGCTGCTGGTGACGCCCGAGTACAACAATTCGATCCCCGGCGTGTTCAAGAACGCGATCGACTGGACCAGCCGGCCGGCCGCCGACATCGCGCGGGTCTACCGTGGCAAGCCGATCGGCCTGATCGGCGCGACGCCGGGAGGCGGCGGCACCGGGCTATCGCAGGCGGCGTGGCTGCCGGTGCTGCGCACGCTCGGCACCTTGCCGTTCTTCGGCGCACGGGTGCAGGTGTCGGGCGCCGGCAAGGCATTCGACGAGCACGGCACGCTGATCGACGCGACGGTGCGCGCGCAGCTCGAGAAGTACATGGCCGGGTTCGCCGCGTTCGTCGCTCGCCACGCGATCGCCGGCTGAGCTCGGCCGGGTGGCCGACCGGTGGCCAAGGTCTCAGTCGGGTGCGATCCGGGTCCGACGATCGCGCAACCGGGAGCGGCGCTGGCTAGGATGGAAGCCATGAGCAACGACGCCACGCCACCCGCACCGCCCGCGAAGCCCGCGGCCCGGGCCGACGATGCCAAGCCCAAGGCGGCGGCGAAGCCCGCCGGCCCGCCGCCGGCGCTCGACGAGCGGCCGCTGCGGTTCGCCGACCTGGCGCCGTTCGCGGCCCAGCTCGAGGCCGACGCGCTGATCGCGGCGCTGCGCGATGGCCGGGGCGTGGTGCGCGCCAACGCGGCGCTCGGCCTGGCCGTCGTCGGTCAGCCGACGCTCGACATGGTGATGCTGCTGCGCGACAGCGAGCCCCGGGTCGCGGCGGCCGCGGCCGAGTCGCTCGGCCTGCTCGGACCGGCGGTGCAGCCGCTGATCCCGCAGATCGTGCAGTCGCTCGACGGCGCCCAGCCCGAGGTGGTCGAGGCCGTGGTCGTCGCGCTGTCCCGCCTGGTCGGCAAGGCCAACGACGAGCTGTGCGTCGCGCTCGACGTGCCGCTGGCGCTGGCGATGAAGACCGTGATCGAGGCGGCCGGGCGGCTCGACCGCGCCGGCGTCGCGTTCCTGATCGCGGCCACCGCGCACGAGCGCGGCCGGGTCCGGATCAACGCGATCGCCGGGCTCGGCCGCTGGGGCAAGGCCAACATCGAGGCCAGCATGGCCTGCCTGACCCACATCGAGGCCAACGATCCGGTGCCCGACGTCCGGACCGCGGCGAAGCACGCGAGCCTGGCGGTGATCGCGCGCGAGAAGGTCGAGGCGGTCGACGGGCTGCCCAAGAACATCCCCGACTTCGAGGCCCGCAAGCTCGGCGCCTCGGAGCTCGCAGACCACGCCGACCAGATCCAGGTCGACGAGATGGTCTATGCCCTGCGCGATGGCCGCGCCCACGTCCGGATCAACGGGGCGCGGGCGTTGGGCGTCAAGGGCGCGGCGGCGGCGCGCGCGGTGCCGGCGCTGGGGCTGGCGTGTCGCGACAGCGCGGCCCAGGTCCGCCGCGAGGCCGCCAAGGCGCTGGGCAAGCTCGGCGACGATGCGCTGGTCGCGGCGCCCGATCTGGTCGGCGCGCTGTCGGACGCCGAGGCCGAGGTCGCCGAGGCCGCGGCCGAGACCCTCGAGCCGCTGGGCGCGCGCGCGCTCGATGCGCTGGTCCGCGGCCTCGAGACCGGCAGCGAGACCGGCGGCCGGTGGGTCGGCGAGCTGATCGGCAAGCTGGCCAACGCGGCCGAGGTGCTGACCGAGGCGTTCCGCAGCCCCGCGGTCAACGTCCAGGTCAACGCCGCGCTCGGCCTGGGCATGCTCGGCAAGGCCCGGGTCGGCGCCGGGCTGGCGGCGCTCCACGGCGCGCGCACCGGCGGCGATGCCCGGACCCGCGAGGCGGTGCGCCGCGCGCTCGAGATGATCCAGCCCTCGGGCCAGACCGGGCCGGCGCAGATCCGGATCGACGGCTTCGAGGACCGGTTCCTGACGCCGGCCGAGCTCGACGCCCACAAGGCCGAGCTCCAGGGCCTCGGGATCGACGACTACCTCGCGTACCTGCAGGACGGACGCGACGTGGTTCGCGCCAACGCGGCCACCGCGCTCGGCGCGCTCGGCGCCGCCTCGGCGGCCGCCGCGACCACGCTGGGGGTGCGGCTGCGCGACGACGCGGCCCGGGTCCGGATCGCCGCCGCCCAGGCGCTCGATCGGATCGGCGACGCCGCGGTGATCGAGACCGCCGGCGATCTGGTGCGCGCGCTCGGCGACGCCGACGAGCGGGTCGCCGAGACCTGCGCCGGGGTGATCCGCGCCCGCAAGGGCCGGATGATCGGCGCGCTGGTCCGCGGCCTCGAGACCGACGATCCGACGCACGGCCGCCGGATCGCGGAGCTCGTCCACGTGTTCGACGACGCGACCGAGATCCTGTGCGACGCGTTCGAGAGCCCGGCGGTCAACGTCCAGGTCAACGCCGCGATCGGCCTGGGCATGCTCGGCCCCAAGCGGGTCGGCAAGGGCCGCAAGGCGCTCGAGGGCGCGCGCACCGGCGGCTGGGAGCGGACCCGCGAGGCGGTGCGCAAGGCGCTCGACATGCTCGACGGGCCGCGCCGCACCGGCCCCGCCGAGATCCCGATCGACGGCTTCGAGACCCGCGTGCTCGGCCCCGAGGCGTTCGCCAGCGCGGCGGCCAAGCTGCCGGCCGGCGACCTGGTTGGCTACCTGCAAGACGGGCGCGCCCACGTCCGCGCCAACGCCGCGACCGCGCTGGGCTCGCTGGGCTCGGCCGCCGCGGGCGTGGCGCTGCCGATCGCGGTGCTGTGCCGCGACGATGACATGCGGGTGCGGATCTGTGCCGCCTGGGCGCTCGACAAGCTCGGTGACGACGCGGTCCGCGAGGCCGCGGACTACCTGGTCGGCGCGCTGCGCGGTGACGCCGAGGTCGCCCGGGCGGTGGCCCCGGTGCTCGCCGCGCGCAAGACCCGCGTGCTGGGCGCGCTGCTCAAGGGGCTCGAGACCGACGACGACAGCCACGCGCGCCGGATCCTCGAGGTGATCAACGCGCTGCCCGACGCCGCCGACACGCTGGTCGACGCGATCGAGAGCCCGGCCGAGAACGTCCAGGTCAACGTCGCGATCGGCCTGGGCATGCTCGGCGAGAAGCGCGCCGGCAGCGCCGGGCGCAAGGCGCTCGAGACCCGGCGCACGGGCGGGTTCGCCCGGACCCGCGAGGCGGTATTCAAGGCGCTGGCGATGTGGAAGGCCTGAGCCCGTTCGCCCGGGCTCAGGTCGGCTCGACGCCGATCCACAGCGGGAACGCCTGGGCCTGGGCGAGCGCGCGCGCCCGGGCGATCCGGTCGCGCGCGGCCGCGGCGCTGAACCGGCCGATCACGGCGCGGCCGGTGGTATGGGTCGCGAGCATGATCTCGGTGGCGTGCACGTCGTCGACGTCGAACACGTCGCGCAGCACGCTGCACACGAACTGCTGCGTGGTGTAGTGGTCGTTGCGGAGCACGATCAGCACGTCGCGCGCGTCGGGCAGCGCGATCTCGGGGGCGCGGCCGCCGTGGAACAGCGCGAACAGCGTGCCGCCGCGGTCGAGCCGGGCCTCGTCGAGCAGGCGCGCCGCGCTCGAGCCCGCCAGGGCCGCCCACAGGTCGGTGCAGCCGGCGCGCCGGCCGCCGTGGCGCGCGATCGCCGCGGCGCGGCTCGCAAAGCCGATGCCCGGGTCATCGTCGTCCGGTGGCGCGGCGAGCGCGGCGAGCACCCGGTCCTCGAGCGCGTCGGGATCGCCGCCCGCGGTCACGATCGCGGCGGTGACGGCCTCGTCCTGGAGCAGGCCGTAGAGCAGGTGGAGCGACGACAGCTCCTGCCGCCGCGCGCCGGCCTCGTGCTGCGCGACGTGCAACGCGACCTCGGCGTCGGGCAGGAACAGCTCGCGGGTGTTGTCGCGCGATCGCCCGGTCGGGCGCAGGTGACGCCACCAGTACGCGCCGAACCCGGCGACGACGATCGCGATGTAACCGAGATCGGCCACCGAAAAATCTTGGCGCCGATCAGGCGGCGTGTCCACCGCGGGCTCGATCGGCCGGGGCGGTCACGGACACTGCCGGATCTCCCACCCGCACCGACCGCCGGCCTGGCGAAGGCACCGGCCGGTAGGTCCGGCCATGGAGCCGTCGGAGCAGCGGCGATTGGGCATGCCCATCTGCGGCCCGCACTCGCCGGGGTCGCACAGCTCGGGAGTGGCCGCGGGCGGTGCGCCACGCGGGCCCGGGTCAGGCGCTGCGACGGAGCCGGGCGCCGCGGCGGAGCCGGCCGCAGGCGCGGTGGTCGAGCCCGCGCCGCCGGGCGACGATGGCTGCCGCCCGCACGCGGCGACGATGCAGAGGATCCAGGCGAATCGCGCGAGCTGCGGCATGCCGCCAGCCTAGCGCGGCGGCGGCGGCGCGTGTTCGATCGGTTGTCCGCTCATTGCCCGTCGTATTCGTCGATCAGCAGCGCGCCGCCGGCGAAGCTGCCGCACGTCGCGCTGTACTTCTGCGCGTAGCACGACGGCTGCGAGCTGCCGCGGTGGTGATCGAAGCACAGCGCGCCGTCCGGCGACCACTCGGCGTCGACCGGCCACGACTCGGTGTCGGCCTGGACACCCGCGTCGTCGTAGAGGTTGATCGGCGTGCCGTTGACCGTGTACGAGGTTCCGTCGCCGCAATAATCGGCGCGCAGCATGCGGACGCACGCGTGCTGGTGATCGCCGTAGCCGAGCGACGACTTGTAGCCGAGCTCGACGCACTTGGCGATCGAGGCGTGGCGACAGGCGAAGGTGAACTGGTCGGTGCTGTCGCTCCACGCGCCGGTCTGGAGGTTCCAGGTGCCAGCGACGGCGAGCGCCTGGCGGGCCGAGCCGTCGGTCTCGTAGCCGCACAGCGGGACCCAGCCGGCGTCGCTCGAGACCGACACGGTGTAGGCCAGCACGTCGGCGTTGTCGCCGGCCAGCTCCGCGACGTCGTCGATGCGAAGCTGCATCGTGTCGCCGTTGCCGAGCGTGGCCGACAGCAGGGCGCCGTTCATCGAGATCCCGTTCATCGAGATCCCGTTCATGGAGATCCCGTTCATCGAGATCCCGTTCATGGAGATCCCGTTCATGGAGATCCCGTTCATGGAGATCCCGTTCATCGAGATCCCGTTGTTGGCCGTCACGGCGTCCTCCACGACGCTCGTCGGTGTGTCGGCATTCGACATGCAGCCTGCGAGAAGCACGGTCGGTGCGAGCAAGATCTTAAGAAGTTCTCTCATGATACCCTCCATCCTCGGGTCCCGATCTGATCGGCCGCGCCTCCGGTTCATGTAGTGCCCGACTCCTGTTCTGTGGATTCCCTGCTCATCCCTGGCTATTCCATCTATGCGACACCGCGCCGCGCTCGGAGAATCGATGGCTCGTTCGAGGAGCACGGCTGTATGACCGTCGCGCCCCGTGCGGTGCTCACCGCGCTGCGCACCCGGAGCACGATCGACGACGCGGTGTTCGATCAGCTGTATCCCGATCACGTGGCCCGGCTCTCGGGTGTGCACTGGACGCCGGTATCGGTGGCGCTGCGCGCCGCGGAGCTGCTCGCGCCCGAAGCCGGCATGCGGGTGCTCGACGTCGGCGCCGGTGCGGGCAAGCTGTGCTGCCTCGGCGCGATCGCCCGCTCCGGCACCTGGCACGGGATCGAGCGCGACCCGGCGCTGGTCGCGGTGGCGATCGAGACCGCGGGCCGGCTCGAGGTCGACGACCGGACCCGGTTCGATCCCGGGGACGCGCTCGACGCCGACTGGCGCGGTCACGACAGCGTGTACCTGTACAACCCGTTCGAGTCACAGCTGTTCGGCGGCGGGTTCGCGCGCGTCGCCGGCGGCGCGGGGTTCGTCGAGCAGGTCACGCGCGCGCAGGATCGGCTGAGCGAGCTGGCGCGCGGCACCCGCGTGGTGACGTTTCACGGCTTCGGCGGCGACATGCCGCCGGACTTCGCGCTCGCGAGCCTCGAGGACGCGGCCGGCGGCCGGCTCGCGCTGTGGATCAAGCGCTCGGCGTGACCTTGCGGCGGCGCCGCGCCCGGACGTAGCAGAGCGCAGCAGGCGCCGCCGGGCCGCCGGCCGGCTTCGTGACAAGATTCCATCCGGGCGCGATACTGCCGCCGTGATTCGCCGGTCCCTGCGCTACGTGAACGAGCTGCCCGAGGCGATCCAGCGCCAGTTCGCGCTCGCGTATCGCTCCAAGGACCTGCTGGCCTACGGCCTGCGCGACCGGCTGCGCGAGGGTTACTCGATCAAGGACTTCCGCGCGGACCTGCTCGCGGCGCTGGTGGTCGGCGTGGTCGCGCTGCCGCTGTCGATGGCGCTGGCGATCGCGTGCGACGTGCCGCCGCAGCACGGGCTCTACACCGCGATCATCGCCGGGTTCGTGTGCGCCCTGCTCGGCGGCACCCGGTTCCAGGTCACCGGGCCGACCGCGGCGTTCGTGGTCATCCTGGTGCCGATCGTCCACCGCTTCGGGCCCGGCGGCCTGCTGGTCGCGGGCGCGATGGCGGGGGTGATCCTGATCGCGATGGGGCTCGCCCGGCTCGGCAAGCTGATGCAGTTCGTCCCGCACCCGGTGACCGCGGGGTTCACGATGGGGATCGCGATCGTGATCGCGCTGCTCCAGCTCAAGGACGTGTTCGGCGTCGTGCTGCCGCGCACCGAGGGCACGTTCGCGTACCTCGGCGCGCTGTGGGACGCGCGCGGCAAGATCAACCCGTACGACACCGGGATCGCCGCGGTGACGATCGCGCTCCTGCTCGGGCTGCCCCGGGTGCTCAAGCGCGTGCCGGCGCCGCTGGTCGCGCTGGTGATCGTGTCGCTCGGCGTCGTGCTGTGCCAGCACGTCTGGCCCGGGTTCCACGCGTCGACGATCGGCAACCTCGAGAAGTTCAGCTTCAAGATCGGCAACGAGGTCCGCCACGGGATCCCGCCGCTGCCGCCGCTGCCGATCGTGCCGTGGCACCTGTCGAACATGACGCTCGACTACCACACGATCCGCGAGCTGTTGCCGTCGGCGTTCGCGATCGCCATGCTCGGCGCGATCGAGTCGCTGATGGCGGCGGTGATCGCCGACGGCATGGCCGGCTCGCGCCACGATCCCAACGCCGAGCTGATCGCGCTCGGCGTCGGCAACGTGCTGTGTCCGTTCTTCGGCGGGATCGCCGCGACCGGAGCGCTGGCGCGGACCGCAACCAACATCCGCGCCGGGGCGCGCTCGCCGTTCGCCGCCGCGATGCACGCGATCTTCATCCTGGCCTGCACGATCGTGCTCGCGCCGCTGGTCGCCTACCTGCCGATGGCCGGGCTCGCGGGCCTGCTGATCATCGTCGCGCGCAACATGTCGGAGGCCCGGCACTTCGCGCGGCTGCTCCGGATCGCGCCGCGCAGCGACGTGATCGTGATGGTGACCTGCTTCTCGCTGACCGTGGTGTTCGACATGGTGATCGCGGTGACCGTGGGGGTCGTGCTCGCCGCGCTGTTGTTCATGCGCCGGATGGCGCAGAGCACCACCGTCCTGCTCGAGTCGCCGCGCGACCTCGGCCTGGCGATCGAGCTGCCGCCCGGGATCCGGCTGTACGAGGTCGCCGGCCCGATGTTCTTCGGCGCGGCGAAGTCCGCGATGGAGGTGATCGCGACCGTGGGGTCCGGCACCGATCACACCTTCGTGCTCAACATGCAGTACGTGCCGACGATCGACGCCACCGGACTGGTCGCGCTCGAGTCGGCGCTCGACCGGCTGTACCGCTCGCACATCAAGGTGATCTTCGCCGGGCTGACCCCCGAGGTCGCCGAGCTGCTCGATCGCGCCGGGATCAAGCGCGACCCCGGGCGGCTGGCCTACGCGCCCGACGTCGAGACCGCGATCAGCATGGCGATCGTGCACGGCGCGCGGCAGCTGCGCTCCGCCGAGCCGCCGCCGGCCGCGGCGTAGCGCTCCGCGGCACGGACCGCCGGGCCTGGGGGGCGGACGTCGAAGGCGCGGACCGCCGTGCGACAGGGCGCACCGGCGCCGACGCCATCGCGCACACCGAGGCCTCGAGCGCGCTCCTGGCCCCGAGCGGACGCGAGCCGAAGTGAACCGAGGGTGGTCGCGCCGGCGACGTTCGCTGGCCGCGTTCGCCGCGAGCGAAGACCTGCGATTCAACGATGTTGATTCGATAACGGATAAATGATTATCGATTTCATTTCGCGCGGCGTGCGACATCACCGTGACATCGCGTGAGGTGTTCCCGATGTGAGCGCCTCGTCACCCGCTGCGATCCTCACGTCGCACTCGGCACTCGGATGCCAGCGTCGGCGCGTGTAGGCACCCACACGCCAATGATACGAAGGGGTCCGGAGGCATCATGGGAAACAAGAGTCTTGTTGCAATGGTATTCGCGGTGGCCGGCGGTTGCGCCGACTCCTCGACACCGATCACGACCGCTGCCAACCAGCAGGCTGTCACGGACAACGCCGCGCAGGTTTCGTCCTCGTTCCTGCAGGACAAGCGCCGGCTCGAGACCCGCCAGCTGCCCAACCGCGGACCGGTCGCCGGCCTCGCCAGCGCGGCGAAGTCGAGCTCCGGGCCCGACACGCTGATCAACTTCTCGGGCAGCTTCACCACGCCGGGCTTCGACGGCGACGGCAACCCGCAGTCGGTGTGGCCGTACACCATGGTCGGCCGCCCTCCCGAGCAGAACCGCACGACCCGGTTCAACGCGCCGATCATCCCGGTGACGGTCGAGATGCTCGACGCCAGCGGCAACCTCGCCAAGACCGCGTCCGGTGCGCCGCTGCGCATGGTCACGGGCCAGGACACGATCAACCTGACGCTGAACTCGCCGGTGTTCCAGAAGTTCCCGTTCAACACCGGCAACGTCCAGGTCGGCGACGGCATGATGCGCGCCCAGTTCGAGGGCCGGGCGGGCGACCGCGATCGCGACGATCAGGGCTACCACACGATCCTCGAGCCCACCGTCAAGCGGGCGCGGGTCGTGCGGCTGCCGTTCGGCAGCTACCGCTTCGCGCCCAAGGCCGACGGCACCTGCTGCCTGTTCGTGCTCGCCGAGATCAACGTGTTCGCCAACCAGCTGTTCCCGCCGACCGCCGACGACACCACGACGGTGATGGGCGCGGCCGAGCACGCCGGCGACATGAAGCCCTCCGACATCACCACGCTCTTGTTCCGCGACGTCTACCTGTTCCAGGGCGCACCGCAGAACTGCTGCGTGCTCGGGTTCCACAGCTTCGACATCGAGCCGGGTGACCGGTCCAACGGCGACCGCGAGCGCGACTTCGTCATGAACTACTCGAGCTACATGAGCGACGGGCTGTTCGGCGGCGGGTTCACGGACGTCACGGCGCTGAGCCACGAGATGTCCGAGCTGTTCGCCGATCCGTTCGTCAACAACGCCACGCCGTGGTGGCTGTCGGTCGATCCGTTCACCGGCGCGGCGCTGTGCCAGAACAACCTCGAGACCGGCGACGTGATCGAGGTGCTGTCGTCCAACGCGACCCACGCCGTGCCGCTCCACAACCGGACCTACCACCCGTCGAACGAGGCGCTGCTGCAGTGGTTCGCGTTCCAGTCGCCGTCGTCGGCGCACCTGGGCTCGTATAGCTTCCCCGACGAGACCACCCTGACGACGCTGTCGCCCGGGCCGCTGTTGCCGGGCTGCGTCCCGGCGCAGTAGCCGCGCGGCGGCCGCGCTCGGTATCGAATCCGCGCGCCAGTCGTGCTACTGCGGGGGCATGAAGCGCACCGCGTTGCTCGTCCTCGCGCTCGCAGGCTGCGGCTCGACCGCGCCCTCGGCGCAACCCGCGAACCTCCAGGCCGCGGCCGGACCACGGCCGCCGGTGGCGGACCGCCGGCCGTACCAGGTCAAGTCGCCCCACGGCGATCGGGAGGACCCGTACTACTGGCTGCGCGACGACACGCGCAAGCGCGCCGACGTGCTCGGCTACCTCGAGGCCGAGAACACGTACGCCCGGGCGGTGCTCGGCCCGCACAAGCCGCTCGAGGACAAGCTGCTCGCCGAGCTCAAGAGCCACGTCCAGGAGGACGACGCCAGCGTGCCGGTGTTCCAGGACGGCTACTGGTACGCGACCCGGTACTCCGCCGGCCAGGAGCAGCCGGTGGTCGTGCGCCGCAAGGCCACGCGGGACGCGCCCGAGGAGGTCGTGCTCGACGGCAACGAGCTCGCGCGCGGCCACTCGTTCTTCGCGTTCGGCGGCCGCGCGGTGAGCCGCGACGGCCAGCTCGTGGCCTGGGTCGACGACACGGTCGGCCGCCGCCAGTACGTGCTCCACGTCAAGGACCTGCGCACCGGCAAGCTCCTGCCCGACACCGCGACCAACGTCGCCGAGCCCGTGGTGTGGGCCAACGACAACAAGACGCTGTTCTACATCGGCAAGGACCCGGTCACGCTGCGCACCGATCGGGTGTTTCGCCACGCGCTCGGCGAGCCCGGCGGCAGCGGCGACACCGAGGTGTTCCACGAGCCCGACGGCCAGTACTACGTGGCGATCTTTCCGACCAAGTCGCACCGCTACATCGAGATCTACCTGAGCGCGACCACCCACAGCGAGGTCCGGCTGCTCGACGCCGACCACCCGGCCGCGCCCGATCGCGTCGTCCTGCCGCGCGAGCGCGACCACATCTACCAGCTCGATCACCTCGACGGCCGGTTCGTGATCCGCAGCAACGCCGGGGCCAAGAACTTCCGGCTGGTCGAGGTCCCCGAGGCCAAGGTCGCCGACCGCGGCGCCTGGCACGACCTGATCCCGGCGAGCGCCGACACGCTGGTCGAGGACTTCACGATCTCGCGCCACTACGTCGCGGCGACGGTGCGCAACGGCGGCCTGAGCAAGGTCGAGATCTTGCCGCCCGGGGGCGCCGCATTCTTCCTCGATGCCACCGAGCCGGCGTACGTCATGGACGTCGACAGCCTGCCCGATCCCGACGCCCGCGTGGTGCGCTACGAGTACGTGTCGCAGGTGACGCCGCGGACGACGTACGAGATCGACGTCGCGTCGCGCACCAAGACCCGGCTCAAGGTCCAGCCGGTGCCGGGCTACGATCCGGCGAACTACGCGTCGGAGTACCTGCACGCGCGCGCCAGCGACGGCACCCAGATCCCGATCTCGGTCGTGTACCGCAAGGACACGCCGCGCGACGGCACCGCGCCGCTGTTGATCAACGGCTACGGCTCCTACGGGTTCTCGTCGGAGCCGGGCTTCGACTCGAGCCGCCAGGCGCTGCTCGACCGCGGCTGGGTGCTCGCGATCGCGCACGTCCGCGGCGGCCAGGAGATGGGGCGGAGCTGGTACGAGGACGGCAAGCTGATGCACAAGCGGAACACGTTCACCGACTTCATCGCCGCGACCGAGCACCTGGTCGCCAGCCGCTACGGCGCGCGCGATCAGGTCTACGCGATCGGCGGCAGCGCCGGCGGCCTGTTGATCGGAGCGATCGTCAACCTCCGGCCCGACCTGTACCGCGGCGTGATCTCGCAGGTCCCGTTCGTCGACGTGGTCACCACGATGCTCGACGAGTCGATCCCGCTGACCACCAACGAGTTCGACGAGTGGGGCAACCCCAAGGACAAGGCCGCGTACGACTACATGCTGAGCTACTCGCCGTACGACAACATCAAGCCGCAGGGCTATCCGTCGATCTACGTCCGGACCGGCCTGTGGGACAGCCAGGTCCAGTACTTCGAGCCCGCCAAGTGGGTCGCCAAGCTGCGCGCGACCCGGACCGACGACAACCTGATCGTGCTCGACACCGACATGGCGGCCGGCCACGGCGGCAAGTCGGGCCGGTTCGACCGGCTGCACGACGTCGCGCGCTACATGACGTTCCTGCTCGCGGTCCACGATCGCCCGGATCGCCGGCCGCGCCCGGGCAAGCACGCGTGAAGAAGACTGTCGAGTCCAGCAAGGCCAGCCTGGTGCCGCGGATCCTGCCGCGCGGCCGGCACAAGCTCGACCCGCAGCTGGTCGCGGCGTCGCAGCGCCAGCGCCTGATCGAGGCGATCGTCGAGCTCGTCGCCGAGAAGGGCTACCCGGACGTGACGATCGGCGACATCGTGTCGCGCGCCGGGACCGCCAAGCGCACGTTCTACGATCACTTCACCGACAAGCTGCAGTGCTTCCTGGCCGCGCTCGACGGCATCACCGACACGCTGGTCGCCGCCAGCGCGCGGTTCTTCGCGGTGTCGGGCACGGTGCGCGAGCGCTGCGAGTACTCGATGCGCGGCTACCTCGAGCTGCTGGTGTCGATGCCCAGCACGGCCAAGGTGTTCTACCTCGAGGCGGTCGCCGCCGGCCCCGAGTCGGTGACCCGGCGCCACCACGTCCTGCTCAAGTTCGCGCGCAACATCGTCGGGCTCAGCCGGGCGGCGGCGGGCGAGGGCGAGGGCGAGGAGCTGACCGAGCTGCACGCGATGGCCGTCGTGGGCGCGCTGCATCAGATGATCTACGGCCAGCTGCTGCACCACGGCCCGGACAGCCTGCTCGAGATCATCGACGACATGGTCCAGATCGCGGTCGCGTTCCTGACCGTCCGGCTGCCGGCCGCGCGGCCCGCCGCCCGGCGCCGGCGCGCGGCGCGCTGACCGGCTGTCCGCCGCGAGCTGGCATCGTCTACGTGTTCCAGGCGCGATACCATCGCTGCGATGGCGATCTGGAATCCGGCGGCCGAGACCCTGCCACGCGATCAGCTCGAGGCGGTCCAGCTCGATCGGCTCCGCGGCTGCGTGGCGCGCGTGCTCACCGCGGTGGCGCCGCTCGCCGCGCGGCTGCGCGCCGCCGGGCTGAGCGATGCGCGCGACCTGCGCTCGCTCGCCGATCTGTCGCGCCTGCCGTTCACCGTCAAGGCCGACCTGCGCGATCACTATCCGTTCGGGCTGCTCGGCGTGCCGCGCGACCAGGTGATCCGGATCCACGCGTCGAGCGGCACCCGGGGCAAGCCGTCGGTGGCCGCGTACACCCGCAACGACTTGGCGGTGTGGAGCGAGGTCATGGCGCGCTGCCTGGCGATGGCCGGCGTGCGGCCCGGCATGGTCGTGCACAACGCCTACGGCTACGGGCTGTTCACCGGCGGCCTCGGCATCCACCAGGGCGCCGAGCGGCTCGGCTGCACCGTGGTGCCGATCTCGGGCGGGTTCACCCAGCGCCAGGCGATGCTGCTGCGCGACTTCGGCGCCACGGTGCTGTGCGCGACGCCGTCGTACGCGCTCAACATCGCCGAGGCGCTCGAGGCCGCGTCGATCGACCCGCGCGAGCTCGGGCTCGAGCTCGGGATCTTCGGCGCCGAGCCGTGGACCGAGCACATGCGCACCGAGATCGAGCGCCGGCTCGGCCTGACCGCGATCAACCTGTACGGCCTGTCCGAGATCGTCGGCCCGGGCGTGTCGGCCGAGTGCCGCGAGGCCCGCGACGGCTCGCACGTCCAGGAGGATCACTTCTTGCCCGAGGTGATCGATCCGGACACCGGCGAGGTGCTGCCCGCCGACCGCGAGGGCGAGCTGGTGTTCACGCCGATCACCAAGGAGGCGCTGCCGCTGTTGCGCTACCGCACCGGCGACATCGCGTCGCTCGACCGGGCGCCGTGCGTGTGCGGCCGCACCACGGTGCGGATGAGCCGGATCCGCGGCCGGCGCGACGACATGCTGATCATCCGCGGCGTCAACCTCTATCCATCCGAGGTCGAGCGCATCGTGCTCGGCGTCCCCGACGTCGCGCCGCACTACCAGCTCGTCGTCGAGCGGCCGGGCGCGCTCGACGAGCTGACCCTGCTGTGCGAGCCGGCGCGCGACGGGCTCGATCGCGATCAGCTGCGCGCCCGGCTGTGTCACGAGCTCCACCAGCAGACCGGCATCACGATCGACGTCCGCGTCCTCGACCGCGACCAGGTGCCGCGCAGCGAGGGCAAGGCGGTGCGGGTCGTCGATCGGCGGGCGAGGTAGCGATGGCACCGGACACTGCACTCGACGCCGCTTCCGGCGAGCTGGCGGCGCTGTGCCGCGACCGCGACGCTCAGCTGGCTCGCCTGCCGGCGAAGCCACGGCGCAGCGGCGCCGAGGCCGCGACCGCCGAGGCGATCAAGCGCGACGCGCGCGCCGCACGGGCGCGGTTCCTGCGCGGCCACGCCGATGCCGTGTACCGCGCGCTGACCCAGGATCTCGCGGCGCCGCTGCGCGCCGAGGATCTGGCCTGGGCCGCGGCGGAGCGGTTCCCGGGCCTGGTGCCGACGCGCGACGCGGTCGAGCGCGAGCGCGAGTTGCCGCAGCGCGACAAGGAAGGCGTCGAGATCGATCAGGGCGTGTTCTTCTGCCACGTGCTGTCGAGCCCGACCGCCGGGCTGCACCTGATCCACACCATGCTTCGCCCGACCCGCGAGGCCGAGCAGCGCCTCGCGCAGTTCTGCGCCGAGGGCGTCGCCGACCTGGGCCCGGTCCGGGTCGAGCGCATCGGCGCCGCCGGCCACGTGACGCTGACCAACCCGGCGTTCCTCAACGCCGAGGATGACTCGACCGTGCTGCCGCTCGAGATCGCGATCGACCTGGTGCTGCTCGATCCGGCGATCGAGGTCGGCGTGCTGCGCGGCGGCTTGGTCAGCCATCCCAGGTACGCGGGGCGCCGGGTGTTCAACCCCGGCATCAACCTCACGCACCTGTATCACGGCAAGATCTCGTTCGTCGGGTTCTTCCTGACGCGCGACCTGGGCCTGGTCAACAAGCTGTATCGCGGGGTCACCGGCGAGCTGTTCGCGCCCGACGAGCCCGAGCACACCGTCGAGAAGCCGTGGATCGCGGCGGTCGAGGCGTTCGCGATCGGCGGCGGCTGCCAGCTCCTCCTGACCGTGGATCACGTCGTGGCCGAGCAGGACGCGTACTTCAGCCTGCCCGCGCGCAAGGAGGGCATCATCCCCGGTGCCGCCAACCTGCGCCTGCCGCGCGCCGTGGGCGACCGCCTCGCGCGCCAGGCGATCCTGTCCGAGCGCGCGTTCCCGGCGGCGTCGCCCGAGGGTGCCCTGCTGTGCGACGAGGTCGTGGCGCGCGGCGCCATGGACGAGGCGATCGAGCGGGTCGTCGCCCGGCTGACCAGCGCCGGCACCGTGAGCGCGGCCGCCAACCGCAAGGCGCTCCGCGTCGGCGAGGAGCCGCTCGACGTGTTCCGCCGCTACATGGCGCTGTTCGCCCGCGAGCAGGCGGAGTGTCACTTCAGCCCGGCGCTGATCCGCAACCTCGAGCGGAACTGGGACGCCCGGCGGAGAGCGCCCTGAGCGCAGCCGCACGCGCGCTCACCCGGCAGCGCGGCGGCGCGCTGTGCGTAACTGACCGGATCGCCCTGGCGTGTGCGCGCATGCCACGCGGGCCGGCTCCCGCCGCGCATCCCGGATCAGCCAATTGCGCAGATCTACGCAGTTGCCGTGCGCCGACGTCCCGTGAGCGCTTCGCACAGAACGTGCGTTGGACCGGAAGCATGCGGCGTGTCCTGCCGGTGATCGTGGTCCTGGCGATGGCGTTCCTGGGGTTCGGCCCGGCGTTCGGTGAGCCGGTCCTCTTGCCCAGCTTCAACGACGTGCCCGTGATCGACGGGCTGACCGAGCCCGTGGCGGTGCGGTTTGCCGGCGACGGCAGCATCGTCGTGGCCGAGAAGGCCGGCCGTGTGAAGCTGTTCGATCCGCTGCCGTCGCCCGGCAACGGCGTGGTCGTCCTCGACATCCACGATCAGGTGATGGACTACCAGGACCGCGGGCTCCTCGGCCTGGCGCTTCACCCGCGCTACCCCGACGTGCCCTACGTCTACGTGCTCTACACCTACGACGCGCCGCCCGGCGGCGACGCGCCGCTGTGGAACGACAAGTGCGACAACGCCAACATGATCGGCGGGGGCTGCGTCGTGTCCGGCCGCCTGGCGCGCTACACGATGGTCTCGGGGCCGAGCGGGCCCCGGCTGGTCGACGAGCGGATCCTGATCAAGGACGAGTGGTACCAGCAGTACCCCAGCCACACGATCGGCGACCTCGCGTTCGGCCCGGACGGCATGCTGTACGTCAGCGGCGGCGAGGGCGCGAGCTACCAGTTCGCCGATTTCGGCGATGCCGGCCAGATCAACGCCACGTATCCCAACCCGGGCGACCCGCCGCACGAGGGCGGATCGCTGCGCTCCCAGGACCTCTTGACCGGCGGCGACCCGCTGGGGCTGAGCGGCTCGATCCTGCGCATCGACCCCGACACCGGCGCCGCCGCGGCCGGCAACCCGATCGCCGGCGTCCGCCAGGTCGCGTTCGGGCTTCGCAACCCGTTCCGCATCGGGTTTCGCCCCGGCACCCGCGAGCTGTGGATCGGCGACGTCGGCGAGAGCTCGTGGGAGGAGATCGACCGGATCGCCGACGTCGGCGACGGCGTCGTCGAGAACTTCGGGTGGCCGTGCTACGAGGGCCCCGGCCACCACTTCGGCTACGAGGACCACCCGCTGTGCGCCGCGCTGATCAACGACACGCTGCCGCCGGGCACGCCGGGGACCAAGACCTTGCCGGTGTTCAGCTACGCCCACGGCCAGGCGCCCGGCTCCAACCTGACCCCGAGCGGCTGCAAGAACGGCACGAGCCAGGCGCTGTCCGGGATCGCGTTCTATCAGGGCAGCAAGTACCCGAGCCAGTACCAGCACGCCCTGTTCTTTGCCGACTACGCCGTGGGCTGCATCTACGCGATGCGTGCCGACGCCCGCGGCGTCCCCGATCCGAGCCGGATCGACGTGATCGAGCGCGCCGCCGATCTCCCGGTGGCGCTCGAGGTCGGCCCCGGCGGAGACATCTTCTATGCCTCGATCTCGGGCGCGATCCGCCGCATCACGTTCGGCGAGCTGACGGCCAAGGCGACGGCGGATCGGACCTCCGGCGACGATCCGCTGACCGTGCACTTCGACGGCTCGGGCTCGGTCGATCCGGCGGGCGGCCCGCTCAGCTACGCCTGGGACCTCGACGGCGACGGCGCGTTCAACGACTCGACCGACGTCCGCCCGGTGCGGACCTACCCGCGCGGCGCGTACCGCGTCCAGCTCCAGATCACCGACCGCAACCACAACACCGCGGTGTCGCCGGTGATCGTCATCGCCGCCGGCGAGCGGCCGCTGCCCACGATCACGACGCCGAACCCGGGTGCGCCGTGGAAGGCTGGCCAGCGGATCAGCTTCGCCGGCTCGGCGACCGATCAGCAGGACGGCCGGCTCCCGGCGCGGGCGCTGAGCTGGCGCATCCTGCTCCTGCATTGCCCGCTCGGCGGCTGCCACCAGCACCCGTTCGAGACCTTCAGCGGCGTGGCGAGCGGCAGCTTCGTCACCGCGCCCGACGGCTACCCGGCGTACTACGACATCGAGCTCACCGCGACCGACTCCGACGGCTTCACCGGCACGACCACGGTGCGGATCGACGCGGTCGGCACCCAGCTGACGCTCCAGACCCAGCCGCCGGGGTTGCCGCTGCTCTACACCGGCGCGCCGGTGGCGACGCCGGACAAGGTCACCGAGGTCGCCGGCGACACCGTGACCGTCGAGGCCGTGTCGCCGCAGAATATCGACGGCGACTCCTACGTGTTCACCGGCTGGTCCGACGGCGGCGAGCGCGCGCACGTCATCACCGTGCCCGACAAGACCACGACCTACACCGCGACCTACGAGCTCGACACCGATCGCGACGGCAAGGCCGACTCCAGCGACCCGTGCCCCGGCGATCCCGATCCGGCCTGCACCGGTGGGAGCGGCTTTGGCTGTGCCGCGGGACCGACGATGCCGGGCCTCGGGTCGGTCGTCGCCCTCGGGCTGGTGCTGGTCCTGGTCCTGCGCCAGCGCCGCCGGGCGAGGCCGTGTTCGACCTCCGCCCGCTCGGCGCCGACCAGGTGCTCGAGCTGACCTGCGTGCCGGTGACGCCGACGGTGGTGAGGCGACGTGACCGGCCGCGTCTGGCGGTCGCGCTCGCTCAGCTCGGCGTGGGCCCGGCCGCGAGATCCATCGGCAGCGCGACCCGGAACCGGGTGCCGGCGGTCGACGACGTGACCTCGACGGTTCCACCGTGCGCGCGCACGATCTCGCGCACGATGTAGAGCCCCAGGCCCAGCCCGGAGTGGTCGCCGCCGCCGCCGCGCTGGAACGGATCGAACAGCGTCGCCAGCACCTCGCGCGGGATCGGCTCGGCGCGCAGCGGGTTCGAGATCTCGATGGTCGCGATGTCACGCGCGCACGCCAGCTCGACCGTCACCGGGCCACCGCGCTTGCCGTGCTGCGCCGCGTTGCTCGCGAGGTTCGAGACCACCTGGCCGAGCCGGTCGCCGTCCCACACGCCCTCGATGTCGTCTCCTTGCAGCTCGAACGCCGTGGTCCGGTGCGCCAGGCGCAGCTCGTCGAGCACGCCGGCGATCAGCGGGTGGAGCCGCACGGCGTGGCGCTCGACCGGGATCCCGGTGCCGAGACGCGCGCGGGTCACGTCGAGCAGCTGGTCGACGATCCCGGTCATCCGGCGGGCGCTGTTCTCGAGTCGCCCGAGCACCAGCTCGCTGTCGCGATCGCTGATCCGGGCGCGCAGCAGGTCGATCCCGACCGCCATCGCGGCGAGCGGGTTGCGCAGGTCGTGACCGACAATGCCGAGCATCTCCTCGTGAAATCGCGTCGTCGCGCGCTCGGCGTCGGACCGCAGCGCGGCTTCGACCGCCAGACCGGTGTGCTCGACGCACGTCGCGATCGCGGCGAGGTCGGGCGGATCGAACGGCTCGGACGGGTGATCTCGCGTCAGCGTGATGACACCGTGGGCCAGGCCGCGCATCGGGATCTCCATCACCGCCAGGCCCCGGAGCCCGCGCTCGCGGATGTAATCGGTGTAGCCGGCCGGAAGCGCGGCGAGCGCTTGCTCGGAGCTGGCGAACGCACGGACCACGGGATCGGTCACTCCGGCGATCTGTCCCAGGAGCATCGCGCCTCGATCGGTGCGGTGCTGCGTGGTCGTGCGGCCTGCGCCTGCCCCGGTCAGGAGCGTGGCCGCGCAGCCGTCGCACAGGCTCTCGACGAGCGCCTCCGCCAGCACGCGCAGGATCGTATCGACGTTGCTGCCCGCCTGGAACAGCGCGCGCCCGAGCTTGTTGATCGTCGCCAGCCGCAGCCGCTCGCGCTCCGCGGCCTGCTTGACCTGGTGCGCGCGCAGGATCGCGCCGACGCGCGCCCGCAGCTCCTCGGTCACGAACGGCTTGGCGACGTAGTCGTTGGCGCCGCTGTCCAGCGCGCACACGATGTCCTCGGTCTCGGTGCGCGACGCGGTGAGCATGACGATCGGCAGCTCGCGGGTCGCCGGCGTGGCGCGCAGGTACCGGCAGAGCTCGTCGCCGGACACGCCGGGCATCACCCAGTCGACGATCAGCAGGTCCGGAAGCCGCGTGGTCTCGCCGAGCCGCCGGATCACCATCGAGCCGTCGTCGAAGCGCTCGAAGTGATAGCCGGTGCCGAGTGCCTGCTCGGTGAACGCAATCTGGGTCCGGCTGTCATCGACCAGCCAGATCAGCGGTGGCCGGCTCAGCGCCGAGGGCATGCCGCCTCGCCTCGCGCGACAGGACATCGCGCGCTAAGCACGCCGGCCGATCTCCCGCGCCATTTGATCGAGCGGAACCGCATCGGCTCCCAAGCCTGCGTCGTACACACAACGCGGCATACCATAAACAACACATGTCGATGCGGCTTCGGTGAGCAAGCCGCCACCGGCGTCCGCGATCGCGCGCGCGCCTTCGAGCCCGTCGTCGCCCATGCCGGTCAGTACGACACCGAGTGCGCCCGCGCCCACCGCCTCCGCGCCGCTGCGAAACAGCTCGTTGACCGATGGAATGAACGTCTGGAACGGCAGCGCCGCGAGGCGGGCACGCAGCGTCGTGCCATCGCGCTGGACGTGAAGGTGCATACCGGCGCGCGCGACGGCGACCAGCCCCGGGACCAGCTCGAGCCCGTCGTGGGCTTCGACCACGTGCAGCGGCGTCAGCTTGTCGAGCCGTGCCGCCAGTGCGTGGGTGTAGCCGGACGGGATGTGTAGCACCACGGCCACCGGTGCCGACAGCGTGGCGGGCAATCCGGCGATCACCATGGTGAGTGCTTGTGGTCCTCCGGTCGATGTCCCGATCATGATCAGCTGTGCAGCCGACGTGCGTGCCAATCGTGATGGCGCAATCGTTGCTACTGCAGTTCGTTCCCGCGACACCGCCAGCACCTTGGCGATCAGCTCGGCGCCGAGCTCGTGCAGCCGGTCGCTGGCGAGCGCCGTGGGCTTGGTGACCACGTCGACCGCGCCGAGCGCGAGCGCCTCGACGCCGAGCTCGGTATCGATGCTCGAGATGCTGACCACCAGCACGCGCGGCCGCGGCCGGCCCGCCAGCGCGCGCAACACGCCGATGCCGTCGAGCTCGGGCATCGTCAGATCGAGCGTGACCACGTCGGGATCGAGCGCCGCGACCCGCTCGAGCGCGTCGCGGCCGTCGCGCGCGGTGGCGACGACGTCGATCGCGCCGCTCGCCCGCAGCACGCGTGACAGCACGGTCCGCGCGAACGCGGAGTCGTCGACCACGAGCACCCGCGGCCGGCGGGTCATCGCGCGCTCCGGTAGAAGAACGACTTGCCGCGCTCCTCGCAGATCAGCCGGGTGCCGAACCGCAGCAGCGACTCCGAGACGCCCACCGCGATCAGCCCGTCCGGGGTCAGGTGATCGGCGAGCCGATCGATCACCCGCACGATCTGATCGTCCTGGAAGTAGATCAGCACGTTGCGGCACAGCACGGCGTCGAACACGCCGAGCTCCGGTGCGGCGGGACCGACGAGGTTCATCGTCGAGAACTGCACCGCGCGGCGGATCCGCGGCACCACCGTGACACCGCGCGCGTCGACCTCGGTATAGCGCGCCGCCAGGTCGGCGGGGTGGCCGTCGCGCAGCGCGCGGCGTCCGAGCAGGCCCCCGCGCGCGCGCTGGATCGCAGAGGTGCTGAGGTCGGTCGCGACGATCTCGACGGCGTCGAGCACCCCGTGGCGATCGAGCAGCATCGCCAGCGTGTACGGCTCCTCGCCGGTCGAGCACGCCGCCGACCACACCCGGGCACGCCGGCGGGCGCGCACGATCGGCACGAGGTGGCTGTCCACCAGCTCGGACAGCGCGCCGACCTCGCGGAACAGGTAGGTCTCGTGCACGAGCAAGGCCTCGAGCAGGCCGGCGAGCTCGGCGCCGGCCGCGTCGTCATAGCGCAGCCGGTAATAGTAGTCGAGCATCCGGTCGTGCCCGCGCTCCGCGGCGTGGGCGAGCAGCTTGGACGCGAACAGCTCGCGCTCGGTCTGCCGGTAGTGCAGCCCCGAGGCCTGCTCGACGAGGGCCGCGAACACCGCGAACAGCTGGGGCGAGAGCGAGGTCACGGCAGATCCACGCTCGCAGCGGCGCACACCCGGCGCACCTCGGAGTCGGGATCTGCGAGCGCGAGCGCGGCGACGGCGGCGTGGGCGCCATCGGCGCCGATCTCGATCAGCGCCGCGGCGGCGGCGCGTCGTGCACCCGGGTTTGCAGACGCCAGCGCGTCGAACAGCGCGCCGGTGGCGGCGTCATCGCCCATCCGGGCCAGCGCCGCGGTCAGGACTGCGGCCGCGCGATCGTCGGCGCTCGCCAGCCGGAGGGCGATCGCGTGGACGCGCTCCGCACCGGGCCGCGACAGCGTCGGGTGCACCGGGTGCTCGAGATCCATCGCGAGCGCGAGCTCGACGAGCGCCGCCGTGGCGGGCGGATCGGCGCGGTCGCCGAGCAGCGACAGCGCGGCCTCGCGTCCCGCCGGATCCGGCCCCGATGCCGCGCCCGCGAGCGCCTCGATCGCGGCGGGCTCGGCGCGGCGCGCGAGGCCGGACAGCGCGATCAGCCGCGTCGCGCTGTCCGGCGAGCTCGCCGCCTCGAGCAGGAACGCCAGCGCCTCGTCGCGCGCGTGCAGCGCCATGCTCGCGAGCGCCGCGCGGCGCTCGTCGAGGTCGTTCGAGCCGATCGCGGAGCACAGCGCCTGCCACGCCGCCGGCGTCGCGATCCGTGCGAGCGCCTCGATCGCCGCGATCCGGACGTGCGGGGTCGCGTCGGCCAGCCGTCCGACGACCAGCGCCGTGGTCGTGTGATCGCCGATCCGGCCCAGGCCCTGGCACGCGTAGTACCTGACCCAGGCGGCGTCGTCGCCGAGCCCGGTCTCGAGCACGTGCAGCGCACCGGCGCCGCCGCGATGCCCTGCCGCGCGCATCACCGCGGCCCGGATCGGCTCGCGCGGGTCGCCGGCCAGCCGCGCAAACGTCGGTTCGACCCGGGGATCGACCATCATGCCGAGCGCGGCGACCGCGAGCTCGGCGATCCGCGGGTCCGGATCGCCGGCCGCGTCGAGCACCGGGGCAAACGCCTCGGAGAACCCCATGTACGAGATGATCCGCAGCGCGTGCCGGCGCGCCGCCGGGCCGCCCGAGCGCAGCACCGCGATCACCCGCTCGGCCGTGTCCGGCACGCCGAGCGACTGGATCGCGGCGGTCGCGGCGTGGCCGACGCGTGGGTGGGCGTCGCCGAGCGCCGCGAACAGCAGCGCCACGGCCGAGGTATCGCCGATCCGCGCCAGCGCCTCGCAGGCCTGCGCCCGGATCTCGGGGTCGTCGTCGCTGATCAGGGCTCGCACCGCTTCGGCGGCGCGCAGCGTGTGGACCACCGGGAGCACCGCGGCGCGGATCGTCGGGTCGGTCGCGGTCAGCGCCTCGACCAGCGCGCCGTCCTCGTGGCGGGTGATCCGCTGGATCGCGCCGGTCGCCGCGCCGCGCACCTCGGGATCCTCGAGCAGGCGCGCCAGGTCCGGGACCACGCCGGCATCGCCGATCTGGCCCAGCACCACCGCGATCGCGTTGCGCTCGTCCACATCGGCGGTGCGCAGCGCCCCGGCGAACCGGCCCAGGAACGGCCCGACCACGGCGCGCAGCACCTCGGCGACGTGGTCGTCCGCCCCGTGCCACTCGGCGCGCGCGACCAGATCGGCGAGCGCGAGCGCGACCAGCCGCACGATCGCGTCGCCCGCGCGCGGCAACAGCGACGCGAGCGGCCGGATCGCCTGTACGTAGCCCGAGCGCCCGAGCGCCCGCGCGGCCTCGATGCGGTAGGTGTCGTCGTCGAGCATGGCGGCGAGCGGCGCGACCGCGCGCGGGTCATCGGCGCGCGCCAGCACCTGGAGGGCAGGGAAGGTCCGGAAGAAGCTGCGCCGCTCGAGCACTCCGATCAGCGCATCGATCGCGCGGGCACCGCCGATCGTGCCGAGCGCCTCGATCGCCGCGACCGCGACGTTGTCGTCGGGGTGCTCGAGCAACCCTGCGAGCGCCGGCGCGGCCTCGGCGGCGGCGCGCCGGCCCAGGATCTGCGCGGCGTCGGCGACGATCGCCGGACGCGGATCGTCCAGCAGCGCGAGCACCGCGGGCGTCGCGGCGGCGCCCACGGACGCCGACAGCGCGTCGACCGCGGCGGCGATCGCGCGCTCGGACGAGCGGACGTCGTGCAGCCAGCCGCAGAGCGGACCGACCGCGTCATCGCCGAGCGCCGCGAGCCCGGCGACGACCGCGCGGCGGACCGTCCAGCTCGCGTCGGCCAGGCCGGCGATCAGCTCGGCGACGCTCGCGGCGCCGCGCAGCACCAGGCGATCGATCTGCTCGACCCGGCGGCGCTCCGCGTCGGTCAAGCTGAAGCCGCGCGCGGTGGTCATGTCGACTGATCCTGCGGCGATTGCGGCGGCGGTTGCAGTTGCGGTTGCGGGTGCGGCCCGGGGCCGGCCGACAGCGCGGTGATCTGCTCGACGTGCTCCGCGGTCGCGGTGCGCAGCGCGGCGCTCGACCGCATCACCATCTCGACGTCCGCGACGCTGGCCGACGCCGACCGAGCCTGCGCGCCGAGCGCGGTCGTCAGCTCGCTGCTCCGGGTCCGCAGATCGCGCATCGCCTGGGTGACCTCGGCCGTGGACGTGGCCTGCTCGGCGGTCGCCCGCGCGACACCCTGCAGCGTCGCGGCCTGACGCGCGGCGCTGGCGGCCAGCGCGCCCACCGCGTCGGCCTGCTCGCCGACCGCGCGCGCGGTCTGCTTGGCGATCCGCCGGACCTCGTCGGCATCCTTGACCAGCACCGTCACGCTCTGGGCATGCTCGGCGGTCGCAGCGGTGATCTCGGCGGAGATCCGGGCGACGTCGCGGATCCCGGCCTCGATCTCCCGGGCGGCGAGCGCCTGCTCGCCGAGCCCGCGCGCGTTCTGCACCGCATGCTTGCGGGCGCCCTCCATCGCCCGCGCGATCTCGCCGGCGCCCTTGGCCTGCTCGGCGACCGCGATGACCATCCGCTGGGTCGCGGTCGCGACGTCCTGGACGTTGACCGTCATGCCGCTGACGCTGCGGACCTGCTCGGTCATCGCCGCCGTGGTCCGCGCCGTCGCCGTGCGCATCTGCACCGCCGTGCGCGCCAGCTCGCTGGCCCCGGTCGCCTGCTCCTCGGAGGCGCGGGTCAGCCGCTCGGCGTTCACCGTGAGCTGCGAGGTCCCCTTGACCAGCTCGCGCAGCGCGCGCGCCTGCTCGCCGGTGGCCTCGCGGGTCTGCTTGGCCATCGCGCGCATCTCGTTGGCGGATCGCGCCAGGCTCTGGGTCGACTGGGTCTGCTCGGCGCTCGCCCGCGCGATCGTCCGGCTCTCGCTGTCGAGCCGCGTCGTGGTCGCGGTCACGGTTCCCACGACCCGGGCCTGCTCCTCGCTCGCGGCGGCGATGTTCTTGATCGAGCCGTCGAGCAGCTCGACGCCCTGGAGGATGGTGTCGAGGCCGCCGCGGGCGTCCTCGCCGAGCTGCGCGCCCTCGTCGGCCATCCGCAAGCCCTCGGCGCTCGACTGCACCGCCTCGCGCGCCGCGGTCTGCAGCGCGCGGATGATCTTGGCGACCTCCCCGGCAGACACCGCGGCGCGATCGGCGAGCGCGCGGACCTCCTCGGCGATCACCGCGAACCCGCGGCCGTGCTCGCCGGCGCGCGCCGCCTCGATGCTGGCGTTGAGCGACAAGAGGTTCGTGCGGTCGGCGATCAGGTTGATCGTCTGCACGATGTCGCCGATCTCCTCGGCGCGCTTGCCCATCTCCTTCATCACGCCGGCGCCCTCGACCATGACCTGCCGGATCTTGCCGAGCCCGGCGAGCGTGCGGCCGACGGTGACACCGCCGGCGCGGGCCGAGCTGGCGACCCGCGTCGAGGTCGCGCGGGTGTCCTCGACGATCGCCCCGATCTTGCGGGTCACGGTCTCGAGCTGGGTCGCGGCCGCCGCGTTCGACGACGCGAGCGCGCTGACCTCCTGCGCCGACTGCGCCACGGCCTGCGCCGAGCGCGCGATCTGCTCGACCGCGGCGGCGTTGCCGTCGACCACGACCGCGACCTTCTCGGACGTCGCCGCGACCTCCTCGACGGAGGCCGCGACCTCGGCCAGGCCGCTCGCGGAGCTGGTCGCCGAGTCCTCGAGCGCGCCGGCGAGCTCCGACACGCCGCGGACCGAGCGGGCGAGCTGCTCGGCGGTGGCCGAGGTCTCCTCGACCGAGCTCGCGGTCTCCGTCGAGTCGATGACGACCTGCTCGATCGCGATGGTCAGCGTCTTGAACCCGGCGGCGACCCCGGCGACCCGCTCGCCGACCTGCCTGGCGTCGCTCGCCAGCCGCGACGACCCGGCGGACATCTCCTCGATCGTGCTCGCGACCTCCTCGATCGTGCTCGAGGTGTCCTGGCTGCGCGCCGCGGTGGCGGCCACGCCGGCGCTGGTCTCGGCCGCGGAGCTGGCGAGCCGCTGCGCGGTCTCGGCGAGCTCGGTCGCGCCGGTCGCCGTGAGCTTCAGCGTCCGCGCCGTCTCCTCGAGCGTGGTCGCCGTGCTCTCGCTGCCCGCGGCGAGCAGCTCGGTGTCCTTGCGCACGGCGCCGACCGACGCGGCGACCTCCTGCAGACCGGACGCGGTGGTCTCGAGGCCCTGCAGCACGTCGCGCGCGACCGCCGCGACGGCCGCTTGCGAGCGCACGAGCTGCTCCCCGGCGCTCGCGGTCTGCTCGATCGTCGTGGCGATGCCCTCGAGCGCGATCCGCGCCTGCTCCGCGGCGGTGTGCTGGTAGCTGCCGGCATCCGCGAGTCGCACGGCGGCGGCGGCCATCTGATCGGCGGCTCCGGCGGAGCTCCGCAGCGATCGGACCACCGCGTCGACGCTCGACGGGTGCTCGGGCATTGTACGATCGCGGACGTTGTCGTGGCTGTTCATGACGCTAGCTCCTGTCCGATCAGACGAGGCACATCGACGATCAGAAACAATCGGTCGCGCACGGTGACGGTGCCGGTGACAAAGCCGCTGGCCTGCTGCTTGATCAGCTCGGGCGCGTCCTGGAATCCGGCGTCGTCGAGCTGGATCACCTCGCGCGCGCTGTCGACGAGCAGACCCACGATCCGCGCGCCGAGCTGCACCACCACGACGCGGTGGCCGAGCACGTGATCGGTCGGCGGCAGCCCGAAGCGCTTGCGCAGATCGATCACGGGCACGACGCGGCCGCGGACCTGGACCAGCCCGGCGACGTAGGCCGGCGCCCCGGGGACGTGGGTCGCCAGGTCGAACGACTCGAGGTGCAGGACCTGCGCCGCGGGAACCACGTACTCGGCGGTGGCGACGCGAAACGTCACGTGGAGCGAGGTTGTCATGCAGGTCTTTCCGCGCCGGCCGCGCCGACGGTGCTGCGCGCTCCGAGCGCTCCGAGCGCGCTCAGATCGAGCACGAGGGTGGGACGCCCGTCGCCCAGGTCGGTCGAGCCGGCGATCCCGGGGATCTTGAGCAGCACGTCGTCGATCGGACGGACCACGACCTCGTGGCGTCCGAGCATGCGATCGACCGTGAAGCCGAGCGGCGCGCCCTGGCGGCGGATCACGATCGCCCGGCGCGCGCCGGCGCCGTCGTCGATCGCCAGCAAGCTGCCGAGCGAGCGCAGCGGGATGGCCTGGCCGCGGCGCTCGGCGATGCGGACCGGCGCGCGCGCTCCCGGCGCCGCGGGCGGCAGCACGTCCTGGCCCGCGCGCAGCTCGAAGACCTCCTCGACCGACGACACCGGCACGACGAAGGTCTGGCGGCCGCACAGGAACGCGAACACGTCGATCACGGCGATCGTCAGCGGGACGCGCAGCGTGAACGCCGTCCCGGCGCCGGGGGCGGTCGCGACCGCGAGCTCGCCACCCAGCTCGACGGTGGCGATCCGGCGCACGATGTCCATCCCGAGCCCGCGCCCGCTGGTCCGCGTCGCGACGTCGCGCGTCGAGAACCCGGGCGAGGTCAGCACGTCGAGCAGCGCGATGTCATCGTCGACGGCACGGCGCGCGCGGTCCCCGACCGCCCGGCGATCGATCCCACGGCCGTCATCCCGGACGACCAGCTCGAGCCGGTTGCCCACGTGGAGGCAGCTCACCTTCACCGTGCCGGTGCGGGGCTTGCCGAGGGCCACCCGCTCGTCGGCAGGCTCGATCGCATGATCCACCGCGTTGCGGACCAGGTGCACGAGCGCCGGCAGCAGGCGATCGGCCACCGCCTTGTCGAGCTCGGCGTCGCGCGCGTCGAGCTCGAGCCGGACCTCCTTGTGCGCGCTCCGCCCGAGGCTGCGGACCAGCAACGCGAGCGGCTCGAGGACCTCGGCGACTCGCACCATCCGGACGCGCAGGATCGCGCGCCGCAGGTCGCGCAGCTGGCGGCCCTGCAGGTTCGCAATCTCGCACAGCGCGCGGACATCGACACCGCGCTGGGCCTGGGCCGCGATCTCGCGCTCGAGCCGGAACCGCGACACGATCAGCAGCGAGAGCTGGTCCTGCAGCTCGTCGAGCCGGGCCAGCTCGACGCGGACCAGCGCCCGGCCGAGCACCGCGCCGCCGTCGGCTCGCGACCTGGGGTCGGTGGTGGCCGCGCCGGCATCCGGGATCGCGGCGCGCGGTTTCTCGGACCCGCCTGGCCCGGGCGGCGCGGACAGCCCGGGCGGCGCGATCAGCTGGACGAGCCGATCCGCGGTCGTGGCCCCGGCCTGCGCGATCGCCTCCGCCTGCGCGTCGCTCGCGACCAGCAGGTCGAACGCGATGCTCGACGCCTTGCCGGGCGTGGCCCGCGGCACCACCTTGATGACGTCGCCGAGCTCGGCGAGCCGCCCGCGCACCGACGCGATCGTGAGCCCGCGGCCCGCGTTGAGCTCGCTCGGCACGAACGACACCCGCCATACCCGGCGCCCGGCCCGCCAGCCCGCCGCGAGGTGCTCGCGGTCACCCGGCGTCAGCCCGGTGTCCCATCCCGGCGCATCGCTCGCGCCGCCGCTCGCCGGCCGCGCCGGCGATGGCTCGCCGCCTCCGGCGGCCACCGCGACCGCGTCGAGCAGCTCGGCAGGGATCGCGGCCGGCGCGCGCTGCTCGGCCACCGCGCGCACCCGGTCCGCGATCGCCGCGACCCCGCGCAGCGAGACATCGACGGCGTCACGCGCGAATGCGCCGCCGGCGCGATCCGCGGTGCGCACGAGGCCCTCGAGCCCGTGCGCCAGCTCGACGATCGGCTCCACGCCGATCATCCCGGCGAGCCCTTTGATCGTGTGGAGCGCTCGGAACAGATCACGGACCGAACGCGGCCGCGACGTGGCGGTGAGGTTCGCCGCCTCGATGTCGAGCAGCGCGGCGTTCGCCGTGGCGATCAGCTCGTCGGACTCTGCGATGAACCCGGCGACGAACTCTCGCAGGTCGATATCTTCGGTCACGCCGGCGCACGGCCGATCGGGCCCTCGGCCGCCAGCAAGCGACGCACCTCGACGAGGATCTCGGCCGGCACGAACGGCTTGGTGAGGAAGCTCGACGCGCCCGCGGCGAGCACCTGGGCCCGGCTGTCATTGTCGCCGCGCGTGGTCACGATCAAGATCGGCAGCTCCCGCAGGTGATCCTGCGAGCGAACGAACTCGACGACCTCGACGCCGCCGATGTCGGGCATGTTGAGGTCGAGCACCATCACGTCGAACGTCGCCAGCGCGAGGCGCTCGATCGCCTCCAGGCCGCTGCCGGCGAACTCGAAGCTGACCGTGCCGAGCGGGCGCAGGCAGGCCGCGACCATGTCCCGCATGAGCTTGCTGTCGTCGACGATGAGGAGGCGCTTCATGGGGGGGACGGCGCCGAGCGAGCGACGCGAACGCGGGCGACACTAGCACAGCGCGCCGAGCGGACATGCAAGGCCGCGGGCCGCGCGACAAGAAGCGGCGGGTCGTGCCGGCCTTCCCCCGGCGGGGCGATCGATCGTGCGGCTGGAGCACACCGAGCGGAGGTGACGCACATCCATTGCCGCCGAGAAAGATTCGCGCGGATCCGGCCCGCTGCCGGGTATCTTCCAAGAATGACCGCCCCCGCGCTGCGCGGACGTAGTACGAACAATTCGCGCGGGACCGAGAACGCCGTCATGAGGATCGCGGCCGATGGGAGACGTGTGTGAGCAACCAGCCAAGCGATCCCGCTCCCACCGCCGCGCAGCTGTTCGAGCAGCTCCGCGAGACTCTCGAGGACGTGCTGGGAACGGCGGCGACGGCGACCTTTCTTCGCCGCTCGGCCCGCAGAGCAGCCGGCCGGTATCCCGAGCTCGCGGGCGTCGGGATCACCAAGCAGCGACTGGACTACGAGTACGTCCTGCCCCAGCGCTGGTTCGACACCCATGCGGACACGGCCGCGCTCACCGCATGGGTCGCCGAGCTGGAACACCTGCTGGCCGACCTCACCGGCGCCGTGATGATCCGCAAGCTGCGATCGGTGCCGGCCCTGACGAGCGCCGGCTTGTTTCGCCCGGAAGGAGCCTAGATATGGCAGCCGTCAAGCGGCTCGAGCTTGCGCGCACCGGCGACGACGCCCTGGACGATCTCCTGGGCGGTGGCATCCCGCGCGAGTCGGTGGTGATCATCGCCGGCGAGCCGGGGTCTGGAAAGACGGTGTTGACCCTGCAGATCCTGTTCGCGGCGGCGCGCAACGGGCAGCGCAGCCTGTTCTTCACGACGCTGTCCGAGCCCGCGCTCAAGCTCCTGCGCTACGCGCAGCAGTTCGCGTTCTTCGACGCCGAGCTGTTCGAGCGCTGGATCACGTTCGTCGATCTCGGGGCCGCCCTGCGGCGAGGTGCGCAGCACGCGACCGAGGAGATCGATGCCCGGGTCGCGGAGCACGAGCCCGCGTTCGTGGCGATCGACAGCTTCAAGGTCCTCGGCGAGCTGGTCCGCCAGCAACCCGACGGCCGCCCGCTGATCTACGACCTGGCGGTGCAGATGGCGGCGTGGGGCGCGACGACGCTGCTGGTCGGCGAGTACGCGCGATCGGATTATGGCGGGTTCCCGGAGTTTGCGATCGCCGACGGCATCCTCCAGCTCGGCTGCCAGCGTGACGAGCTGACGTCGGTCCGCGACGTCGAGGTCATGAAGCTGCGAGGTGCCGCGCATCGCCCCGGTCGCCACTTCTTCGACATCACGGCGCAGGGCCTGAAGTTCTTCCCGCGGGTCTCGATTCCACCCGACGTGCAGCACCAGCGCGCCGCCCAACCCACCGATCGGGTCGCGACCGGGATCGCGGGCCTCGACGATGCGCTCTCCGGCGGGTTTCCGCGCGCGAGCTCGACCGTGGTCGAAGGCGGTACGGGAACCGGCAAGACCCTGCTCGGCCTGCAGTTCCTGATCACCGGCGCGCGCCGGGGCGAGCGCGGCATCCTGTTCACCCTCGAGGAGACGCCCGACCAGCTCCGGGCCGCTGCCGCGAGCCTGGGGTGGGAGCTCGGCCCGCTCGAGGATCAGGGGCTGGTCGCGATCCGGTACACCTCGCCGGTCGAGCTCTCGACCGACCGCTACCTCGACGAAGCCCGCCACCACGTGCGGGCGATCGGCGCCAGGCGCGCGGTGTTCGATAGCCTCACGACGATGTCGATCGGAGTCAGCTCGCCGCGCCGGTTCAAGGAGATGGTGTACGCGATCTCGAAGTACCTGCGCGGCGCCGACGTGACCCTGGTGCTGACCTCCGAGGCGATGGAATCGGTGGGGGGAGGGCAGCTGTCCGGCCACGGCGCGTCGTTCATCGCCGACAACTTCATCAAGATCCGCCACGTCGAGATCGACGGGCGCCTCGATCGCGCGATCTCCGTGATCAAGGCGCGCGGCATCCCGCACGACTCGGGGTTCCGCGGCCTGACGATCGGGCACGGCGGCCTGCAGGTCATCAAGGACCGGTTCAAGGACCTGCGCGGCGTCCTCACCGGCCTGCCGTTCCGGGAGGGCCGCGCGAGATGAACGATCGCGAGGTTCATCGCTTCGCCAGGACGCTCGCCGAGATCGCGCACACGCTCGAGCACGTCGACCACGTCCGGGACCGCGTGGAGCGCGTCCTCGAGCTCACGAAGAGCGTGGTGCCGTATCGCCGGATCGCGCTGCTCGACCTCGACGGCGCCGCGCAGTGCGTGTTCACGGCGCCGAGCGCGGCCTCGGACGCCGCGGATCACCTCACCGCGTCGCTGGTCTCCGCCTGGCGAAAGATCGTCGACGAGACCGAAGACGGCGAAGCGAGCGAGGCGCTCGGCGACGTCCGGGCGGCGCCCCCGAGCCTGACGCTGCCGGTGATGGGGCTCGATCGGATCAACGGCGTCATTCGCGTCGACCCGCCGGAGTCGTTCGAGTACGACGCCACCCACCTCCGCCTGCTGAGCGTCGTGGCGGCCCAGCTCGGCGCGTTCCTCGCGATGATGCGGTTGCGGAGCGAGCAGGTGAAGCACAACGCCGAGCTGGCGACCGTGGTCGAGTTCCAGCAGGTGCTCGCGGCGGTGGTCGGCCACGACCTGCGCAGTCCGCTGGCCGTCATCATCACGGTCGCGACCATGCTGCGGGAGACGACGCTCGACCCATTTCACCGCCAGGCGCTCGACCGCGCGTTCCACAGCGCGCAGCGCGCCAGCCGGCTGATCTCCGACCTGATCGATGTCACCGAGTGCCGCGTCCAGGGCGCGATGCCGATCCGGCGCCAGCGGGCGGACGCCCGCCAGATCATCGTCAACTGCGTCGACGAAGCCCGCATCGCCCACGGCACGCGGCAGATCGAGCTCGCGACCAGCGGCGACGAGACCGTCGTGTTCGGACACTGGGATCCCGATCGGCTCGCGCAGGTGCTGACGAACCTCATCAACAATGCGGTTCACCACGGCGGCGCCGGGACGGCGATTCGGGTGTCACTCACCAGCGACGCCAGGACGCTCGCGTTCGCCGTCCACAACTCCGGCCCGGCGATCGCCGCGCACACCCTGCCCACGATCTTCGACCCGTTCAAGCGCGGCACGACCACCCGCGCGGCGGGCAACCACGGCCTGGGGCTCGGCCTGTACATCGTCGATCAGATCGTGCGAGCGCACGGCGGGAGCATCGCGGTATCGTCGACCGCGGAGGCGGGCACGACGTTCACGGTGACGCTGCCCCGCGAGACCGAGCTCGCCGGGCCATCCGCGCCCTCGGATCCGGCGCTGATCCTGGTCGTGGACGACGACGAAGATGTCCGGATCGCGATCACCGGGCTACTCGAGCACCGCGGGTTCCGGGTCGCATCCGCCGTGGATGGGCTCGACGCCCTCGAGCAGCTGCAGCGCGGCCTCCGGCCCCTGGTGATCGTCCTCGATCTGAACATGCCGCGGATGGACGGCCAGGCGTTCCACGACCGCTGCGTCCAGGACCCGGCGCTCGCGGCGATCCCGATCATCGTCGTGTCCGCGGACACCGCCAAGGCGCTCCGGCTGTCGGGCAACCGCGGGCACCTGACCAAGCCGGTGCAAGCCGCCGCGCTGCTCCGGGCGCTCGAGGACATCGGCGCCGGCGAGACTCCCGAGTGAGCTCGGAGGCGCTCACGCCAGCGCCACACGCGCGCCTCGCTACGTGCGCCGTGGCCGACCCAGCACGCCGGCCGCCCGCGCGCTCAGCGTGCAGCAGGCCCGACGGCCGGCGGTTCCGCGCCCAGGGCGGCGAGCAGCCGGATCGCTTCGGATCGCGCTGGCTGTAACCGCTTCAGCTCGCCGAGGAGGGTGCGAGCGCCGGAGACATCGGATCGAGCCAGCGCCAGCGCCATCGCGAGCAATGGATCGTAGGCGGGGCGAAAATCCGGGCTGATGCGCAGGACGGAGAGCAGCGGCTCGCGCACCTGCGCGAGCATGTCCGTGACACGGTGGGACGGCCGGACGTCTCGACCCGACTCGATGAACCGATTGCGCGCCGTCCAGTAGGCGGCAAGGCGATCTCGCCAGGTCGCATCGGCGATGGGGACGACGAGCTCGGCTGTGTCGATCGAGAGCTCGCGCAGCAGCGCGATCAACCGGTCGCGAGGAGTCGAATCCGGCGAGTACGTCGCTCGCGGGGCGGTGTACGCCACGATCGGACGATCATCGGTGTTGGTGGCCGCGCCGGCGGCGAAGCGTGACAGCGCAGGGCCACCGGCCACCACACTGCCGAGGACCGCCAGCTCGTCTTCGAGCCCGAGGTCGGCGAGTTGCTCCGGCAACGCAAGGCGCGCGAGTCGATCGTGGAGCGCGGTCATGTCGAACCGCGCCTGGTCGCGCCGCGCGACGAGGCCGAGCACGGGCGTGTCGAGGCTGTTGCTCGCGATCATGGCCCAGCTGGTCGGGTACACGCTCACGAACGAGCGCACGATGCTTCGCAGGGTCCCCAGATCGAGCTGATGCACCGGAAGCCACTGGCAGAACACACCGCTCGGCTCGAGTCGCCGGCGCACGGCCTCGAAGTGCTCCACGGTGTAGAGCGCCGCCGATCCGCTCCTGGCCGGATGGAAGTTGTCCGCCACGATGACGTCGTATCTTCGCTCGCTCGCGCGCACGTAGCGGCGCGCGTCTGCGGCCAGCACGTGAAGCCGGGGCTGCACGCCGTCGACCCGGCGAGTGAAGTGGGTCGACGCCGCGATCACCTCGGGCAAGAGCTCGACCACATCGACATCGAGCGTCGGGTCCTCGGCGGCGGACGACGCGGTGACGCCGGTTCCGAGACCGAGGAACAGCGCATGACGCGGCGCCGGGTGGAGGAGCAAGGGGAGCCACGCCAGCCGGCGGTCGACGCGCTGCGTGGCACTGCTGCCTTCCTGCTGCCGGTTGTCGATGCGCAGGCTCGTGACCCCGGCGGCGTCCTCGACCACACTGACGGCCGCCATCACACCGTCGTGGTAACTGACGACGCGACCGCCGGCGGGGACATCGATGAACCGGAGCGGCGGCGCGAACACGGCGAGCGCCAGCGTGGCGATCGCCGGCAACCAGAGCGCCGGCGTGGTCCACGCGTGTCGTGTGGCCGCCGCGAGGTAACCCACGGCGATCAGGAGGAGGACGGCCTTGGGCCCGAGCGCGGGGACGGCCATGACGCCGCACACCGCCGGCGCGGCCGCCGCGGCGAGCGTGTTCACACCGATCGCACGACCAAAGCCCACGCCGGCCTTGCTCGCCGACCGGCTCAGGTGGCTGAACACGGCGCCCATCGCGATCGTCGGGAGCCCGAAGGCCAGCACCGCGAGCAATGCCTCGGTCGCGAGCGCGGCCGCGAAGCTGGTGCCGAACCCCCCGAGCGCCCAGGCCTTGATGCGCGCCGCCGCCCAGAGCGAGGCTATCCCCAGGAGGCAAGCGGACGCCAGCGCGGCGAGCAGGCGATCTCCGAGACGGTCTGGATCGCGATTGCGGATCAGCCAGCGCTGGTATCCAGCTGCGCCCGCCGCGCTGCCCGCCAGATAGACCGCGAGGAGCATCGCGAACGTGTAGACGGTATCTTCGGTCACCTGGCTGAGGACGCGAACGGCGAGCACCTCGTAGCCGATTCCCAGAAACCCCGTCACGGCGAGCCGGATCACCGCGCGCCGCGCGACCGCCAGATCGAGCGGGGGCAGGGCGGGGGCGCGGTGCATCGTTTCCGGAAACACCGCCAGCGCGACGGCACCGCAGAGCAGATCGAGCGCGATGCAGATCGCCGTGCTCCACGCGAGCCCGATGCCGGGGATCAGCCAGAGGGCCGGCGCGAGCACGCCGAGCACCGAACCCAACGTGTTGCTGGCATAGAGCGCGGCGATCGACCGCCCGGCTTCACCGAGCGGAACCGTGAGGCGCTCCATCGCCGGGAGCGTGGCGCCCATCGCGGCCGTCGCCGGGAGAAACAGCAAGAACGTGCTGCAAAACGCCACTGCCCATTGCCAGCCCGCCGACGGCTGGACCCCGGTCATGCGCAACACCCAGCCGCTGAACGGCGATGCCACGAACAGCAAGACCAGGCTCCACAGCGCGATGACCAGCTCGCAGCCGACGTACCAGCGCCGCGGGCGCGAGCTCGCCTCGATGCGCGAACCGAGCGTCAGCCCTCCCACGGCGAGCCCGCCGAAGAACGCGGCGACCACGGCGAGCACCGCGGCGGACTCGTGCCCCAGCCACAGCGAGCTCTGCTGGGTCCAGACGATCTCGTAGCCCATCGCGGCAAAACCGGACGCCATCATGAGGACGTGGGACGCCCAGCGTCGTGGCCGCTCGCGCTCGTCGCTCAACCGGCGAACCTGACGACGTAGCCCCACGAGTCGAGCTGTGCGGGGATGGCGTTGAACGAGAGCGTGATGCGACGCTCGCCCTGGTTCGGCGGAACGGCATGCATGAGGTAGCTCGGGAACAGCACCAGGTCTCCCGGCTCGGGAGCCGGGCTGATCCACTTGTCGGCGCAGTACTCGTTCCGCGTCATGCCCGCGTGGTCGTTCTTGAACAGGAAGTCCGTGCCGCCGGGCGACTTCATGAAGACGGTCTGCGAGCTCGGGTGCGTCCGCGTGAGATAGACGACCCCCGAGACGAAGCTGTTGGCGTGGTTGTGCATGGCCTGGCGCCCACCGGCATCCAGCACGTTCACCCACATCTCCTTGAGCAACCAGGCGAGGCGCTCGCCGAACAGGTGCGCGCCGAAATCGACCAGCTTGGGCGCGATCAGGCCCGCCGCTTCGACGAGCACGGGGCTGTCCGCCGGTCGCAGCATCTCGGTGTGAGCCAGGTGGGCCGACGCGTTGTTGTCGCGCAGTGCACGGGCCGTGAAGTGCTCGATCAAGCGCGCGACGAGCGGCCCGCCGAGCGTGCCCGGCGCGCGCATGAAGGGCGTGGGGAACAGGCCGAACACCTCGTCCATCGCGGGCCCTTTATCCGCGACGTCGCCGCGCATGTCCATCCACAAACCCGCGACGAGATCGTCACCCGATCGCAACACACCACGTTCACGGCCAGGGCGACTCCAAAAGCTTCGGGCAAATGTTGCAGAAGCGTCGCCGTCGATCGCCGCGGGAGCTTGTAGGAGTACCGAGCGCATGGAACGAGCCCTCCAGGCCACGCCGGCCGGCGGGATCGCGCGCCTGCGCGCCTGTTGCAGTCACGACCGGAGGCTTGCCGATCATGAGTGTCCTCGAGAACATGACGATGTTGGCGCTCGGAGTTTGTGGTGTCGGCTCCATCCTCGGATGCAGCGACCACGGTGCGGCCACCGAGAACGATGACGCGACCGGCGAGGTCGGTCTCGCGTTGCAGATCCCGGGGAGCGCCTCGATCCAGAGCGTGAGCTTTTCGATCACAGGCCCGCTGGGATTCCAGCGGACCGGCACCATCGATGTGTCGGCTTCGACGAAGCTGACCGCGCTGATCAGCGGGATCCCCGCCGGGAAGGGATTCCAGATCACCCTCACGGCCATGACCACCGACGGATTGACCAGCTGCGCGGGCGCGGCCACGTTCGACGTCGTGCCCGCCAAGATCACCTCGGCCTCGGTGCCGATGACCTGCCTCGAGGCGCCCCGCACCGGCAGCGTGCTGGTCGGGGGCAACCTGAACATCTGCCCCACGATCGACGCGCTCGGGGCGACCCCGGCCGAGGTCCAGGTCGGCGGCTCGATCGCGCTGTCCGCGGCCGCGCACGACACCGACGCCGGCCCCAGCCCGCTGTCGTTTGGCTGGACCTCGAGCGCCGGCACGCTCAGCGACGCCGCCGCCCGGAACCCGACGTTCACGTGCACGACCCCGGGCGCCGTGACGCTCCGGCTCAGCGTCAGCGACGGCGACCCCGCGGCGTCCTGCGCCGCGACCTCGACCGCGCAGGTCATCTGCTCGTCGGCGCCCAGGACGCCGGGCACGTACGTCGCAGGCGACTTCCACAACCACACCACGTGCTCCGACGGCTCGATCTCGATGCAGAAGCTGGTCAAGAAGGCCACGGACCGGGGCGAGACGCCGTGGGGCCTCGACTGGTTCGTGCAGGCCGGGCACGGCGGGAACGGCAACCGCAACTGCCAGCTGGTCGAGGACGCGAGCCTGTCCACGGCGGCCTATCCGTTCACCGCCGGCCTCGGGCCGAACACCACGTGGGAGAGCTCCGGGATCACGCCCAAGGGCGACGTGTCGGGCGCCACGCCGAACCGCAACATGTGGCGATGGCAATCGATCCAGGAGTTCCAGTATCCCCTGATCGAGTATCTCAACGCGTTCAAGAACCTCCCGCTGTTCCTGGGCATCGAGACCGTGTCTCCCGGCCACGAGCACACCTCGATGTCGATCATCAGCGGTCAGATCCCGGCCGCGCTCGACACGCGATCACTCCCGGCGGGCCCGCCGTACGTCGCGCTCGGCAACGGCAACGCGCTCGCGCAGTGGGAGTACTGCTTCGATCGCGCCGACACCGATACCAGCCGCGGCGCCGGCAACAACTGGGACTGCTCGGTTCCGGGCAGCCTGAACGCGGCGGATCCGAGCTGGAACGCCACGGCCCAGAAGCTCGTCCCTGCCGGCGGCGCGGGCAACGGCACCAAGGGTCACAACAAGGCGCTCGAGGCGCTCAGGTGGATGGCCGCGTTCCATCCCGACACCAGCTACTACGTGCCGGCACACCTCGAGCGCGCCGGCCAGTTCAACCCCGACGGAAACAACGGCTACAACATCGAGCACCTGCGCGACTTCAACAACGCGGCGCCCCGGATCGCGTTCGGATTCGAGACCCAGCCCGGCCACGGCGCGTCCGCCGAGCGCGGCGAATACCGGCGCAATCGCAACACGATCAACGGCGTCCCGACCGACAGCGTCGGCGGCACGACGTACGGCGCCACGGGCGTCTACGGCGCGCAGATCGGCGGCGTGTGGGACGCACTCCTGGGCGAAGGCCGCAACTGGTGGTTCTTCGCGAGCTCGGACTGGCACAACCGCGGGAGCTTCGGTCCGGACGACCGCCGCTCGACACAGGACTTCTTCCCCGGAGAGTACCAGCGCAACTACACCCTGGTGCGCAGCGGCGGCAACAAGCCGAGGCCCCAGACCATCGTCGACGGCCTGCGCAGCGGCAACAACTTCGCGACCTCGGGCCAGATCATCGATCGGCTCGCGTTCGTGGTGTGCACCAGCCGCAGTGACGCGCTCGTCGCAGAGCTGGCCGTCAACGCGGCGATCAGCAACACGGCGCTCGACTCGGCGGGCTGCGCCACGATGGGCGAGAAGCTGGTGGTGCCGCCGGGGTCGGACGTCATCGTCGGCATTGCGCTGCGAGACCCGGCCGGCGCGAACTATTCGCCCTACAGCTTTCCCAACCCGTCGCTCTTGCAGGTCGGCATCACGCAGCCGATCAACCTGCCGGTGCTCGATCACGTCGACCTCATCCGCGGCCTGGTCACCGGCTACCGGACGCCGGGTACGCCCGGTTACGCCGGTGAGTGGCCGCGCAACACCGACTGGTTGCGCGCCGACGGCACGACGGCGGATCTCTCGGTCGTCCCGGACGCGGCCAAGAACCTCAGCGCGGCCATCCTCCGGACGTTCAACGGCAACGGCGCTTCGCCCTGGAGCGCGGTGACCTCGCCGTTCGATGGCTCGACGTTCCTGACCATGACGTTCCGCATCCCCGCGGTCTCGGCGTCGCAATACGTCCGCCTGCGCGGGACCAACCTGCCGCCCGCCGTGCCGTTCGAGACCGACCCCAGCGGCAACCCTTTGCCCGATATCTTCACCAATGCAACGGATCCGACGATGCTGCGGATCCCGTGCACCGCGGCGCACAGCGCAGGCAGCCAGTTCGACGGTTGCCCGGACCACCTGGCAACGGCGACCGGCGCAAATAACCCGATCGCCGGTCAGCGCGCCGTCTCGTTCGACGTCGCGTCGTGGGCCGATCTCTGGTTCTACAGCAATCCGATCTACATCGAGGTGATCGGCTCGACGACCGTCGCGGGGGTGAAGTGACGGCATGGCTACGTGAGCCGCTGCTTCACTTCGTCGTCCTCGGCGGCGTGCTGTTCGGGATCGATCACTTCGTCATGGGCAACGCCGATGACCCGCACACGATCCGCATCGGGGCCGACGTGGACAGCGAGGCACGAGAGACCTTCAAGGCAGCGCGCGGCCGTGAGCCCAACGCCGAGGAGCTCGAGGCCCTGCACCGCGTGTGGCTCGACAACGAGGTGCTCTACCGGGAAGGACTGGCGTTGCAGGTCGACAAGGGCGACCCCGCGATCCGCGAGCGCGTCATCTTCAAGGCGCTCAGCGTGATCGACAGCAACGTTCGGCTCCCGGCCACCGACGACAAGGTGCTGCGCGCGTGGTTCGAAGCGCATCGCGAGCGGTACGACGAGCCGGCTCGCTACGACTTCGAGGAGGCCGCGCTGTCCGGCGACAGCTCGGAGCCCGCCGTGCGCAGCTTCGTGAATGACCTCAATGGCGGGATGCCGGGCGACGCGAAGGCCGGTCTGCGGGTCTTCAAGGGCCGGCCGCACGCGAGCCTGGTCGAGAGCTACGGGCCGGAGCTCGCCAGGACCCTGGCAGCGGCGCAGCCGAGCACGTGGCAGGCGCTGCATACCCGGGACGGCTGGCGCGCCATGCGACTCGATGCGATCACCCCGGCCAAGCCGGCCGTGTACGAGGCGCTGCGCGGCGTGGTGTTCCACGACTGGACCGATGCCACGGCCGCGGAGCAGCGGACCGCGGTTGTGCGCGCGCTGACCCGGAAGTACAAGATCACGTACGAGGTGCCGACCCGGGACGACATCGAATGACCGCGCGCGTCTGGCTCGTGTTCCCGATCGTCGCCGTCCTCGCGGTCACGGCCTCGCCGGCGCGCGCCCACGAGATGACCATGGCGGAGATGGAGGTCCGCGAGACCTCCCCGGGCGAATTCCTCTGGCAATGGTCGGCCTCGAGCGACAAGCGCCCGATGGGCAGCGATCTCGTGCCTCACTGGCCCCAAGGCTGTTCGGCCGGGCCAGCCGCGCTGCGCTGCGGCAGCGACGGCCTGAACGGCACCCTGACGATCGAGGGCGTCGGCAAGCGCTACTCCGCGGCCCTGGTGAAGGTGGTCTGGCTCGACGGCCAGAGCCGCGTCTACACGCTCACGGCCGGGCAGTCCTCCGTGCGGCTCTACGGATCGGCGGACGATCGCCGCGGTACCGCAGAGATCGCACGGGCGTACGTCGTGCTCGGCATCCAGCACATCCTGAGCGGCGTCGATCATCTGCTGTTTGTCATCGGCTTGCTGTTCCTGGTCGGCTTCCGGCGTCGCCTGATCGGCACGATCACCGCGTTCACGGCGGCCCACAGCCTGACGCTCGCGTGCAGCGTGTTCGGCTGGATCAGCCTCCGACCGGCGCCCGTCGAGGCGGTCATCGCCCTGTCGATCGTGCTGGTCGCCTCCGAGGCGCTGCGCGAGCGCGACACCCTGGCTCGACGGATGCCGGCGCTCGTGTCGTTTCTGTTCGGTCTGATGCACGGGCTCGGCTTCGCCGGCGCGCTGAACAGCATCGGGCTTCCACCGAGCCATCTTCCCCTCGCGCTGCTCACCTTCAACGTGGGCGTGGAGATCGGGCAGCTGATGACGGTGCTCGCCGCCTACCTGATGGTGCGCCTGGCCAGCTCGCAGCGTGGGCTCGCACGCGCGCGCACGCCGGCCTTGTACGTCATCGGCATCCTGGCCGCGTACTGGTCCTGGTTGCGCATCGCGCTCTGACCTCGGCGCGCCGGGCGCTCTTGCTGCGGCCGCCCGCGCGTCGGGATCGTACGCTGAATCAAACCCCGATCCGCCGGTCACCAGGACTGTGGTCATGGCCGCGCTGTAGCAAGATCACCGCCGCGGCGGCGAGCCGGTCGCCCAGGACTCACGGTCTACCGGGTGGGGTGCAGGCGGGCGGACGCGTTCATTCCGGCACC
>DASWRS010000344.1:0-4300 GCA_036403075.1 Kofleriaceae bacterium
GGTCACGACCAGCGTGCGCAGCAGCAACAGGCGGATGACGCGGCGGCCGGTGTCGCTGGCCGGCGGCACCGGCGCGGGGATCAGCGAGTCGGCGGGCGACGGCCCGAGCCGGTCGCGGCTTCGCGTCCGCGGCCTGGTGAACGGAAGCGGTTCCGTGGACACGGCCGCGACTGTATCAGCCGGCCTGGATGTTGCCGGCGAGCTTGAAGATCGGCAGGTACATCGCGATGATCAGGCCGCCGACGACGACGCCCAGGAATGCCATCATGATCGGCTCGATCAGCGAGGTCAGCGCGGACACCGCCGAATCGACCTCCTCCTCGTAGAAGTCGGCGATCTTTTGCAGCATCTGGTCCATCGCGCCGGTCTGCTCGCCGACGCCGATCATCTGCACGACCATGGTCGGGAACACCCGCGACTCGGCGAGCGGCCCCGCCATGTCGTGGCCCTCCGCGATCTTGTCGCGCGCCTTCTGGATGCCGTGCTCGACGACCTTGTTGCCGGCGGTGCGGGCACAGATGTCGAGCGCGTCGAGGATCGGCACGCCGGAGGTCAGGAGCGTGCCGAGCGTCCGGGTGAACCGCGCGACGACGATCTTGCGCAGCGTGCCGCCGAGCACCGGCAAGCGCAGCAGCATGCGGTCGAAGATCTCCTTGCCGCGGTCGGTCCGCCGCATCATCACCGAGCCCGCGATCACGCCGAACAGCGTGCCGAAGTACAGGTACCAGCGGTTGACGAACCCGTGCGACACGTTGATCACGAACTTGGTCGCGCCCGGCAGCTCGGCGTGGCCCATCTCCTTGTACATGTTCTCGAACGTCGGGATCACCTTGATCAGCATCACCGCGATCACGCCGATCGCGACGACCATGATGCCCATCGGGTAGAACATCGCGCTCTTGATCTGGCCGCGCAGCTTCACCGCCTTCTCGATGTAGACCGCGAGCCGGTTCAAGATCGTGTCGAGGATTCCGCCGACCTCGCCGGCGGCGACCAGGTTGACGTAGAGGTCGTCGAACACCCGCGGGTGCCGGCGCAGCGCCTCGGAGAACGTCGAGCCCTGCTCGACCGAGCTCTTGACCTGGCCCAGGATCCGCGCGAACACCTTGTTCGGGGTCTGCGCGGCGAGGATGTCGAGGCACTGGACCAGCGGCAGGCCGGCGTCGATCATCGTCGCGAGCTGGCGCGTGAAGATCTGCAGATCCTTGTGGCCGACGCCGGATCCGATCGTGATCTGGAATGCCACCGCTTCCTTGCGCACCCGGTCGATCGTCAGGCCGTCGCCGCGCAGCCGGGCCTCGACCTGGGTCGCGGCCTCGGCCTCCATGACGCCGCGCTTCTTCTCGCCGCTACGTGTCGTGGCTTCCCACTGGAACTTCGCCATGTGTCGTCTCCTTCCGGTTCCTGTGGGCGCTAGCGCCGCATGTTGGTAGGCGGGGCGGCGCTGCCGAGCGAACCGCCCGCGTTCAAGATCATGGTCTTCAGCTCGTCGACCTCGCTCGAGTGACCCAGACAGTCCTCGACCGTGATCTGCTTGCGAAGATAGAGATCGAGCAGGGACTGATTCATCGTCTGCATACCGAACTTGGACTGGCCGATCTGCATCTGCGAGTAGATCTGGTGCAGCTTGTCCTCGCGGATCAGGTTCCGGATCGCGGCATTGGGCACCAGGATCTCGGACGCGAGCACCCGGCCGGCGCCGCCCGCCTTGGGGATCAGGATCTGGGTCACGACGCCCTCGAGCACGAACGACAGCACCGAGCGGATCTGGCTCTGCGCGGCCGACGGGAACACGTCGACGATCCGGTTGATGCTCTGGATCGCGTTGTTGGTGTGCAGCGTGCCCAGCGCCAGGTGGCCGGTCTCGGCGAGCGTCAGCGCCGCCTCGATGGTCTCCAGGTCGCGCATCTCGCCGATCAGCACGACGTCGGGATCCTGGCGCAGGATGTACTTGAGCGCGCGCTGGAACGACTGCGAGTCGCGGCCGATCTCGCGCTGGTTGATCAAGCAGTTCTTGTGCTGGTGCTGGAACTCGATCGGATCTTCGATCGTGATGATGTGGCCGCGGGTCTTGGTGTTGATCCGGTCGATCATCGACGCCAGCGTGGTCGACTTGCCCGAGCCGGTCGGGCCGGTGACCAGCACGAGGCCGCGCGGCCGATCGCACAGCTCCAGGACGATCGGCGGCAGGCCGATCTCGTCGAGCGGCATCACCTGGTACGGCACGATGCGGAACGCGCCGGCGACGCACGACTGCTGCAGGTAGACATTGGCGCGGAACCGCGCCATGCCGCGGATGCCGAACGAGAAGTCGATCTCGAGGTCCTCCTCGAACCGCAGCTTCTGCGCGTCGTTCATCACCGAGTAGCACAGGGTCTTGGTGTCGACCGGGGTCAGCGGATCGGTCTGCAGCCGGACCAGCTCGTTGTCGATCCGCAGGCGCGGCGGCGATCCCGCGGTCACGTGGAGGTCGGACGCCCCCTTGTCGGTCATCGCCTTGAGCAGCGACTGCAGGCTCGGCGCCATCAGTCGTCCACCGTGGTGCGCAGGATCTCTTCGGGCGTGGTCATGCCATCGAGGATCTTGGCGATCCCGGCCATGCGCAGGCTCTGGACGCCGCCGCGGATCATCTCGGTCTTGATCTCGGCGGCCGACGCGCCCTGGAGCACCAGCTCCTTGAGCGGATCGGTGAACGGCATGACCTCGTAGAGCGCGACCCGGCCCTTGTAGCCGGTGTTGTTGCAGGTGTTGCAGCCGCGGCCCTTCATGATCGTGGCCTTGCGGATCTGGTCCTCGCTCATCCCCATCTTGGCGAGCGCCTCGGGGTGCTTCTCGTCGGGGATCTTGCAATCGGCGCAGATCCGCCGGGACAGCCGCTGGGCGAGCACGAGGTTGACCGACGCGGTCACCAGGAACGGCTCGATCCCCATGTTGAGCAGGCGCGACACGGTCGACGGCGCGTCGTTGGTGTGCAGCGTCGAGAGTACGAGGTGGCCGGTCAGCGCGGCCTTGACGCCGATCTCGGCGGTCTCGAAGTCGCGGATCTCGCCGACCATGATGATGTTCGGGTCCTGTCGCAGGAACGCGCGCAGCGCGGTCGCGAAGTTGAGCCCGATATCCTCGTGCATCTGCACCTGGTTGATCCCGTGTAGATTGAATTCGACCGGATCCTCCGCAGTTGAAATGTTTCGATCGATCGTGTTGAGCTCGGATAACGCCGAGTACAGCGTGGTGGTCTTACCAGAGCCGGTCGGGCCGGTGACCAGGACCATCCCGTAAGGCTTCTTGATCGCGAGCTTGAAGTCGTCCAGCGGCTTCTGATCGAAGCCGAGCTTGGTCATGTCGAGCTGCAGGTTCGACTTGTCCAGGAGCCGCATGACGATCTTCTCACCGAACAAGGTCGGCAGGACCGAGACGCGGAAGTCCATCTCCTTGTTGGTACCGATCTTGAGCTTGATCCGGCCGTCCTGCGGCAGGCGGCGCTCGGCGATGTCGAGCGAGGCCATGATCTTGAGCCGCGACGTGATCGCGTTGCGCAGCTTGAGCGGCGGGCGCATCTCCTCCTGGAGGATGCCGTCGATCCGGAACCGGACCCGGAAGCTCTTCTCGTAGGGCTCGACGTGGATGTCGGACGCCTTCTTCTTGATCGCCGACAACAGGATCGCGTTGCACAGCTTGACCACCGGGGCCTCGCCGGCCTGGTTCTCGAGATCGACGACGTTGATCGACTCGTCGACGGAGCCCGAGAAGTCGACGTTGTCGACGTCGAACTCGCCCATCATCTGGTCGAGATCGGGGCCTTTGTCGTAGTAACGCGACAGCGCGGCCTCGAGCGCGCTGTCGGACGCGACCACGGGCTCGATGTTGTACTGGGTCAGGAACTTGAGCTCGTCGATCGCATAGATGTTCGACGGGTCCGCCATCGCGACGATCAGCGTCGGGCCCGAGCGCCTGACCGGGATCACCTGATGCTTCTCGCAGATCTCGCGCGGCACGAGCTTGAGCACCGCGGCGTCGATCTCGATCTCGCTGAGGTTGATCGACGGCAGGCTGTACTGCTTGGCGACGAACTGGGTCAGCTCCTGATCGCGGACGTAGCCGAGTCGCGACAGCGTCGCGCCGAGCCGCTTGCCGGTGCGCTTGGCCTCTTCCTGCGCCTGCTGCAGCTGCTGGAGCGAGAGCATCTTCTCGCGAACCAGCAGCTCTCCGATCCGGCTCATTCGCCAGTTTCTCCTGAAAAGTCTACGGGTTTCAAAGGGTATCGCGGCAGTACTGGATACGTCAAACGAGCGCTCTCCCC
>DASWRS010000345.1:0-17584 GCA_036403075.1 Kofleriaceae bacterium
ATCCGCTACCCCGGCAACGCAAAACTGCCGCGCCCTGAACGACCACCGGTAAGCCGTGTGCGGGAAATCCGCACGCACGGTTTGAACGGGGGTCTTACTCACAACCGTCGCAAGACGGAAGAAGGTTAGATCTACCAATGCGATCGCTGATCTCTCGCGTCGTGCTCGCGAGCGCCGGTGCGGCGCTGCTGTCCTGCTCGCCACCGTCGTCGGAGGCGGCTCCCGCGAAGCGCGCGGCCCCGCCGGCTCCGGCTGCCGGTGCCGCGCCGACGGCCTCCGGCGCCCCCTCTGGCGCCACCGTGCTGACCGGGCGCGCGGCGATGGGCGACTGGACGACCGACGCACCCGGCGTGCGCCGCAAGCTCACCCCGGGTGACCTGCCGCCGCCCTACGCCACGGCCTCGGCCGACAACGGCGCGAACCTCGTGCCGCGTCCGTCCGGCGCGCTGCCCCGCGTGCCCGACGGCTTCGTCGTCGATCTGCTGACCACCGGCGTCCACGAGCCGCGGATGATCCGCACCGCGCCCAACGGCGACGTCTTCGTCGTCGAGTCGTCGTCCGGCCGCGTCAAGGTCGTGCGCGGCGCGGATCGCGACGCCGGACCGGAGCGCGTCGAGGTGTTCGCGACCGGGCTGCGCCAGCCGTTCGGCATCGGGTTCTATCCGCCCGATGCGCCGCGCTGGGTCTACGTCGCCAACACCGACTCGGTCGTGCGCTTCGCGTACAGCGACGGCGACCTCAAGGCGCGCGGCCGCCCCGAGACCGTGGTCGACGACATCTCCGGCGGCGGCCGGCTCCGCGGCGGCGGCCACTGGACGCGCGACCTCGTGTTCTCGAGCGACGGCACGAAGATGTACGTCTCGGTCGGCTCGCGCTCGAACGTCTCGGACGACGCCGCGGAGGCGCGCCGCGCGCGGATCTTCGAGTACACGCCCGACGGCAAGTCCGAGCGGGTCTACGCCACGGGGATCCGCAACCCGGTCGGGCTCGCGATCCATCCGCAGACCCACGAGCTGTGGACCTCGGTCAACGAGCGCGACGAGCTCGGCGACCACCTCGTCCCCGACTACATCACGCGGGTGCGCGACGGCGGGTTCTACGGCTGGCCGTGGTTCTACATCGGCCCGCACCCCGACCCGCGGCACAAGGGCAAGCACGCCGAGCTCCGGGATCGCGTGATCATTCCCGACGTGCTGCTCCAGTCGCACTCGGCATCGCTGGGCATGACGTTCTATACCGGGACGCAGTTCCCGCCGGAGTACCGGATGCAGGCGTTCGCGGCCGAGCACGGCTCGTGGAACCGGGCGCGCCGCACCGGCTACAAGGTGATCTGGGCGGTGGTCCAGGACGGCGTCCCGACCGGCGAGTACGTCGACTTCATGACCGGCCTGGTCACCCCCGATGGCAACGTCTGGGGCCGGCCGGTCGCCGTCACGCAGACCCAGCAGGGCGCGCTGGTGGTCAGCGACGACGGTGGCAACTGCCTGTGGCGGATCCGGTATCGTCGCCCATGACCACCATCCGCATCGCGCTCGCCAACGTCGGCTACCCCCAGACCCCCGAGGACTCGGTCGCGCGGGTCGAGCACTGGATCGCGCGGGCCGGCGCCGAGCGCGCGGCGCTGGTGTGCTTTCCGGAATGCTACGTGCCGGGCTACCGCGGCCTGGGGCACGCGCCGCCGCCGGCCGATCCGGCGTTCCTCGAGCGCGCGTGGACGGCGATCGCCGCGGCCGCGGCGCGGGCCGGCGTCGCGGTGATTCTCGGCACCGAGCGCGTCGTCGACGGCGGCGTGCTGGCGACCGCGCTCGTGATCGATGGCGACGGCGCGCGGCTCGGGTTCCAGGACAAGGTGCAGATCGATCCGTCCGAGGAGGGCACCTACGCCCCGGCGATGACCGGCCGCCGCGTGTTCCAGGCCGCCGGGCTGACCTTCGGCATCGCGATCTGCCACGAGGGCTGGCGCTACCCCGAGACCGTGCGCTGGGCGGCCCGCCGCGGCGCGCGGGTCGTGTTTCACCCGCACCTGGCCGAGGCCGAGCCGGGCGGCTTCGTGCCGTCGACGTTCGGCGACCCCGCGAACACGTTCCACGAGAAGGCGCTGCTGTGCCGCGCCGCCGAGAACACGTGCTACGTCGCGAGCGTCAACTACGCGAGCCCGGGCGCGCCGACCACGTCGGCGGTGGTGCGGCCCGACGGCACGCTGCTCGGGTACCAGCCGTACGGCGCCGAGGGCCTGCTGGTCGCCGAGCTCGATCTGGCGGCCGCGACCTGCGAGCTCGCGCACCGGCTTCGCGAGCCGTGACCCCGCTGCGGCCGGGTTTCCGCCGGGCCGAGCTGATCGGCCTCGGCGCCGCGTGGTAGCGTCCTCGCGCCGCGACCTCCGAGGAGAACCGACATGAGTGATCCAGCACGCCTGTTTGCGCTCGGGCTCGACGACTTCCGCGAGGTCCGCGCGCGGATCGCGCCGCACATCAAGCACACGCCGCTCCTGACCTCGCGCCAGCTGAGCGAGCTGACCGGCCACGAGGTCCGGCTCAAGGCCGAGATGTTCCAGCGCGTCGGCTCGTACAAGATCCGCGGGCCGCTCAACAAGTTCGCGCTCATGCCCGAGGACCAGAAGCGGCGCGGCGTGGTGTGCTCGTCGGCGGGCAACCACGCCCAGGGCGTGGCCCTGGCGGCCAAGATCCACGGCATCCGCGCGGTGGTCTGCATGGCGACCAACGCCACGCCGGCCAAGGTCGCCGCGACCCGGGGCTACGGCGCCGAGGTCGTGCTGCACGGCAGCATCTGGGACGAGGCCAACGAGAAGGCCAAGGAGCTGGTGCGCAGCGAGGGCCTGACCTACGTCCACCCGTTCGACGACGAGCAGCTGATCGCGGGGCAAGGCACGCTCGGCCTCGAGATCGTGCAGGACTGGCCCGAGGTCGACGTCGTCGTCGTGCCGATCGGCGGCGGCGGCCTGATCTCGGGCGTGTCGATGGCGATCAAGTCGCACAACCCCAGGGCGCGGGTGATCGGCGTCGAGTCGTCCGATGGCCCGGCGATGAAGCGCAGCCTCGACGCCGGCCGGCTCGAGACCATCGACTGCCGCACGATCATCGACGGCCTGCGCGTCCGGCGCGCCGGCGAGATCAACTTCTCGGTCGTGCAGCGCTTCGTCGACGACATCGTGACCCTGCCGGACCGCGACATCTTCGAGGCGATGATCTGGGTCATGGAGCGCTGCAAGCTCGTGGTCGAGGGCGCCGCCGCGGCCCCGGTCGGCGCGCTGCTGCACGGCCTCGTCAAGGCGCCCGCGGGCGCGCGCGTCGCCCTGGTGCTGTCGGGCGGCAACGTCAACCTCGATCAGCTGCGCGGCCTGTCCTGGAACTGACGGGCCGCCGCACGTGTACTGTTCTCTCCACAAGATCGACGTCATCGCGGAGGACGGGCTACACGTCCAGGACGGCGAGATCATCGGCCTGGCGCGCGTCGGTGATCCACCGGCTGATCCCGCCGCACCTGCGAAGAAGCCGGGCTGGTTGCGCCGCGTGTTCGGTCGCAACTGAGACCATTGCCGACCAGATAGCACCAAGGGCGCTGACGTCGTTCTGGTGATTGACCTCGCGCCGCAGGTCGGCGAGCGACTCGACCTGTGCACCGGCACGGCCGGCGACCGTCGAGAGGAACAGTCGGTGCTGCGCGAGGAACAGTCGGTGCTGGGTGATGGTGCGGAGCCGCGGCGTCGAAGAAGACCGGTGTCGGCCGGCGAGAGCTCAGCGCCGCTGGAGGCCGAACAGGATGCCGCCGAGCCGGTCACGCTCGGCCGCCAGCGGCGCCTCGGCGAGCCAGCCGAAGGCGACGGCGGCGAGCAAGATGCCGTTGACCTCGCGCAGCGAGCCGAGCGCATAGCGGTAGAGCGCCGGCCGGTCGCCGCCGGCGCGACCGCTGCCTTCGCAGACGTTCTGGACGATGCCGGCGAGCGAGTCTTCGAGCTGGCGTCGCAGCCGCGGGCTCTTGCGGCGAAGCAGCTCGATGGTGGGACGCAGGCCGCGGATCAGATCGAGGGAGAGATCGAGAGCGAGAAACGGCATGGGCGGAAGTCCTGTGGGTGGTTTCGCAGCCCCAAGCGGAAGCGCCGTGACACGCGCTGGGATGAACCGCGGGCGGTCTCCCGCGGTCACCGCGCGCGTGGCGCGTGCGGTTCCGCGACAGGGCGAAGAACCACCACAGGACGAGAGCCCATGCCGTTCGCTCGCGATCTCCTCGCAGCCCGCGGCCTGCGCGCCATCGCTGGCAGCCGCCTGCGGTAGCAGTGGCAGCGACGAGCGAGCCGCTCGTACAGAGCCGGCGCGGCGCCCCGCTGTAGCACGGAGCGTGCAAGCCGTATCCGGCTGCACGAGCGTCGGCACGCGAGACCGAAACCGAAACCGAAACCGAGACCGAAACCGAGACCGAAACCGAAGCCGAAGCCGAAACCGCAACCGAAACCGAAACCGAAACCGAGGCCGCAACCGCAACCGCAACCGAAACCGAGACCGAGACCGAGACCGAGACCGAGACCGAGACCGAGACCGAGACCGAGACCGAGACCGAGACCGAGACCGAGACCGAGACCGAGACCGAGACCGAAACGAGTCCGAAACGGAGGTCGAACCCGCCCCGAGACCGAGCTCGCCCCGGGGACTGAGCCCGCCGTAAGCCCCAGCGGATGCACCGAGGCTGTCGATCTCGGCCGCGCCGACGTCCCACGTGGGACGCGGGGTGGCACAGACCGCGCGCCGGGTGTGATCGACGCCGTGCACACGTCCCACGTGGGACACGGAGGCGTCGGCGCGCGCCAGGCATTGAACGCCGACGTCATCTGGCACCAGCAGCTCTGACACCTCGGACGCCGACGATGACGCCGCTCGGCCGTCGCACACGATTCCGCGGAATCGTGAGGACCCAGCAGGCCACGTTCTTCGTGAGCGCCGCCTGGAACCTGCTCAGGTGGCAAACCTGGCCATGGCGTAGCGGGCGTGCGCGGATCGCACTCGCCGACGCCTCCGCGGAAGCGGCTGCGATATCCTGTCCCTCGTGACGGTCCACCTACAGCGCATCGAGCGCCGGGTCGCCGTGCCTGCGCTCGGACAGCCAGGTCCACTGTGACGGCCCCGAAGTTCCGGCGTCTGGCCGATCCGCCGCCGCGCCGTGACCGGCTCGATCGCGCGGCTTGCGCATGGCGGAACCCGGGGCCGCCGTGGACAATGGCCCGGTCCTTCCCCGCCGCTTCCGGGAGCCGCCGATGTCTCACCCGTTCCCCGAACCGCCCGCGCTGTGCGGGCCGCTGCGTCGCCCGCGCCAGATGCTGGCCGAGCAGCAATACGACGGCCACAAGTCGATCCACGACGACGCCACCGCCGAGAAGCTCGGCCTGCGCGCCGGGCCGATCGAGGGCCCGACGCACTTCAGCCAGTTCGATCCGCTGCTCTATCACCTGTACGGCCAGGCCTGGTTCGAGACCGGCTGCCTCAGCGCGCACTACCAGACCATGGTCGTCGAGGGCGAGGAGGTGCGGGCGTTCGTCCAGCCCGCCGCGTCGGGCCGGCGGCTCGCGCGGGTGTGGGCCGAGAAGCGCGATGGCACGCCGGTGCTCACCGGCACCGCGTCGGTCGGGCCGCGCGGCGACGGCGGCGAGCCGAGCGAGCCGAGCGAGCCGAGCGAGCCGAGCGAGGTCGAGCAGCGGATCGCGAAGCTGCGGCCCGCGTCGCGGCTGGTGATCTACCGCGACCTGCGCGTCGGCCAGAAGACCGCGCGGGTCGAGACCGTGCGGATGGGCTTCGACCAGCACATGGGCGATAGCTACCCGTTCACGCTCGCCGGCAAGCTCGCGGTGATCACCGAGCCGTGCCGCTGGTACACGCCGGAGGGCGCGGCGGACTCGCCGTGGGGCCGGCCGATCTTGCCACGCGAGATGATCAGCGTGCTGCTCGGCAGCAGCAGCGCGCCGGAGCTGCGCGGCCGCGGACCGGCGGTGGGCCTGTTCGCCGATCAGGAGATCCGCCTGATCCGCGGCCCGCTGTTCGTCGACCAACCCTACGAGCTCGAGCGCGAGATCATCGCGCTCAGCGAGAGCGCGCGCACCGAGTCGGCGTGGATCCGCACCCGCGTGCTCGACGCGGAGACCCGCGCGCCCGTCGCCGAGATGATCTTGAACCACGCGGTCATGAAGGCGTCGTACGCCGCGTACGACCACGAGGCCGCCGAGCTGGGCCGGGGCGCCGGGGGCGCCGGGGGCACATGACCGCGGCGCTGTCGCGACCGGACGCGATCGCCGCGCTGACCGCGCCGGGCGCACCGTTCGAGCTCGAGCCGCTCGTGATCGACGGCCGCACGGTGCGCAGCTTCAAGCACTTGCCGGGCTCGCTGCGCGCGATGTACGAGCAATACCGCTCCGACCTGCCGTTCATCGTCTACCAGGACGAGCGCTACAGCTTCGCCGAGGCGTGGCGGGCGGCGTCGCGGATCGGCCACGTCCTGGTCCACGACTGCGGCATCGCCGCCGGTGACCGCGTCGCGATCGCGATGCGCAACTACCCCGAGTGGATGCTCGCGTTCGCCGCGATCACGTCGATCGGCGCGGTCGCGGTCGCGATCAACGCGCACTGGCAACCCGACGAGATGGCCTATGCCCTCGCCGACAGCGGCACCGCGCTGGTCCTCGCCGATCAGGAGCGCGTCGATCGCCTTGATCGCCTGGGGCGGGGCGCGGTCCCCGGCGTGCGCGTGCTCGGCGTGCGCGCCGACCGCCTGCCCGACGGCGTGCGCGCGCTCGGCGACGCGATGGCCGCTGCCGGCGACGTCGCGATGCCCGCCGTGCCGATCGCGCCCGACGACCTCGCGACCCTGCTCTACACCTCGGGCTCGAGCGGCCGCGCCAAGGGCGTGCCGTCGACCCACCGCAACATCCTGACCGCGCTGATGTCGTGGGCGCTCGACGCGCGGATCCACGAGCTGGTGACCGGCGTCGCGGCCGCGCCGCCCGGCGCGCAGCTCGGCACGTTACTCGCCGTGCCGCTGTTTCACGTCACCGGGCTCCACGCCTCGTTCCTGATGTCGTACGGCACCCAGCGCCGGATCGTCTGCATGTACCGCTGGGATCCCGAGCTCGCGGCGCGCCTGATCGAGCGCGAGCGCCTGACCTCGATCGTCGCGCCGGCGGCGATCACCGGCGACCTGATCCGGGTCGCTCGGGCCGGCGGTCACGACCTGAGCTCGCTGCTGGCCGTGGGCGGCGGCGGCGCCCCGCGTGCGCCGGAGCAGGTCCGCCAGATCGACGCGACGTTTCCGAACGCCGCTCCCCAGATCGGCTGGGGCATGACCGAGACCAACGCGATCGGCACCGCGATCTCCGGCGCCGATTACCTCGGCCGCCCGGCCAGCTCGGGCCGCGGCTCGCAGGTCCTCGACCTCTCGATCCGCGACGACGCCGGCCACGAGCTGCCGCCCGGCCAGCGCGGCGAGCTCTGGGTCCGCGGCACCTCGGTGTTCCGCGGCTACTGGAACCAGCCCGAGGCTACCGCCGCGGCGTTCGCCGGCGACTGGTTCCGCACCGGCGACGGCGCCTACATCGACGACGAGGGCTTCGTGTTCATCGTCGATCGGATCAAGGATCTGATCATCCGCGGCGGCGAGAACATCGGCTGCGGCCACGTCGAGGCCGCGCTGCTGATGCACCCCGAGGTCCGCGAGGCCTCGGTGTACGCCGTCCCCGACGACCGCCTGGGCGAGGAGGTCGGCGCGACGATCTACGCCGGCGACGCGCTCGATCTCGACGAGCTGCGCGCGTTCCTCGCCGGACAGCTGCCGCGCTACGAGCTGCCGCGCTATCTGCTGCGCTCGGCCGGGCCGCTGCCGCGCACGCCGTCGGGCAAGGTCCTCAAGCGCCAGGTCCGCGACGAGGCGCTCGCGCAGCTCGCGTCGGCCGCACCGTCGGCCGCCCCGTCTGCCGCAGGAGACAAGCCATGAAGACCCGCATCACCGAGCTGTTCGGCATCGCGCACCCGATCATCCAGGGCGGCATGCACCACGTCGGGCTGGCCGAGCTCGCCGCCGCGGTGTCCAACGCCGGCGGCCTCGGCATCATCACCGGCCTGACCCAGCGCACCCCCGAGCTCCTGGCCCACGAGATCCGGCGCTGCCGCGACATGACGGACAAGCCGTTCGGCGTCAACCTGACGTTCCTGCCGTCGCTCACGCCGCCGGATTACCCGGGCTACGTCCGCGCGATCATCGACGGCGGCGTCAAGATCGTCGAGACCGCCGGCAACAACCCGCAGAAGTGGCTGCCCGCGCTGCAGGACGCCGGGATCAAGGTCATCCACAAGTGCACCTCGGTGCGGCACTCGCTCAAGGCCCAGTCGATCGGCTGCGACGCGGTCAGCGTCGACGGCTTCGAGTGCGGCGGCCACCCCGGCGAGGACGACATCCCCAACTTCATCCTCCTGCCGCGCGCCGCCGACGAGCTCACGATCCCGTTCGTCGCCTCGGGCGGCATGGCCGACGGCCGGTCACTGGTCGCCGCCCTCGCGCTCGGCGCCGACGGCATGAACATGGGCACCCGGTTCATCGCCACCCGCGAGGCCCCGGTCCACGACAACGTCAAGCGCGCGATCGTCGCCGCCACCGAGCTCGACACCCGGCTGATCATGCGCCCGCTGCGCAACACCGAGCGCGTGCTCAAGAACACCGCGGTCGATCGCCTGCTCGACAAGGAGCGCAGCCTCGGCGCCAACCTCACCATCGCCGACATCATCGGCGAGGTCGGCGGCGTCTATCCGCGGATCATGCAGGACGGCGACATGGACGCCGGCGCCTGGTCCTGCGGCATGGTCGCCGGCCTGATTGACGACATCCCCACGGTCCAGGAGCTGATCGATCGCATCATGGCCCAGGCCCACGCTCTGATCCACGAGCGCCTCGCCAAGCTGTCCGCCGGATAGCCCGGCGCGCAGGCGCGCACGCCCCGTATGATAGCCTCGCGGCAATGTCCCGCGTCGCGCTCGCACTCGCGCTCGTGCTGTTCGCCTGCCAGGCGGGCCAGGCGGGCTCCAGCGGCTCGCCGCATCGCGGGCTCGAGCTCGTCGAGGCACCCGCGACCACCGACGTGGCCGGCTACGTCGCCTCGCAGATCGCCCGCGGCGATGCCACGATCGTGGTCTACGTCGGCGCGTCGTGGTGCGAGCCGTGCCAGCGGTTCCACGAGGCCGCGGCCGCGCACCGGCTCGACGCCGCGTTCGGCGGACTCCGCCTGCTCGTGTTCGATGCCGATCGGGACGAGGCCGCGCTCGACGCCGCCGGCTATCGCTCGGAGATGATCCCGCTGTTCGCGCTGCCGGGGCGCGACGGCCGCGCCTCCGGCAAGCAGTTCGGGGGCTCGATCAAGGGCCCCGGCGCGGTCGACGAGATCACGCCGCACCTGCGCGGCCTCGTCGGCCGCTGACGCCCCGAGGGTGATTGGCATTCTGCGGGTGCCGCCTCATGCCGCGGCCTCGTGCCGCGGGCCGGTGTTGCCGGCGTGGGCGTGGCGGTGTCGCCAGAACGGCGCATGGGGCCAGCGCTGCTCCTGAAGGTACAGCGCGCAACGGTGCCGAAGATAGTCGCCGTAGCGTGCGCGCAGCGCGTCGCCGTAGCCGGTAGGCTCGCCGGTGCGGGTGCCGGTGCCGGACAGCGCGGCGGCGGCGCGGTCTCCTGCCTGGATGCCGTCCGACAGCGCCTTGTAGAGGCCCTGCGCCACGATCGGATCGTAGCTCGCGGCGGCGTCGCCGGTGGCCAGCCAGCCGCGTCCTTCGGTTCGCTCCAGGAGCGAGGAGTGGACCGGGAACGCATGATAGTGCCGGGTGGCCGGTGCAGTGTCCGGCACCACCTGCCGGATGAGCGTGGTCGGCGCGAGCGCCGCTTGCCATGCGCGGTGTCGGTGGGCCCACAGCGCCGGCCATGCGGGCTTGTCGACGACGTGCACCGCCACCATGCGATCGCGCGGCAGCCGGGCGGCGTACCACCAGCCGTGCTCGGTGGCCTCCACGATGGCCTGCATCGTCATGGCGCCGGGCTCGATCGGCGCGAAGCAGGCGAGCGCGTACAGGCGGTCGTGCACGGTTCGCGTCGCGCCGCGGTGCCGCGCAAAGCGCGCCGACGGGCCGCTGGCATCGATCACGAAGCCGGCATGGACCTGCTGCAGCGCTCCGGTGGCGCGGTCGGACAGCCGGAGCAGGTAGCCGGCGTGCCCGTCGTCGAGTGGCTCCGATCCGGCATAGCTCGTGCGCCAGGCGAGCACGGCGCCGCGGTCGGTGGCCGCCTGTGCGAGCAGCGCATCGAAGCGTTGCCGGTCGAGGCGCCACGGGCCGCCCACGGCGCTGAACATGGCGTCCTTGCAGGCCGGGCGCTCGCCGCCCCATACCGAGACGTTGCCCGGGTACCGGCGGTGTCCGCCGTCGACGAATGCGTCGTGCAACCCCAGCCGGCGGATCGGGTCGAGCAGCTGCGGCGGCGCGCTCTCACCGGGCCGCTCGCGCACCGCCGGACCACGGTCGGCCACCAGCACGCTCAGCGCCGTGTGGCGGCGCAGGGTGATGGCCGCGGCGAGCCCGGCAGGCCCGCCTCCCAGGATGACCACGTCGTGATGGACTGGCAGCATCCGTCCGCGCTAGATCGTCTTGCCCGCCGGCGGATCGGTGTTGAATGGCCAGCGCAGTACGGGGTCGTCCGAGATCTGCGAATCACCGAACTGGTTCTGCACTTCGAGGTAGTAGTCCGGCGCATATCCCTCGCCGATCACCGTGCCCTGGACGACGATGCCGAGGCGATGCCAGTCCTTCACGGCCTGGAGCGCCTTCTGGAACGTGCTGGCGCTCTTCGGATCCAGGGCATACGTGCCCGGCCCGCGGATCGCCCACTTCTGCTTCGGGAGCACGTTATTCACGACCTCGTCCGCGACATACACCGCATCGGGGCGCTGCGACGGCCACGACCAGTACAGCGTCGTGCTGTTGCCGTTGGTCCGGTTCTCGCCGCCGGTGTTGATGCTCGGCTGGTGGATCGAGCACGAGTTGTAATCGGTCTGCCAGGGCACCGCCATGAACTTGGAGAGGTCGCCGGGCTCGATTCCTTCGGTCATGTCCTTGAGCGGCAGCCACCCGCCACCGAGGAACGGCGTGCGCGGCTTCGCGGTGGTGTAGGGCAGGGGGCGGGGCTTCACGCGGAACGGTCCGGCGCCGGTCTGCCGCCAGTCCTGTTGATAGATGTCCTTGCAGCGCACCACGTAGCTCATCTCGATCCCGGGCACGTAGCGGCCGCCCAGGCAGTTGGTCAGCGACGCCATGTCCAGCTGCTCGCCGCGCCCCAGCGCCGGACCGTCGCCGGCCACGTAGGCATGCCGGCTCCATTGTTCCAGGAAGAAGTACTGGGTCTTGCTGACCGAGAGAAACGATTTGCCGGCGTCGCCGACCGAGAGCGGCATCAGCGGCACGCCGATGTTGTCCTCGCCTTCCAGGTTGGGATTGCGGAGGAAGGTGAGGCCCGCCATGATCGTCCGGTCGGGGCTATCCGCGGCCGTGATCGCGTCCACGGCCTCGTGCGCCCGCACCGCCATCGGCGGCAGGTTCACGGTCCAGCGCTGCAGCAGCGACGCGCGGAACACGGGCCGGATCATGGTCTCGAACGCAGGCTGGTAATCGCGATTGAACGCGCCCCGGGCGGGATCGTAGATCTCGGGTTGCAGTCCCAGCTCTCTCACCCACATGTCGTAGACGTCGTCCCAGATCGAGACCACGTTCCGGATCTGGGGCGCGTACGCGGGATCGCAGCACACGACCCAGGCCCCGAACGCCTGCTCGCTCGAGCCGTCGTCGAACACCAGCGTGGCGGACACCGAGCCGTCCGCCGTGTCATCGAACCAGCTGGCGTTGTTCAGGTCGCCGGTCAGCGGAACGGGGTCGCCGTATTCGTCGTATTGCGCCGCGGTGCGGCCGTGCGCCGCGAGCACCAGCAGGCGCCCCTGGTCGTCGGTCCGCATCTCGCCGAGGCTGTCGAGCTTGCCGGCCGGCTCGTACAGCTTGCCCTGCGGGAAGTACGTCTGATAGTCCCGCAGCTCTCGCACCTGGCCTTCGTGGCAGTACGACGGCGTGCTCTGCGCATCGAAGCGGACCTTGGCTCCGGCCGATGCGGCCAGGGCGCGCGGCCCGGGATCGATCACCAGCGAGGACAGCCGCCGCGGTGCGTTGACGTCACCATAGACCTGCGGATTGCGCAGCTGCGGCAGCTTGTCGCCCGCATAAGCGTCGATGCCGACGAGCGGCACCACCGCGAACGCCGCCGCCTTCTTGTTGGCGACATGCACGGTCCAGACGATGTCGCGCACCACCCGGCCTTCGGCCAGCCGGCTGCCCTGCACGATCTCCTGTCCGGGTGACGCGCAGGGATAGCCGTCGTCGCGGTCCAGATCGTAGCTGAACAGGCGAAACCTGGCCGCCTGGCGCTTCAGGTTGCCTTCGGCGTCGCGCAGGTCCGAGGCGTGGATCAGCTCGCTCTCCGTGCCGGGCTTGATCGGAAGCCCGCCGGTCGTGGCGCTGCCTTCGATGGTCATGCCCGCGCTGGTCTCGGGCGATAGATAGTATTCGTCGCTGGTGCCCAGCCGGGCGAAGTTGATGGTCGGATGGACCCGGAAGACGGTTTTCTTGGACATGTGATCGGCTCGGGTGGTGGTGCGTGTGGGTGCGGGCCGGGCGGCTCAGCTGAACCGCGGCGTCACACCGTGTTTCCAGCAGCTCTGGATCGCGGCGCCGGTGCTGATCATCAGGCGCACGAAGTCCTCCGGGTTCTCGCCGCGAAAGATTCGCTCGAGACTGCCGCGGAGCTCGCCGAAGTGATCCAGCAGGATCTGCTCCAGCTGCTTGTCCGCCGCGGTGTACTGACCCGGCGGCTTGGCGGGGTACACGGTCGGCAGCGGCCTCCGCCGGATCTGCGCGAACTTGTCGAAGTGCGAGTCCTGCATGTCGCCGTCGTCGGCCGTGTTCTGAAACGCGACCTCGAGGTCGACGTCCTTCTTGCTCGTCCCCTCCCCCTGGTCGGTGATGAGATCGACGAGCAGGCCGACCTGGTAGAAGCCGCGATCCCGGCTCTCGGTGACGGTCATGCCCGGCATGTTGCGGTAGAATGCCGCGAACAGATCGACCTGTCGGACACCGCCCCGGAGCTGGTCCTTCAGCAGCTCGGCGCCGTGGCGCACGGCCTGGTAGAACTCACCGATGCTGCCGTACTCGCGCACGTTCTGCGACAGCGGCGGCCGCGCCGTCGAGTCCCATCCGGGGTACTCGATGAGGCACATGGCGTTGATCCGCTCCCGGTCGAGCGGGCCGATCTGCGCCGAGTAGGGCGCGTACTCCGGACGCGGATCAGGCTTGTCGAGCTGGAACTCGAGGTGCGGAATCGCCGTCCCGATGTACTGCGGTGCGTGGATCGCCGGCGAGAAGCCGTAGGCATTGGCGATGTTGGCCGCCGACTGCAGGTGCAGCATCTCCTGGTTCACCACGGTCTGGATCAGCTGGAACTCCGAGCTCGTGCGGTCCTTGATCGAGTACATCGCCGACATGTAGAACGGGATGGTCCAGAGCTCGAGGTCCACCGCGTACTGGATGTGCTGGCGCAGGTGGGCGATCGTCCAGTGATCCCTCGTGGCCGCGGTCTCGGTTTGCGTGTTCATGTGATGTTCGCCAGGTACAGGTGATTACTGGTAGCGGCCCACGGTGATGGCGACAATGTGGCTCTGGTAGCCGGCGCCCGCGCCCGAGACGAAGTACGCCGGCTGCAGGGAGCCATCTGCGTTCAGGCCGAAGACATAGCCCACGGGCTCGTCGGCGGCGTTGGTGAACAGGAACAGCTCGCCGTGGCCGATCCCCGACGTGCCGATCTGGCGGCGCGAGTCCACCACGTGCAGCGACGTGCCCGCGTTGGTGCTGTCGTACACGCTCACGTTGTAGCCGCCGGTCACGAATGCCGGCAGCGCCACGCCTTGCGCCTTCAGGCTGCCCAGGTCCAGCGGCTGCGGGGCAGCTGCGAGCACCATGAAGTGCCCGTTCGAGCCGGAGCGCACGAACCCGAAGCAGACGATGTCGCCGGGCTGGGCGGCGGAAAACCCCGGCCGGGCGCGGCCGCTGTAGCCGGGGATCTCGATCTGGGTCGGATCGATGCAGCCGGCAACATACGACCATCCACGGCTGCCGCTGTCCAGGGCAGCGAGCGAGACCGCGAACTGGTAGGCCTCGGGCACGACGCCCAGCTCGGGCGGGAAGCTGGTGCCCGCGGTGGCCCGCAACATCCGGTGCAGCTGGCAGTACGCATTGCCGTCCAGGGTGCTGCCGCCCGTCGCAACCAGCACGCGGCACGCATAGCCCACGCAATCGATCGTCGCGTTGAAGGTGCTGGTGCCGGTGGAGAACGCCGCGTTCGGAAACCGATCGAGGCGCGGCCACACGTCGTGGAATGCGCGCGGCGTGGTGGTGTAGTACGGCGGGCTGGGATTGTCGTACTTGTCGAACAGCGTGAACGACCGGCCACCGTACTGTACCTGCGAGCCGTTCACGGCGGCGCCGGGCACTTGCAGATAGCCCTGTACGGTGAGGAACGGCTGTGCCAGTGCGGCGGCGGCGGTCACGACGTCGGGAAACAGATCGGTGTTGTAGGCGTCCGGAGCGGCGAAGTAGTTTTTTGGATTCATGGTGGTGTGGATGGGTGCGTGTTGAACAGTGGGACCGGATGCCCGACACGTGCCTTGCGTGACACTGCAGGATTCGATACCGGGCGTAGCGGGCTGTCGGGCCGGCCATGCGCCGCGTCGTCCGTGAGGCGCGCCGCCGGCCGCGCTCGTCCGTGGATCGTCGAGCGGAGCCGAGGGCACGCCACAGTCACACAGCGGGCGGCAACAGACAAGCACTTCCGGCGATCGAGACTATGAGACGTGACTCGGGGTCTCCGGCGACTCACGTGGTCCGTTTCGCCGCAGCGAAACGCGCCGCCGCACTTTGCTCGCCCGCGCCGCGCAGCGCCCGGCCGACCGCACCTGCGAGGATCCCCGATGCGGCGCGCGGGTGGTCCCGCAGGGCGCGGCGGACCGAGCCGCTGGCGGCCTGCGCGGGATCGACCTCGATCAGGGGCGCCGCTGACGAAACACGGAAGACACGGCCGGAACAGGCGGTGTTCCGATCGAGGACGGATCCGCGCGATGGTCACCCGGAACACCTGGAACGTGCAGCAGTACGCATGTCGCAGGGCGCGCAGTCGCAACTCGTCAGGAGGTGAAACAAGCACTCACCCGCGCGCGGTCCCGGGGCGCGGTATTCGCTTGGCCATGCGAAAAACGACAATCGGCAAGAGCTGCCGCGCGGGTGGGCTGATCGGACTGACCGTCTTCGGGCTCGCCGGCCTGGGCTGTGGCGATCGCGACGGGTGGCCGGGCCCCGAGACCTCGAGCAGCGCGGATCCGATCCAGAACGGCCAGGTCGAGACCGGATACCCGGCGGTCGGAGCGATCCTCGTCAACAACACCGTCGACGCGGCCCACCTCTGCGCCGGTACGCTGATCGCGCCGAGCTACGTCCTGACCGCCGAGCACTGCATGTTCTCCGGCAACGTGATGACCTTCAACACCGGCACCGACGTGCCCAACTGGGTTCACCACGAGGTCGACCAGAAGATCCAGCACCCGACTCGCGATCTGCTGATCGCGCACCTGACCTCGCCGATCATGGACATCGCGCCCGCGGTGCTCGGCGATGGCTCGCTGCCCGGCGTGGGCACGAGCTGCACGGCCGTGGGGTCCGGAACCCACAACGTCGGCAACAACTCGTCGCTCGGCCTCAAGCGGTCCGCGACGGTGCAGGTCACCTCGGCGACCTCGGATACGGTCGCGGTCCAGGCGGTGACCGGCATCCCCGACGAGGGCGACTCCGGCGGGCCGCTGTCGTGCAACGGCAGCGTCGTCGCGGTCGTGCGCGATCACGTCGGTGACCCGCCCTGGCCGAATCACACCAAGGAGAACTACACGCCGATCGACGCCGCGTGGATCGCCAGCGTCCTGCCGCCGGCTGCCCCGCCACCGTACGATGCGAGCGGCGTCACCGGCGACTTCAACGGCGACGGCAAGGCCGACGTCATGGTGTTCTACGACGACAGCCCGCCGTACGGCGAAGCCGGGCTGTGGGTGTTCCCGGGCACCACGGCGCAAGGCGATACCGCGACCGCGCCGTACCGCGTGTTCCACGGCGGGCCGAACAGCTTCGACGTCAAGGCGTCCAAGGTCGCGGCCGGCGACTTCAACGGCGACGGCCTGACGGACGTCCTGGTGCTCTACGACTACGGCATGGCGTCGGCCGGCCTGTTCGTGTTCCCCGGGACCACCGCGACCGGCGACACCGCGAGCCAGCCGTACCGGGTCTGGCACGCCGACGCCGGCACCTTCGACGTCAAGCGGACCAAGGTCACCGCCGGCGACTTCGACCACGACGGCAAGGCCGATCTGCTGGTGCTCTTTGACTATGGCAATGCCTCGACCGGCCTGATCGTGTTCCCGGGAAGCACCGGGCGGACCGACAGCGCGAGCGTCCCGTACCGTGCCTACTTCGGCGGCCCCAACAGCTTCGACGTCAATCGCGCCAAGGTCACCGCCGGCGACTTCAACCACGACGGCAAGGCCGACGTCATCGCGCTCTACAACTACGCCGGCGCCTACGGCGAGGCCGGGGTCTGGATCTTCCCGGGCACGACCGGCAAGACCGACGGCTCCTCGGTGCCGTACCGCGTGTACAACGGCGGTCCGAACAGCTTCGACGTCAACGCCGCCAAGGTCGCCGGCGGTGACTTCAACGGCGACGGCTTCGCCGATCTGCTGGTGCTCTACGACTACGGCTCTGCCTCCGCGGGCCTGTTCGTGTTCCCGGGGACGACCGGCACCGTCGATGGCTCGAGCCTCCCCGTCCGCGTCTGGCACGCCCCGGCCGGCAACTTCAACGTCGCAATGGCCAAGTTCACCGCCGGTGACTTCACCCACGACGGCAAGGCCGACGTCATGATGCTCTACGACTACAGTACGGTCTACGGCCCCGGCTCCGCCGGCCTGTTCGTGTTCTACGGCAACACCGGCACCACGGACGCCGCCACCAGCGGCTCTCGCGTCTGGTTCGCCGGGCCCGGCAGCTTCGACGTGCTGCAGCGCTCCCGGGTGCCCTGAGCGCAGGTAGCGCAGCCTCGCGATCCGGCGCGAGGAACGCTCCCGCAAACGCGCCACTCGATCCGCCCGGTGGCAGACTTGGCACGTGCGGCGCTCCCCCCTGGCCAGCGGTACCCTGCTCGCGGCGCTCGCGGCGGTCGCGTTCGGGGTCGCGACGCCGATCGTCGCCTGGGCCGGGCGAGAGCTCGGTCCGCTGTCGACCGCGGCGTTGCTCTACCTCGGCGCCGCGCTGACCGCGCTCGTCGTCCTGGTCGGCGTGCGCCGCGGCGAGGCCGCGGTCCGCCGCAGCGACGTGCCGCGGCTGATCGCGATCGCGGTCGCCGGAGGGGCGATCGCGCCAAG
>DASWRS010000346.1:0-7152 GCA_036403075.1 Kofleriaceae bacterium
CGTCGACGAGCGTGATATTGCTGCCATTTCCGAGCTCCAGGCCGCCGGCGTCACGGTGACGATCGCCACCGGCCGGCTGCGCTCGGGGGCCGACGGCGCCGCGCGCGCCTGTGCGATCGAGGGCGCGATCGCGTGCTGCGAGGGCAGCCACATCATCGAGCTCGCCAGCGGCCGCACGCTGCTGCACCACGGCATGACCGGCGAGGTCGCCGCGCTGGTCCGCTCGGCGTTCGTCGATCACGGCCTCACGCCGTTCGTGTTCGATGCCGACGGCATCCACCACGAGCACGCCGGTGCGCCGTACGCCCCGTACATCCGCACCTGGTCGCCCAACATGCGCGTCGTCGAGCAGGACGTCGCCTGGCAGACCGTCCCGCTTGCCGCGGTCGCCGTCGGCGACGAGGCCGATGTCGCCGCGGCCCACGCCGTGCTGCGCGAGCACAGCCACCACCTGTTCAGCGTCAGCTTCCAGGTCCACGCGGTCGCCGGCAAGCACGCGCTGATGGTCCGCAGCGCCGGCCCCAGCAAGGGCACCGCGCTCGCCGAGCTGTGCCGCGACGTCGGCTGTAGCCTCGACGAGGCCGTCGCGGTCGGCGACTGGATCAACGACATCCCGATGTTCGAGGTCGCCGGCCGGTCGTTCGCCATGGCGAGCGCGCCCGACCTCGTCCGTGCCAAGGCCACCGACGTCCTGGCCTGCGACGCCGGGGCTGGTGGCGGCATCGCCGAGGCGATCCGCCGGTCCTGGGGCTGAGCGCGCCGGCGCCGCGGCCATTGGCTCTATACTGGCGCCCCGTGCGCCTGACCGAGTTGCTCAACGTCGTGTTCCGCTGGGCCCACCTGATCGCCGGCATCATGTGGATCGGCAACTCGATGCTGTTCAACTGGCTCGATCGAAACCTCGAGCACAACCTCGGGCACGGGGGCCCGCTCGCGCCCCTGTCCCAGGGCAAGATCTACCTGGTCCACTCCGGCGCGTTCTACGACGTCGAGAAGAAGCTGCTCGCGCCCGGCGAGCTGCCGGACACCCTGCACTGGTTCAAGTGGCAGAACGGCTTCACCTGGATCACCGGCATCTGCCTGCTCGTCATCGTCTACTACGGCAACGGCGCCGCGTTCCTGATCGACACCAACATCCGCGCGCTCGATCCGGTGGTCGCGATCACCCTGTCGGCGAGCTCGCTCCTGACCGGCTGGATCGTCTACGACGGCCTGTGGCGCACGGTCGGCGAGCACAACCCGCGCGGCGCGACGATCGCCTCGATCGCGCTCCTGTTCGCCGCGATCTACGGCTACACGAAGATGTTCGCCGGCAACGCCGCGTTCATCCAGACCGGCGTCCTGATCGGCACGATCATGACCGGCAACGTCTGGCTGTGCATCATGCCGTCGCAGCGCTCGCTGATCGCGGCGACCAAGGCCGGCAGGCCGCAGGACCCGGTGCTGTCGCTGCGCGCCAAGCAGCGCAGCATCCACAACAACTACCTGACGTTTCCGCTGCTGTTCATGATGCTGTCCAATCACTTCCCCACCGCCTCGGGCCACCACCTCAACTGGCTGGTCCTGATCGCGGTGATGGTCGGCGGCGCCGGCGTGCGCCACTTCATGAACATCCGCTACCGCGGCGAGGGCCGCCAGCTCCTGCCGCTCGCCTGGCTGACCCCGGCCGCGATCATGGCCGCGATCGCCATCGCCGGCCTCGTGATCATCACCCGCATCCCCGCCGCCCCCGAGGTCGACGTCACCTATCCGGTCAACTTCGCGCGCGCCCAGGACATCATCGTCAAGCGCTGCCTGCCGTGCCACAGCAGCCACCCGACCGACCCGGCGTTCCCCGCGCCGCCCAACAACATCGTGTTCGAGACCACCGAGCAGATCAAGCTGATGGTCCCCCGCATCCACGAGCGCGCGGTCCAGAGCAAGACCATGCCATTTCTCAACAGGACCCAGATCACGCCGACCGAGCGCGCCGAGCTCGGCAAGTGGATCGCCGACGGCGCGAAGCTGCAGTAGTCACCAGACGACCGGAACGCCGTACCGTGGAATCTCCGCATCCGAGGTCACGGCTGCGTGTCCAGGAGCAGCTTCACCGCACCACGCCGAACAGATCTCCGAGCTCATTGCTGTCGACGTCGAAGTCATCGGCCGTCGTGAACTGTCCGGCGAACATGCCGTACGAACTTCCGGGCGACGCGGTCTCGAGCGCCGGCACGATGCGCGCGATCGGACGGCCGCCACGCTGGAGGATCACCTCGCCGCCGTTTTCGACGTCCCGCAGGAGCCGAGACCAGCGCGTCTTGGCCTCGTGAATGCCCACGCGCTGGACGTGCTTCGCCATGTCCCAGGTTAGCCGATTGGTCCGCTAGTCATCCGAGCAGGTGGTCACTCCGGCGGAACTCCCGCGCCTGCGGGACGTAGAACGACTCGCGCTGCTCCAAAACGAACCACCCCATCGGTAATCGGCCAAGAGCGGAGACGTGCCGGCATGCGGGGCCGCAGCGCGGCGTCACGTCGACCTGGCCGATGGCGGCACCGCCGGTGCGATACCAGACATAGCCCGCAGGGTTGATCCAGCCGCGGAGCTGTCCGTCGGCGCCGTACAGTCGGTCCAGGCCGTCCTGCGCATCGAGGCGCCAGCCGCCGCGCGACCGGCCCCGCCCGTCCCGATCGTGATCTCGCACGATGACCACGGTCGGGACCCGGGGGGAGGTTCGGCGGCCAGCGGCGGCGCGGGCTCGGCGGCCGGTGGCGGCGCGGGCTCGGGCTCGGGCTCGGGCTCGGCGGCGGGCGCGGGCGCGGGCGCGGCGGCCGGTGGCGGCGCCGGCTCGTAGACCGGGGCCCAGCCTCCGCCGCCGCCCACCGAGGGAGAACCGAACATGAGCTCGCTGATCGCCCAGCCGGCCGCGGCGAACGCGGCGGTGAACATCAGCGCCGCGCCGGCAGCCTGGCGATCGTCGTGGGTGACGAGATGGCGGTCCATGATCGTCGTCTCCGAGCTCGCCAGCAGGTAGACCGACGCGGCGCCGGAGGCCAGGCCGGCGGTGCCGAACACCTTGCCGCCGGTGGTGTGGCAGCCGGTCGCGACGGACAGGAGGACGACAAGAGCGCTTCGCATCGAGTGGGTCATATCCATCTGACCCCCGGCGCTTGAACGCCATCTTGCGCGCATGTTGCGGTCTGTTTCGGCGCTCGCGACGCGATGAGTCGGCGAGCCCATGGCAAGCGCCGAGGATCGAGATCGCGTGCCGTGCCGTCGATCAGGGCAGCATCGCGGTCTTGAACGCGGGCCGCGCCGTGCACCGCGCGTTCCACGCCTCGACCTTGGGGTGGTTCTTGAGGGCGTGGCCCATCATCGCGATGAAGGCCGTCCACGATGCGACGTGTGCGTCGACGATCGAGAACTCGTCGCCGAGCAGGTAGCTCGACCTCGCGAGCGCGGCGTCGAGCACCGCGAGGAGCTTGTCGGTATCCTCGCGCGCGACCTCGTGGGCCTTCGCGTTGTGGCGCTCGGCGGGGATCCGCGGCGACGAGTTGTGCTGCACGCGCGACCACGCCTCGCCGAGGCTGACGTTGGCCCACACGATCCACGACATCGCCGGTCCGCGGCGCGGTCCGCCTTCAGGGAACAGCCGCTTCGCGACGCCGAAGGTCTCGCCGAGATAGATCGAGATCGCCGCCGACTCGAAGATCGGCACGCCATCATGGACGATCACCGGCACCTTGCCGTTCGGGTTGATCGCAAGGTGCGCTGGCTTGCGCGTATCGCCCGCCGCGAGGTCGAGCTTGACCTTGTCATAGGGCACGCCGAGCTCTTCGAGCACCCAGTGGGTGGTCACGGCGGAGGACATCGGGGCGTAGTGAAACACGAGGGTCATGGTTGGTTCTCCGGGTAGCTGACGGCGACAGCTTGCCGGTCCCAGGTGACAGCTTCCTGTCAGGTTTCTTTCGCCCGACGAAAGATGACGAATTGTGAACCACCAGCACGGTCGGCAAGCCGCCGTGCGCGCCCTCCGAGCGCGCCGAGCCCGGCCGTGGATCGCCGCGGCCGGATCGCGGTTCTGGGCCAACGTCGTCATCACCGCGCTGCGCGACGCCGCCGGCACGCTGACCGGCTTCGGCAAGGTGACGCGTGATCTCACGGAGCGAAAGGCGGCCGAGGAGCGGGGCCGCGTCCACGACCAGCGCTTCGCGCTGCTGGTCGAGAGCGTCAAGGACTACGCGCTGTTCCTCCTGGACCCGGCCGGCAACGTCGCGACGTGGAATCCCGGCGCCGAGCGGATCAAGGGCTACACGGCGTCCGAGATCGTCGGCTCGCACTTCTCGCGGTTCTATCCCGACGACGACGTGCGCGCCGGCAAGTGCGAGTACGGCTGGAGGGCGCCGCGCGCGACGGTCGGTTCGAGGACGAGGGCTGGCGGATTCGCAAGGACGGATCGCGGTTCTGGGCCAACGTCGTGATCAGCGCGATCCACGACGAGCTCGGCAACCTCGTCGGCTACTCGAAGGTCACGCGCGATCTGACCGAACGAAAGCGCGCGGAGGAGGAGGCGGCGGCGCGCAAGGCGGCCGAGCAGGCGAATCGCACCAAGGACGAGTTCCTCGCGATGCTCGGCCACGAGCTGCGCAACCCGCTCGCCCCCATCGTCTCGGCGATCCAGCTCCTCAAGCTGCGCGGCGACAAGAAGTCCGCGCGCGAACATCCGGCGATCGAGCGGCAGGTCAAGCAGATGGTCCGCCTGGTCGACGACCTGCTCGACGTGTCGCGGATCTCGCGTGGCAAGGTCGAGCTGAAGCGCACACCCTTCGATCTGCGCGACGCGCTCGCGAAGGCGACCGAGATCGCGCTGCCGTCGATCGAGCAGAAGCGCCACGACTTCGAGGTGAAGGTCCCGTCCCATCCGCTGATCGTCGACGGTGACGATGCACGCTTGACCCAGGTGTTCGCGAACCTGCTCAACAACGCCGCGAAGTACACGAATGACGGCGGCCGGATCGTGCTGACCGTCCGGCACAGCACGACCCACGTGGTCGTCGAGGTCCAAGACAGCGGGATCGGCGTCGATCCGGCCCTGCTGCCGCGCGTGTTCGACCTGTTCGTGCAGGGCTACCAGGATGCGGGCCGCGCCGAGGGCGGTCTCGGTATCGGCCTGACGCTCGTGCGCTCGCTCGTGCTGCTTCACGGCGGCGAGGTCGAGGCGCGCAGCGCTGGCCTGAACGAGGGCAGCACCTTCGTCGTGCGGCTGCCCTCGAGCGACGAGCCCCTCGACCTCGAGCCCGAGCCCGAGCCGTCGGTGCCCATTCCGGCGGCGCCGAGCAAGCGGCGTCAGATCTTGCTCGTCGACGACAACGAGGACGCGCGCATGCTGCTCGCAGATGTCCTCGCGACGTTCGGCCACAAGGTCAAGTCGGCGGCCGACGGCCCCGCCGCGCTCGCGATCCGCACCCTCACGAGGCGACGATGTGCTGCAGCAGGCGCTGGACGTCGAGCGCTTGACCAGGTGGAGATCGAAGCCGGCGTCCCGGGTACGCCTCGCGTCCTCTGGCTGCCCGTAGCCGGTGAGCGCGAGCAGCCGGAGCTGCTCGTGGCCGGGCATGTCCCGGATCCGCGTCGCCAGCTCGTAGCCGTCCATCCCCGGGAGCCCGATGTCGAGGATCGCCACGTCCGGCTTGAACACCTCGAGGATCCGGAGCCCGGGAGCCCGGCGTCTGCGTCCCGGCGGCAGCGGCTGCTGCGCCGAACGACAAGCCCGCTGCACGGAGCCGAGCGTATGGCCGGCTTCGTCGGCGACCGCATGCCCCACGGGCGGCCCGGCTGCTTTACTCAGCGTGGCGCTGCCTTCCGCCGTGTCTCCATGTGGGCTGTGAGCGCGACCTGCGTTGTCAAGCCGACGTCTCTGAACTCTGGATCCGATCCAATCAATCATGAACCCGAACGGAGCATGGGCTCGAGGGTCAGGGCTGTGGAGAACGGCAGAGGCCTGGGAACCGCGACCGAGTCGACCAGGCCGGCTGGCGATCTCTCGAGGTCCTCGCTCGAGCATTCATCGACGCGTCGCTTCGAGCGCCACGCCACGCTCGTTGCGAATCGGATCTATCTCGAAGCGAGTACGAGTGTCATCGATCAGATACTCGTGATGCCAAGTTCAGGAGTGACTCCAGATCAGCGATTTCATCGACAACTATTCCTGCCCAATCAGTTGACACACAGGGTCAGTATGACTATCAATGACGCATGGCACGAGCGAAGCCGAAGCGAACGCGGCACGTTCAGCAGCAGCTGTTCCGGCGCGGCGGCAAGCGACGTGGCGCCGGGCGCAAGCCCAAGGGCGCGCGTGCGGGAGAGCGGCACGCGCCGCGGCCGGAGTTCAAACCGTACCACGCGCTGCACGTCGTGATGCGCGTCGCGCCGGGGGTGGGCAGCCTGCGGCGGCGGGCGATGTACAAGGCAATCCGCGAGGCGACGATCACGGCGGCGATGCGCGAGCGATTTCGCATCATCCATCTCAGCTTGCAGCGCACGCACGTCCACATGCTCGTCGAGGCCGAGCACAAGGCCGCGCTCGCCCGCGGGATGCAGGGCTTCCAGATCTCCGCGGCGAGGAACATCAACACCGCCCTCGGCGATGGCGTGCGGCGGCGGCGTGGCAAGGTGTTCGCCGATCGCTACCACGTCGAGGTGATCACCACGCCGACGCGGGCGCGCCACGCGATCGGGTACATCCTCGGCAACTGGCGGAAGCACAAGGAAGACCAGCACGGCCTGGCGAGCACCTGGCTGGTCGATCCGTTCTCCACGGCGATCCTGTTCCCCGACTGGAAGGAGCTGCAGGACAAGGCCTTGATGTGGCCGATCCGCCAGACCTACGATCCGATGATCGTGTTTCGGCCGCGCACCTGGTTGCTGGCGGAAGGTTGGAAGCTCGCAGGGACACCGATCAGCGCGAGGGACGTGCCGAGCAAGGCGCGCTGAACCAGGCGGCGGGGTCTCGAGTCACGATCCGAAAGCCGGACGTGGTGTCCGTGCCGGTACGCAGGTTCGCGAGCTCGGCTTAGCCGGGTCTGAGACCGGTCAACGGGCGCCCACCAGCATGTACGTGGCCACGCATCGATGAGAAATGCGACCACCTGTCAGCTCGCGCGAAGGCTCTGCTG
>DASWRS010000347.1:0-30178 GCA_036403075.1 Kofleriaceae bacterium
GCTTGCCCGCCCACGCGATCGCCACGCCCTGGCCGCGCGCCGCGACCAGCCCCGCGTCATCGTGCACCGCGATCAGCGCCTGGGCCGCCCGGCCGCGGTGGCGCAGCGCGGAGATCACCTTGGTGACCGTGTCGGCGTGGCCGTCGAGGAGGTCGATCAGCAAGGTCGGCGCCGGCGGCAGGGAATCCAGCAGCAGCGCGAAGCTCTCGATCCGCGCCGGGTAGGCGAACGCGGCGCCGTCCGCGGTGCGGAACGTCGCGCCCCAGTCGAGCGCGCGGAGCTGCGCCAGGGTCAGCTCGGCGATCGCGCCCGGCGCGCCGGTCTGGCGCTCCACCGTGGCATCGGCCGCGACGACGATCGCGCCGTCCGCCGTGCGCCGCACCGGCACGTGCAGCAGGTCGGCGCCGGCGGTGTACGCCGCGAGGTACGCCACCCGCGTGCCCTCCGGCGCGTGGACCCGCGTGCCCGCGGTCGCGCCGAGGATCACGAGACCTCCACGCGCTCGCACACCCGCAGCGCGTTGGCGATCAAGGTCAACGACGGGTTCGACGCGCCGGCCGTCGGCATGAACGCGGCGTCGAGCACGTAGAGCCCGCGGACCGTGTGGCTCTGGCAGTTCGCGTCGAGCACCGAGGCGCCCGGGTCGACGCCGGCGCGCAGCGAGCCGTGGACGTGGCCGTAGCCCGGGTTGGCCTCGGTCTGGCCCTCGTAGCGCCGCAGCTCGCCGCCGGCCGCGGTCATCACGTCGATCACGCGGCCGAGCGCGTAGTCGGCGAGCCGGCGATCGTAGTCGTGGTGCCGGTAGTAGGTCTTGGCGACCGGGATGCCCCACGGGTCCACGACCACGTCGTCGAGCTCGACCCGGTTGTCGTAGAGCGACATCGCCTCGCCGGTGAACGAGAACGACACGCCGCCGTGGGCGCGGAGCTCGCGCAGGTAGTCGACCAGCTCCTTGCCCCAGACGTTGGGCCGGGTCTTGCCCATGCTCGCGGTCTTGATCTGGCGCAGCGGCGGCGTGCAGGTGTACGGGTCGTAGATCGAGAACTTGCCGCCCTTGGTGAGGCCGCTCGCCGGATCGTCGATCGTGTACAGGTCGCGCAGCTGCAGGCTGCCGATCGCGGTGCGCGGCTGGAACGCCGGCCCGGCGTCCCACACCGGCTGGTTCTTGAAGATCAGCTCGGCGGTCCCCTTGGTGTGATAGGTCAGGTAGCGGCCGATCATCTTGTTGGGATCGGGGATCTGCGACAGCAGGAACAGCCGCGCGGACTGGACCGTCTGCACCGACACGAACACGCGCGACGCACCGAGGAAGTGCTCCGGCCCGCCGGGCTCGGTCTTGTACATCACGCCCGAGACCTTGCCGTTGTCGTGGACCAGCCGGGTCACGCAGTGCCCGGTCCGCAGGTCGCAGCGTCCGGTCGCGAGCGCGCGGGACAGCACGGTGTTGACCGCGTTGGCGCGGCTGTTCACCGGGCAGCCGAAGAACTGGCAGTAGCCGCAGAACGAGCACGCCGGACGACCGGCGTGGGTCTTCGAGTTGATCGCGCGCGCGCCAAGGTACGGCATCATGCCGGCCTTGCCGAACGCCTCCATCAGGAACTGGGTGTGCGCGTGCGGCACGAGCGGCGGCATCGGCAGCTCGTAGCCATCGCGGGTCGGCTCCTGGCGCGCGTGGTGCTCGTGCTGGCGGGTCTTGCCCGAGACGCACCACAGGTGCTCGGCGGCCTCGAAGTACGGCTGGAACTCGTCGTAGCTCCACGGCCAGTTCACCATGCCGGCGTCGCCGGGGACGTCCTTCATCACCGAGAGGACCTCGAAGTCCTCGCGGGTGTAGCGCGGGAAGTTCGCGTCCCAGATCATCGTCGAACCGCCGACCCCGTTGGCCTCCCACCAGCGCTCGACGGCGATCCGCTGCTTGCCGTCGACGCCGGCGTAGATCTGCGGGTCGACGTCGGCGCCGGGGATCAGCGCCTTGCGGGCGTGAAAGTGGAGCTCGTCGAGCGGCAGGAACGACTCGGCGCCGCGGGCCTCGCCCTTCTCGAGCACCGTGACGGTGAACCCGCGCGCGGTCAGGGCGTGCGCCGCGGTCCCGCCGCCGGCGCCGCTGCCGACGATGATCACGTCAGGGCGGTCGAAGCGCGTCATCGCGCGCCTCCGCGGTGGAACGGCTTGGAGGTCTCGAGGTAGCCGTACCAGCGCCACATCGCGCCGCCGCGGTTGCCGCCGTGGCTGGGATCGGCGAAGCAGCCCTCGATGCAGTGCGCGCGCAGCGTGGCGAACAGCTTCTTCTGGTCGATCGCACCCGGGCCGGCCGGAAACGCCGTCAGGGTGCCGGCGGCGAGCCCGGCCAGCAGGTCGTGGACCTGCTCGGGGGTGGCGGCGACCAGCGCGACCTTGGCCTGGGCGCGGCACGCCGCGTCGAGCGCCGCCAGCCCCGCGACGTAGAGCGCGCGCCACGCCGCGACCTCGTGGTACGAGACCGGCTCGATCGCGAGCTCGCGGTCGATCAGCTCGGCGGCGGCGACGTCGCTCGCGCCGGGCGAATCGTCGCTGCCGGGCAGGATCGCCTCGAACAGCTTGTCGAGCTGCGCGCGCTGCTCGGGCCAGAAGAACCGGGCGCTGCGGGGTGCGTGGCGCCCGATCACGACGCGGTCTCGATTCCGAGCGCGCGCTCCATCTCGCCGACCAGGGCGACGTACGGGGTGATGTCGGGCGGTCCGTAGTGCGAGATGATGTTGAGCACGAGCGCGTCGTCGGCCTCCGACAGCCAGCGCCCGATCTCGGGGTACATCGAGTCGTTCTCGCGGATCGCGTGGGCCTTGAACAGCGCGACGAAGGTCTCGGTGATCTTGCCGAACTCGCCGAGCGCCTGCCAGCTGTCGGCGCGGTCGCTGCCCTGGATCCGGCGCCACGCGACGTCGAGCGCGCGGAAGTACGCGCGCGCCTGGTCGTGCTGGTTCATCACCCAGGTCGCCGCGTTCGGATCCATGCCGCGCGCGACCGCGAGCGGGATCACCGCCTCCTCGGCGCGCAGGTGGACCTGGTCGGCGAAGTTGTCGAGCAGGTAGACGAAGAACCCCATCGCGGCGCGCAGCGTCGGCGGCAGCGGCGCGTTCTGCAGCCGCGCGAGCCACGCGACGATCCGGTCGCCGCACGCGAAGATCCGCTCGCCGAGCAGGTGCTCGTGCTCGAAGAACGCCTCGAACGCGCGGCCGCTGTCGGTCGGTGACGGCGTGCCGCCCAGCGGCGCGGGCTGGAACTCGCGGCCCGGCGGGCACGGCTTGAGCTCGGCCTGCATCCCGGCCGCGCGGGCGCCGAGCACCTCGATCAGGTTCTCGCCCAGGAACAGGCACTGCGCCGGCGGCAGGTCGAGCTTGCCGGCGGCGAATGCGTAGATCCGCGGATCGGGCTTGTTACACCCGGCCTCGTGATTGGTGATGATGTTCTCGGCGGGGATGAAGTCGCCGATCGTCAGCCGCGGTGACTCCGACAGCACCGCGCCGGTGATCATCTGCTTGCCCTGCTCGGTGGTCAGCTCCGCCGGCAGGTTGGTGATCACGCCGAGCCGGTGGCCCAGGCCCTTCATCGCGGCGAGCAGCTTCTCCGTGCTCGGGCGGTACGGCACCAGGTGCCCCGGCCGATCCACCTCACCCAGCGTGTCCCGAGCGTCGAAGAACACCGCACGAATCAATGCTTCTTGCATCCAACCATCCCCTTGTCCCGGACTGCCCACGCCGGTGGCTTCAGACCTTCATATAGCAATGGGGCAACTGCCCCGAGTAGTCAAGAGGGAATTTTCCGCGCGGCGCCTCACGCGGGTCATTCCGGACCGGCGAACCCGGGCCGGCGAACCGGCAACAACTGCCTAGCAGGCTCCCGATTCCACCTGGATCGACGAAGTCGGCCACGAGCCGGTCGGACAGCCCGAGACCGCGAGCGCCTGCTCCTCGGACGACAGCGTCCTGACGGTCTCCTGGGACAGCTGCAGCACGCGCCGCTTCGACGACGGCAGGGATGGAACGGATGGATTGCGAAGGCGAGAGGTTTTCCGCATGACAAGTCACTCCTTGGTGGGACCACGGTTCTGAAGCAGACAGCCAAAGATCTCGGTGGGAATGCCCGCGGCTGGCGCACGACCGGTTCGCGCGCCGGCCGTACGACCTAGCAGCTCTGCTGTCTCAGGGTGCCGCCGTCCTGCGACGGCCAGGAGCCCGTCGGACACCCCGCCGCCACCAGGGGCAGCTCGGCCGCGGCGAGCACCCGGATGCTCTCTCGCGACAGCTGCAGCGTGCGCTTCCTGGATAAGTGAGATGGTTCGTCGCCACGACTGGATATCTTGCGCATGATCTTTCTCTCTTTGAATGGGGCCTACGAGTGCCGGAAAAACGAGCGAGTCAAACGAGCGTGGGGCTCGACAGGTCGTGCGCGGGCCTTGCGGCCTGGCAAGGCTGGCCTTGCGGTCCGCGGGGTCATGCGTGCTGTACTGTGGGGTCTGCGGTGGCCAGGATCCGGTCGGACACCCGCCCTGCGACCAGCGGTAGATCCGCGGTGGTCACCCCCCTCGATACATTCCCGGGACAGCTTGCAGAATACGCTTCCAAGATGACTTCGGGGGTGGAATCGTCCGGTCTCGCGCATGAGGCTGTCCTCGGGATCAGGCCGCGCGGGCGGCGCGTGGTCGCTCCCGGGACGTCCGAGGAACAGCCTGCGGTCCTAGCAGGCCCTGGAGGCGCCGTCGTTCAAGGTCGGCCACGATCCCGTCGGGCACCCGCTGGCGACCAGCGGCAGCTCGGCCGCATCGAGCGTCCGGACGGTCTCGCGCGACAAGCGCAGGACGCGAGTCGATGACCTGGGCGGCGGAGTACGGGGGGTCTTGCGCATGAGTCATCCTTTGAGAGTGAGGGCCTACGATCGAGAGGCAGCGACGGACAGCGACGGACAGCGACGGATAACGACGGATAACGACGGACACGCAGTGCAAGCGGCGCCGGGCAGCTAGAGCGCCGCCGGATCGTCCAGCGGTATCGGCTCGTACGGTACGTAATCCAGCTGATCGACCCGCAGGGTCCTCAGCGCGGCGGCCTCGCTGACCTCGAGGGTCGTGGCGTCGAGGAACCCGAGCTGCATCGGCGCGGGGAACCCGACCGACAGCGCGGCGATCGCGTTGCGCTGCAGGTCGATCACCGCGAGCTCGGTGTTGGTCCCGGCCGCGACGTAACGCCGATCGGGAGAGATGTCGAGTGTCTCGATCTTGCGGCCCAGGTCGAGGCGAAGCGCGACCGAGTCGCCGTCGCGGCTGATCAGCAGCACGCCCTCACCGTAGGTCGCGGCCCAGCTGCCGTGGACCACGCGCATCGCAGACACCGCGCCCTTCTTGACCTGCAGGCGCTGCCGCAGGGTCACGGCGCCGTTGTGGAACCCCCAGCGCTTGAGCGCACCGTCGTCACCCGCGGTCCACAGCTCGTCGCCGGTCCACGCCACGGCCGTCGCCGCGCCGACGTGGCCGGCGAGGTGAGTCACGAGCCGATGGTTCACGAGGTCGTACACGGCGAACGAACCGTCGAAAGCACAGGATGCCAGGGCCCGTCCGTCGGGCGAGATCGCCAGGCGATTCGGTACCGCGGTGTGCGCGTACAGCTCCGAGAGCTTGCCGTCGTAGCGCCAGATCTTGCCGTCGCCGGAAGCGAACATCAGATAATCATGATCAAGGCTGGCGATCACCGCCATGATCCGGCTCTCACCTGAATCGATCGTCTGGAGATTCGATCCGTCGGGCGCCGAGCACAGCACGCGGCCGTCGACCCAGCCGCCCGAGCACACCATGCCCTTGACCCATTGTACGCCGAACGACAGCCCGACATGGCGCTGGATCGGCACGACCACATTGCTGTCTCGCGACCACGTCCAGACACTCCCGTCCTGACAATCGGTCGCCGCCTGCCGACCGTCCGGCGACAGCTCGACGTGGATGATCGCGCACGGCATCGCCTTGATCAGCGTGCTCGGGGGCTTCTTCAGGTCCCAGACGCGGAGCTCGCGATTGCCGCCACTGACCACCCGGTCGTGGGCGGCGTCGATCACGACGTAGGTGACCTGCGCGGAGTGGCCGCGGAGCTTCCACTGCACCCCGGTCGTGGTGTCGAGCGCGATCACCGTGCCGTCCTTGTAGCCCCAGGCCACCAGGTTGCCGTCGGCCGCCACGCTGTAGAGCTGCGACGCGTGAGTCGGCCCTGCCTCGAGGCTGTCGCCGTCGGGCCGGACGAACCACGAGGTCCCGCTGGTGCCGTAGTCGGCGAGCGCGATCACGCCCTGGCCCGACAGCGCGAGCTCGTACTCGCCGCGGATCGGCGTCGGGATGTCGAGCTGCCGGCCGTTGCGCGACGTCACCAGCGTGCCGTCCGCGGTCAGCGCGACGTAGTCGCCGTGGACCACCGCCATGGTCGCGGGGCTCTTGCTCGCGGGACAGCGGCTGTGGAGGACCACCGCGTCGTGGCGATACACGTCGAGCTCGCCGCTGGTCTTGCACACCATCCGGACGTCGCCGGCGCCGGCGATGTTGTGCACGCCGCGCTCGACGATCGCATGGCTCTTGCCGTCGAGCCGGTGCAGGTCGCCCGCGGCATCGAGCACGTAGACCGCGTCGGCGAGCGCGATGATGTGCGACACCGAGGTCAGCTCGGCGTCGAACAGGTCGGCGTTCGACGGCGACGCGATGTGGACCGAGCTCGCACCGGACGGCTTGCGGGCGTAGAGCCACTGGCCGCGGCGCAGCGTCACCACGCCTCCGGTCAGGTCGTGATCGACCGCCTGGACCACCCCGTTGACCGGATCGAGCCGGTGGAAGTTGCCGTCGCGCGTGACCAGCTCGACGGTCGTGGCATCGGGTGCGCGGAACAGGCCGTCGACATCGGCCGAGATCGTGACCACGCGGGTCGCGGCGAGCTGGCGCGCCCGGCTGATCAGCAGCGCGTACTCGGGCGAGCGCAGCGCGAGGTCGTCGAGCCGCTCCTTGGCCCGGGTCGGGTCCTTCTCGAGCAGCAGCGAGGCCTCGGACAGCTTGGCGCGGTCGCGCTCGCGCTCGGCGGTGGCCAGCGCGGCGTCGGCGCGGTCGCGCTCGGTGGCGACGTTGCGGACGTAGACGACGATGCCGGCCGCGGCGAGCGCGAGCGCGGCGAGCACCGAGATCGCGAGCGTGCGATGCCGGCGGGTCCAGTGGGCGAGCATCGCGAACAGCGAGTAGCTGCGCGCCGCGATCCGCGCTCCGGACTTGAACGCCTTGAGATCGGCGGCGAGCGCCGCGGCGTCGGGGTAGCGCCGCCCCGGGTCCTGGTCGAGCGCCTTGTTGATGATCGTGATCAGGTCGCGATCGATGCCGGCGCTGCGCAGCATGCGATGCCGCGGGCCGGGCTGCGCGGGCAGGGTCTTGCGCAGCGAGCACAGCTCCCACAGCATCGCGCCGATCGCGAACACGTCGGCGCGCTGGTCGACGTGCTCGCCGCGCTTCTGCTCGGGCGCCATGTACGCCGGCGTGCCGAGCACGCTGCCGGCGGCGGTGAGCTCGTCGTCGCCGCTGCTCGGGCCGCTGTCGCCCCCGGTCACCGACTCGTCGGACGAGGTGATGTCCTTGGCCAGGCCCCAGTCGATCACGATGGTCTCGCCGAAGTCGCCGACGATCACGTTGCCGGGCTTGAGGTCGCGGTGGATGATGTTGCGGCCGTGGGCGTAGGCGATCGCGTCGGCGACCGCGATCACGTGGTGCAAGAGGTCGATGCGCTCGTCGATCGTGGTGCGCTCGGCGATCAGATCGCGCAGCGACCGGCCCGACACCAGCTTCATGGCGTAGAACGGCGTGCCGTCGGGCCAGCGCCCGGCCTCGTGGACCGGGACGATGCCCGGGTGCTCGAGCCGCGCGGTGATCAGAGCTTCTCGCAGGAACCGGACCTCGTCGACCTTGCCGCGCGAGATCAGCTCCTTGATCGCGACGTCACGGCCGAGCTCCCGATCGTGCGCCCGCGACACGCGGCCCAGGCCTCCGCGGCCGTGCTCGCCCATGATGTGGTAGCGCTGCGGGTCGCGAAGCTGGGGTCCGATGCCGGGATGTGCCGGGTCGCTTTCCGACAGATCGCTCTCGATCGTCCGATCGCTGTTCCGGGTCAGCGCGGACGTAGGCGCAACGGAGTGCGTCTCCGGCAGATCTTTGGCGCCCCCGACTTTCACCCTAGGTGTGAAGATAAACCTATCCACGACTCCGTAGCGGTAGTCCGACGTGAGCCGGCCTGAGATTCGCTAACTTCGCGCGCTGCGCCGGTGTCAGGCGGTGCCCGGAGCGACGACACGCCCCGCCGGTTCCGATATCCCACCACACGCCGTCGCGGCGACAGGATTGTCGTCGGGGGCGAGGAGCCTCGCGTCGCGGCGAGCGCGGCGCAAGGCCTGCAGGGCTGGAGGCGCGATCCCCCGGCCGCCCGACGCTGGCACGGGCGTGCGCGCGCTCCGCTCCCGGCCCGCGGGGCCATGCGTTGTTGCTTGCGCTCGGAGGATGAACCACTTACGATTATTGGTTTGGTCGAGGCTGGCGCGGCAAACGAGCGCTCGCGCCGCGGCTCCGGAGCGCGGCGCGGCGGTCACGCACCGCCGGTCAGCGCTATTCCGCGGACGGCCACGCGCCGCTCCCGCGATCGTCGATGCTCGGCGCACGCCGCGATCGTCACGGTGCGCATCGGCGCACGCGGCCTCGACGTCGCGCCCGCCATGTGCGGGTCAGCACGCAGGGCATATCGCGTGCAACGCGTCAGCTGGCGACCGGCGCGACACCCATGGCTGCTCTGTTTCCACCGTGGACCAACACCGCGACGCGGATCGTGCTCGGCGCGGTCGCGCTGGCCGTCGTCGGGGCGATCGCGACGCCGATGATCTACGCGCGCAGCCCGTACGCGACCGGCCAGCAAGATCCGGTGCTGCAGCCGATCGCGTTCGATCACCGGCACCACGTGCGCGACGACGGTATCGACTGTCTGTACTGCCACGAGGACGCGGAGCGCTCGGCGTTCGCCGGCGTGCCCGCGACGGAGCGCTGCCTGGGCTGCCACAACCAGATCTGGAACGACACCCCCTCGATCGCGCCGCTGCGCGACAGCGCAGAGACCGGCCTGCCGATCCGGTGGCAGCGCGTGCACTCGCTGCCCGACTTCGTCTACTTCGATCACTCGGTTCACGTCCGCCGCGGCATCGGCTGCGTCAGCTGCCACGGCCGGGTCGACGAGATGGCCGCGGTCCACCAGGTCCAGCGGCTGACGATGAGCTGGTGCCTCGACTGCCATCGCGATCCGGTGCCGAACCTGCGGCCGCGCGAGCGGATCACCAGCATGACGTGGACCCCGGCACCCGGCGAGCAGGCCGAGCTCGCGCGCCGCTATCAACCCCGCAGCCTGACCCATTGCTCGACGTGCCACCGATGAGCCCCCGATGTCAGCGATGAGCCACGACCATCCCCACGAACACCCCGGCCCCGGCCCGGGCGACGACGACGACGGCGGCGAGCCCGGTGGGCTCGATCGGCTCAGCCGCCGCGCGCTGTTCAAGCTCGCCGGCGCGGGCGCCGCCGCCGCGGGGCTCGCCGCGTGCTCGTCGCGGCCGGCGCGCGAGATCCTGCCGTACGCCGGCCAGCCGCCCGAGGTCACGCCCGGGATCCCGCTGCACTACGCGACCGCGCTGGTCGAGGACGGGTTCGCCACCGGGCTCCTGGTCGCGTCCCGCGAGGGCCGCCCGGTCAAGGTCGAGGGCAACCCCGATCACCCGGCGAGCCTGGGCGCGACCCGCGCGATCGATCAGGCCGCGGTGCTGTCGCTGTTCGATCCGCAGCGCGCGCGGGCGGTCACCGAGCGCGGCGTCCCGGCGGCGTGGCCGGCGATCGAGCGCATGCTCGCGGACGCGACCGCGCGCGGCGGCGCCGGGCTGCACCTCGTGCTCGAGCCGACCTCGTCGCCCCTGGTGATCGAGCTCGTCGGCCGCCTCCGCGCCGCGCTGCCGGCCGCCGGCGTGACGTTCTGGTCGCCGTTCACGCCGCGGAGCTCGATCGCGGGCAACCGGCTGGCGCTGGGCCGGCCGCTGCAGACCCAGCTCGACTTTCGCGCCGCCGACGTGATCGTCGCGCTCGACGCCGATCTGGTCGGCGATCACCCCATGGCGTCGGCGTACGCGCGCCAGATCGCCGACCGCCGCCGCGTCGTCGACGGCGGCTCGGCGATGAACCGGCTGTACGCGATCGAGGCCGGCTACACCCCGACCGGCGTGATGGCCGATCACCGGATGCGCGTCCGCGGCTCGCAGATCGCGCGCATCGCGGCCGAGCTGCTCGCCGAGCTCCAGCGCGGCGGGGTGCCCGCGCCCGCCGCCGCGGGCCGGTTCGCGCAGCTCACCGCGCCTCCCGACCGCGCGCGCTGGATCGCCGCGATCGCCCGCGACCTGGCGCGCGTCCCGGGCCGCTCGGTGGTCGCCGCCGGCGAGCGCCAGCCGCCCGCCGTCCACGCGACGGTCGCGGCGATCAACGCGCTGCTCGGCAACGCCGGGCGCACGGTCGGCTACACCGCGCCGGTGGTGTTCGAGGCCGGCGGCCCGAGCCACGACCTGGCCAACCTGGTTCGCGCGATCGATCGCCACGAGGGCGATGGCGGCGGCGTCACCACGCTGCTGATCCTCGGCGGCAACCCGGTGTACACGGCGCCGGCCGACCTCGCCGTCGCCGACGCGATCTCGCGGGTCGATCGCAGCCTGTACCTGGGGCTCTACGACAACGAGACCGCGCGGGCCTGCCGGTTCATGGTGCCGGGGCTGCACGAGCTCGAGCAGTGGGGTGCCGCGCGGGCCTACGACGGCACGATCACGCCGCTCCAGCCGCTGATCGAGCCGCTGTTCGGCGGCCGCGGGGTCGCCGACGTGCTGCACCAGCTGCTCGGCGATCCGCCGGCGTCGCCGCGCGACCGCCTGGTCCAGGCCTGGCCGCGCGCGGTCCCGGGCGCCGATCTCGAGGCGGCGCTGGTGCGCGGCGCCGTCGCGAACACCGCGCTGCCTGGCGTCACGGCGGCGCTGGCCTGGGACACGCTCGCGCCGGCGCTGGCCGCCGCCGCCGTCATGCCCGCCGAGCCCGCCCAGGCCGATGGCGGCGCCACGCTCGAGCTCGACATCCGCCCCCACCCGTTCGTCCACGACGGCCGCTACACCAACAACCCCTGGCTGCTCGAGCTGCCCGAGCCGACCACGAAGCTGACCTGGGACAACGCGGCCCAGCTGTCGCCGGCCACCGCGGCGCGGCTCGGCGTCGGAGACGGCGACGTCATCGCGCTGACCATCCCCGGGACCGGCGGCGCCGCGTCGCGCACGCTCGCGATCCCGGCGATCCTCGTGCCGGGTCACGCCGACGGCGCGATCACGCTGCAGACCGGGTTCGGGCGCGACGGCGGCGAGGACATCGCGCGCGGCATCGGCGGCAACGCGTTCCGGTTGTGGACCACCACGGCCGGGTTCCATCCCGCGGCGCGCGCGGTCGCGCTCGGCGAGCACCGCGCGCTCGCGATCGCGCAGGTCGAGGCGAGCACCGGCGACCGCCCGATCGTCCTGTCGGGGACGCTGCACGCGCTCGGCGGCGAGGCGTTCCGCGACGAGCTCGCCGGCCACCGCGGCGCGCAACCGTCGCTGTATCCCGCGTTCGAGGCCCGCGGCCCGCAGTGGGCGATGTCGATCGATCTGACGACGTGCAACGGCTGCTCGGCGTGCGTGATGGCGTGCGCGGCCGAGAACAACACGCCGGTGGTCGGCAAGCGCCAGGTCCAGAACCGCCGCCAGATGCACTGGCTGCGGATCGATCGCTACATCGGCCGCTACCCGGGCGGCACGACCGGCGCGGGGATCGACGCTGCCAGCGACGCGACCGCCGTGGTCCAGCCGATGCTGTGCCAGCACTGCGAGCGCGCGCCGTGCGAGTACGTCTGCCCGGTCGAGGCCACGAGCCACAGCCCCGACGGGCTCAACGAGATGACCTACAACCGCTGCATCGGCACGCGGTTCTGCTCGAACAACTGTCCGTACAAGGTCCGGCGGTTCAACTGGTTCGACTACAAGGACCACCGCAGCCTGCGCGTGCTCGGCAAGAACCCCGACGTCACGGTGCGCGACCGCGGCGTGATGGAGAAGTGCACCTACTGCGTGCAGCGGATCCGCCGCACCGAGATCGACGCGCGGGTCGCCGACCGGCCGATCGGTCCCGAAGAGGTCCAGACCGCATGCCAGCAGGCGTGCCCGACCCGCGCGATCACGTTCGGCTCGCTGACCGATCCGCAGGCGCCGGTGGTCGAGCACCGCCACCGGCCGCACAGCTACGCGGTGCTGCACGATCAGGGCACCGTGCCGCGCACGCAGTACCTCGCGCGGATCCGGAACCCGAACCCGGCCCTCGACGGCACCGCGGATGGCGCGGCCGGCGACCGCCACGGAGGTCACGGATGAGCGCGCCCGCGGCGATCGCACACGACACCGACGACGTGCTGGTCGGACGGCCGAGCGACACCGAGCTGTCCGATCAGCTGCTGTCGACGACCTGGCGGCCGATGACGCGGGCCTGGAAGATCGGGTTCGCGATCTGCGGCCTTCTGACCCTGAACCTGCTCGTGATGGTCACGCTGACCGTGCTGCGCGGCATCGGCCTGTGGGGCAACAACATCCCGGTCGCGTGGGGCTTCGGGATCATCAACTTCGTGTGGTGGATCGGGATCGGCCACGCCGGCACGTTCATCTCGGCGATCCTGCTCTTGCTCGAGCAGCGCTGGCGGACGTCGATCAACCGGTTCACCGAGGGCATGACGCTGTTCGCGGTGATGCAGGCCGGGCTGTTCCCGCTGCTCCACCTCGGCCGGCCGTGGTTCGCGTACTGGCTGTTCCCGTACCCGAGCGTGATGGACACCTGGCCGCAGGTCCGCAGCGCGCTGCCGTGGGACGCCGCCGCGGTCACGACGTACTTCTCCGTGTCGGTGATGTTCTGGTACCTCGGCCTGGTCCCCGACCTCGCCGCGCTGCGCGATCGCGCGCCGAGCCGGACGCGCCGGATCATCTACGGCATCTTCGCGCTCGGCTGGCGCGGCTCGGTGCGGCAGTGGCGGCACTACCACGTCGCGTACCTGCTCCTGGCGGGGCTGGCGACGCCGCTGGTCCTGTCGGTGCACTCGATCGTCAGCCTCGACTTCGCGAGCACGATCTTGCCCGGCTGGCACTCGACGATCTTCCCGCCGTTCTTCGTCGCCGGCGCGATCCTGTCGGGGTTCGCGATGGTGTTGATCCTGATCCTGCCGGCGCGCCGGGTGTTCGGGCTCTACAACGTGATCACGCCGCGCCACCTCGACGCCGCGGCCAAGATGCTGCTGATCACCAGCTGGATCGTCGCCTACTCGTACATCGCGGAGCTGTTCACGGCGTGGTACTCGGGCGATCGCTACGAGGTCTACCAGCAGATCGTGAACCGGCCGTTCGGCTGGTACGCGTGGGCCTACTGGCTGATGCTGTTCTGCAACTGCGTCGCGACCCAGGTGTTCTGGTCGCGGCGGATGCGGCGCAGCCCGGTGGTGCTGTTCGCGGTCTCGGTGCTGGTCAGCATCGGGATGTGGTTCGAGCGCTTCGAGATCATCGTGGTCTCGCTGTCGCGCGACTTCCTGCCGTCGTCCTGGTACATCTTCATCCCGACCTGGGTCGACCTCGGCATCCTCGCCGGCACGCTCGGGTTCTTCGGCCTTTTGTTCCTGGCCTTCCTCCGCGTGGTGCCGTTCGTGCCGGTCACCGAGCTGAAGCAGATGCGCGCCGAGATGGTGCACGAGGAGGTGCGGCGGTGACGCGGGCGGCCTCGGCGCGGCCGGTGTTGATGGCGGAGTTCTCCTCCGGTCCGGCGCTGCTCGACGGGATCCGCGCGCTCGCCGGCAGCGGGATGTCGCGGCTGGACGCGTTCACGCCGTACGAGGTCGCCGGGCTGCGCCAGCTGCTCGGTGTCCGGCGCTCGTGGCTGTCGTGGATCGTGCTCGCCGCCGCGCTCGCCGGCGGCGGCGGCGCATACCTCTTGCAGTGGTGGATCAACGTGGTCGACTACCCGCTGAACATCGGTGGCCGGCCGTACCACTCGGCCCCGGCGTTCCTGCCGATCACGTTCGAGATGGCGGTGTTGTGCGCCTCGGCGGCGGCGCTGCTCAGCGCGATCGTCCTCGGCGGGCTGCCGCGGCTGTGGGACCCGGTGTTCGAGATCGACGGCTTCGACCGCGCAACGATCGACCGGTTCTGGGTCGCGGTCGGCGCCGGCGACGCGGCGCTCCCGGCGATCGACGACGCGCAGGGCCGGATCGACATCACCACGGCGCTCGGCGCGGCGGGCGCGCTGCGCGTGCTGTGGCTCGACGCCGCGGACCGCCCCGACCGGCCGGGCTGGCGGGACACGCGGGAGGACGCGCGATGACGCCGCGCGCGATGCTGCTCGCGCTCGCGGGGGCGGGGCTCGCCGCGGCCGGCGCGGCCGGCGCCACCGGCTGCGACAACGGCGAGGCAACGCCGGACTGGTCGCGGATGATCACGCAGCCCAAGCTCCTGCCGTACGGCGACACCGAGCTGTTCCCCGACGGCCGGGCGATGCGGCCGCTGCCGGCGGGCACCGTGCCGCGCGAGTGGATCCCCGACGCGGCCAAGCGCACCGGGCGCGCGCCCGGCGGCGGCGATCTCGACGAGCTGCCGGTGCCGGTGACCCGCGCGCTGCTCGACCGCGGCCGCAACCGCTTCAACATCGTGTGCGCGACCTGCCATGGCGTCGCGGGCGACGGCGACAGCGCGGTCGCGCACCACATGCAGCGCCGCCGGCCGCCGTCGCTGCACGAGCCGCGGATCACCGCGCTGGTCCCCGGCGCGCTGTACCGCGTGATCACCGACGGCTACGGCGTGATGCCGTCGTACGCCAAGCTGCTGACCGCCGGCGACCGCTGGGCGGTGGTCGCCTACGTGCGCACGCTCGAGCTGGCGTGGACCGCGCGGCTCGATGCGCTGCCGCCGGCCACCCGCGACGACGCGACCCGCCAGTTGCCCGGCGGGATGCCCGGCGACGTGCCCGGAGGTGGGCGATGACCCGGCGCCAGCTGGTGTTCGGCGCGGGCGCGCTCGGCGCGCTCGGCGCGATCGCGATGGTGGTGGGCTTTGCCACCGATTCGACCCAGGCGGCGTTCTCGTACCTGACCGCGTGGGCGTTCGCGGCCTCGATCGCGATCGGCGCGCTGATCTTCCTGATGATGGGCCACGCGATCGAGGCGCGCTGGACGATCGTGCTGCAGCGCTTCACCGAAGCGGTCTCGGGCAGCCTGCCGGTGCTCGCGGTGCTGTTCGTGCCGATCGCGCTGTCGATCGACCGGCTGTATCCGTGGGCCGCGCTGCCGGCCGGGCCGCCCGGCCTCGACGCCGAGTCGCTCGCCCGGCTCGCCCACAAGGCGCCCTACCTGAACCCGACGTTCTGGGTGATCCGCGCCGTGGTGTTCCTCGCGGTGTGGATCGCGCTCGACGAGCTGCTCGTGCGCTGGGGCCGGCGCGGCGGCGATCCGGGCGCGCGGTCCCGCGCCCGCGGGCTGTCGGCCGCCGGGTTCCCGGTCGTCGGGCTGACCGTGACGTTCGCGGCGTTCGACTGGCTGATGTCGGTGACGCCGCTGTGGTACTCGTCGATCTTCGGCCTGCGCTACTTCGCCGCCGGCTTCGTCGGCGCGCTCGCGCTGGTCGCCGTGATCGCGCGCGCCGCCCGGCGGGTCCCCGCGGTCGCCGCGAGCGTCCGGGGCAGCCACACCGGCGCGCTCGGCCGCCTGATGTTCGCGTTCCTGGTGTTCTGGGCCTACATGGAGTTCTCGCAGGGCATCATCATCTGGATCGGCAACAAGCCCGACGAGGTGCCGTGGTACGTCGCGCGCGGCGCGAGCGAGTGGGGCGCGGTGTTCTGGGTGATCGTGATCGGCCACTTCGCGCTGCCGTTCTTCGCGCTGCTGTCCAAGCCGCTCAAGCGCCGGCCCACGCTGCTCGCGATCGCGGGCGGCTGGCTCGTGGTGATGCACTACGTCGACATGCTCTGGCTGGTGATGCCGGCGCTGCACCCGACGATCTCGCTGCACTGGCTCGATCTCGCCGCGCCGTGCGCGGTGCTCGGCCTGGCGACCGCGGTGGCCGCCGCGCGGCCGCGCAGCCGCGAGGCGATCGCGACCGATGACCCGCGGCTGCCCGCCGCGATCGACTACGAGGGAACATGATCGAACCCGCGATTTCCCAGGAACCCGAGCGGCTGCGCCCCGGCGCGCTCTGGACGATCGGCGTGGCCATCGTGGTGATCACCGCGGGGCTGGTCGCGATCGCATGGTGGCTGGTGCTGCCGCCGTCCGCGGCCGAGCGCGCGGCCGCCGCGCCGTCCCCGCTCGAGCGCGTGCTGTTCGACCGCGCGAACGCCGGTGACGACGTCCGCGCCGCCGGCGAGCGCCGGCTCGAGGGCTACGACTGGATCGACCGCCGCGCCGGCGTGATCCGGATCCCGATCGATCGCGCGATCGACGCGGTGGTCGCCGACCCGCGGCTGATCCGCGGCACGCGCGCGGCTCCCGGGGCCGCCGTCGGGGAGATCGGCCAGTGACCCGCGCCGGCGCGATCGCGCTCGCGATGCTGGCCGGCGGCGTGGCCGCGGCGAGCCCGGGCGAGCTCCCGCCCGTGCCCCGGGCCGACACGGCGGCGCCCGCCCCCGGGACGCCTGCCTGGGCCGAGCGCAGCGACGTGACCGAGCACCTCGGCGACCGGCTGCCGCTCGACCTGATGTTCGTCGATTCGACCGGCCGGCGCGCCCCGCTGCGCTCGCTGTTCGACGGCGTCCACCCGGTGCTGCTCGTGCTCGCCTACTACGAGTGCCCGCAGCTGTGCAGCCTCGTGCTCGACAGCGCGGCGGGGGCGATGCAGACCCTCGAGCGCCAGGGCTTCCAGCTCGGCCGCCAGTACCGGGTCGCGACGATCAGCTTCGACACCACCGAGCGGATCGACCAGGCGGCGCGCAAGCAGGCCAGCGTGCTCGGCCGGCTCGGGCGCGAGACCGTCGATCCTGCCGTGTGGCCGTTCCTGGTCGGCGATGCGTGGAGCGTGGGCGCGCTGACCGACCGGCTCGGCTTTGCGTTCCAGCGCGATCCGCGGACCGGCGCGATCGCCCACCCCGCGGTCGTGTTCGTGCTCACGCCCGACGGAGTGATCTCGCGCTACCTCTACGGCGTCGACTACGCGCCGCGCGATCTCAAGCTCTCGCTGCTCGAGGCCTCCGCTGGCAAGACCGGATCGATCGGCGACAAGATCGCGCTGCGCTGCTTCCAGTACGATCCCGCGACCCGGCGCTACGGCCTGTTCGTCGCGCGGTTCATGAAGCTCGGCGGCGCGATGATCTTCGTGATCGTCGCCGTGATGTTCTCGGTGCTGGTCCGCCACGAGATCCGGCGGGCGCGGGGAGCGAGCGTGCCGTGAACGAGCTGCTCCGCAACGCGCTGGCGCTGCCGCCGCAGAGCTCGTCGATCGCGCGCGAGATCGACACCCTGCACTACACGGTGATCCTGACCACGATCGCCGGTGTCACCATCGCCGCGCTGGTCACCGCGGTGTTCCTGATCCGGTATCGCCGGCGCAGCGCCGCGATCCCGCTGACCCCCCGGGTGATCCTGCCGATCTGGCTCGAGGTCGTGGTGTTCGGCGGCCTGCTCGCGATGTTCTGCGCCTGGTGGCTGGTCGGGTTCATCCAGTACCGCAAGATCCAGAACCCGCCGCCCGACGCGATGCCGATCTACGTCACCGCCAAGCAGTGGATGTGGAAGTTCGCGTATCCCTCGGGCCCGACGTCGACCGACGTGCTCGTCGTGCCGGTCGGCCGGCCGGTCAAGCTGATCATGACCTCGCGCGACGTGATCCACAGCTTCTATGTCCCGCAGTTCCGGATCAAGCAGGACGTCGTCCCCGGCCGCGCGCTGACCGCGTGGTTCGAGGCGATCGAGCCCGGCACGTCCGAGATCCTGTGCGCCGAGTACTGCGGCGCCCGGCACTCGCTGATGCGCGGCCAGGTCGTCGCGCTCACCGGCGACGACTACGCGCGCTGGCTCGACGCCGCCCGCGCGCCGCTCGTGCTGCCGGGCGCCAAGGGCGACGGCCACGGGCTCGCCGAGCGCGGCCGCCAGGTCGCCGCCGACCGCGGCTGCCTGCGCTGCCACTCGCTCGACGGCTCGGCGTTCATCGGCCCGACCTGGGCCGGCGTGTTCGGCCAGCGCCGCCGGACCGCCGACGGCGGCGAGGTGCTGATCGACGAGGCCTACCTGACCCAGTCGATGATGGAGCCACGCGCGGTGATCGCCGCGGGGTTCCCGGCCGTGATGCCGTCGTACCAGGGTGTGCTGACCCCCGAGGAGACCTCGGCGATCCTCGAGCTGATCCGCTCGCTGCGCGAGGTCTCTCCGGCCCAGGTCGTGCCGCCGCCCGCCGTGCCGCTCGAGTTCCGCGAGGCGCCCGCCGCCGGTCCGGGACCCGGACGCGCCGCGGGTGTGGTCCCCGGCTCGGTCCCTGGAGGTGCGCGATGACCCTGACCGTGGTGCCCCCGGAACCCGCGTCGCCCGAGCCGCCGCCGCCGGCGCCAGCGCCGCCCCTGGGCGCCGAGCCCGCCGCGGTCGAGCTCGACTACCTGCGCGCCGAGCCCGGGATCCGATCGTGGCTGACCACGACCGACCACAAGCGGATCGCGCTGATGTTCCTGGTCGCGGTCACGCTCGCGCTGATCCTCGGCGGCACGTTCGCGATGATCCTGCGCACCAAGCTGCTCACGCCGGGCCCGGCGCTGATGTCGCCGATGACCTACAACCGGATGTTCACGCTGCACGGCGTGGTCATGGTGTTCATGTTCATGATCCCGGCGATCCCCGCGGTGTTCGGCAACTTCTGTCTGCCGATGATGCTCGGCGCCAAGGACCTCGCGTTCCCGCGCATCAACCTCGCCAGCTTCTACGTCTACTGCACCGGCGCGGCGCTCACGCTGTGGGGCATGGTCCACGGCGGCGCCGATACGGGCTGGACGTTCTACGCGCCGTACTCGACGGTGTCACCGACCGACGTCGCCCCGGTCGCGTTCGGCGTGTTCGTGCTCGGTGTGTCGTCGATCATGACCGGGCTCAACTTCATCGCGACCACGCACATGCTGCGGACCCGCGGCCTGCGCTGGCACGACATGCCGATCTTCGTGTGGGCGATCTACGCGACCAGCGTGATCCAGGTGATCGCGACGCCGGTGCTCGGGCTCGCGGTGACCCTGGTCGCGCTCGATCACGCGCTCCACATGGGGATCTTCGACCCCGCGCTCGGCGGCGATCCGGTGCTGTTCGAGCATCTGTTCTGGTTCTACTCGCACCCGGCGGTCTACATCATGATCCTGCCGGCGATGGGCGTGATCAGCGAGATCGTCCCGACGTTCTCGAAGAAGCACCAGTCGTCGTATCGCGCGCTCGCGTACTCGTCGCTCGGCATCGCGTTCATCGGGTTTCTGACCTGGGGCCACCACCTGTTCGTCGCCGGGATCTCGCAGTTCGACGCCGGGGTGTTCGGCCTGCTCTCGATGTTCGTGGCGATCTTCTCGGCGATCAAGGTCTTCACCTGGATCTCCACGCTGTACCGCGGGTCGATCACGTTCAACACGCCGATGCTGTACTTCTTCGCGTTCGTCTACCTGTTCGCGTTCGGCGGGATGACCGGCATCGCGGTCGCGACCACGTCGCTCGACGTGCCGTGGCACGACACCTACTTCGTCGTCGCGCACTTCCACTTCATCATGATCGGCGGCACGCTGACCGCGTTCCTCGGCGCGATCCACTACTGGTTCCCGAAGATGTTCGGCCGGATGTACCCCGAGCGCTGGGGCCTGGTGTCGGCGTTCCTGGTGTTCGCCGGGTTCAACCTGACGTTCGTGCCGCAGTTCCTGCTCGGCAACGCGGGCATGCCGCGGCGCTACTACAGCTACCCGGTGCGGTTCCACATCCTCAACGTCGCGTCGTCGCTCGGCGCCTACCTGCTCGCCACCGCGCTGATCCTGACCCTGGCGTACCTCCTGATCTCGCTGCGCTGGGGCGCGCGGGCCCCGGCCAACCCGTGGGGCTCGCGCGGCTTCGAGTGGCGCTCGCCGTCGCCGCCGCCGGTCCACAACTTCGTGACGCCGCTGGACCCCACCCGCGGGCCGTACGCGTATGACGAGCCGCCTCCCGACGAGGTCCCCCCGGTGTCGACATGACCGCGCCCGCCCGCGTCCCGGCCGTCCAGATCCAGTACGACTCGCTGGAGCGCCAGCACGTCACGGCGCGGCTCGGCATGTGGGTGTTCCTGTCGAGCGAGTCGCTGCTGTTCGCCGGCCTGCTCGCGCTGTACGCCGCCTACCGGCTGGCCTACCCCGTCGAGTTCCACGCCGCGTCGACCCACGCCAACCTGGTGATCGGCACGGTCAACACGTACATCCTCCTGACCTCGAGCCTGACCATGGCGCTGGCGATCCACGCCACGCGGCGCGGCCGCCGGCGGGACACCGTGCTGCTGCTGGTCGCGACCATGGCGATGGGCCTGACGTTCGACGTGCTCAAGGCAGTCGAGTACGCCGAGCACCTCGCCGAGGGCATCGCGCCCGGCGGCTACTACACCTACGAAGGGCTCGCCGCCCACGGCGCGGTGCTCTACGTCACGCTGTACTACCTGCTGACCGGGCTGCACGCGCTCCACGTCACCGGCGGCCTCGTCATGCTCGCGTGGTTGACCGTGCGCGCGCACCGCGGCGACTTCACGCCGGGCTCGCACATCGCGCTCGAGCTCGGCGGGCTGTACTGGCACCTGGTCGACCTGGTGTGGATCTTCCTCTGGCCGTTGCTCTACCTGATCGGCTGATCGGCGGACTTTCATGGCACGCCCCAACGACGAACTGTCCGACGACGAACTGTCCTCCGACGAGCACGCCCCCGGCGCGCTCGGCTACGTGCTGGTCTGGCTCGCGCTGATCGTGCTCGCCACGCTGACCTTGTTCGCGTCGCGCGCGGTCACCGGCGGCTGGGGCCTGGTCGTCGCGCTGGCGATCGCCGGCGCCAAGGCGCTGCTCGTGCTCGCGTTCTTCATGCACCTCGCCGGCGGCCGGCCGGTCCACCGGCTGACGTTCGCCGCCGCGATGGCGTTCCTGGTGCTGCTGATCCTCGGCATCCTGGCCGACGTCGGCACGCGCTCGATCGCGAGCTCGTACGTCGACGACATGGGGGGGCGGCCCTGAGCATTTTCCGGAGCGCGGGCCGGCACACCCGAGTCGCCGTGACGGCGCGTCCGGCGCGTTAGCTATACGTCAAGCCGTGTGCGATCGTCGTCGGGCGAAGCTATAGAGCAGTTTCCGGACCCGGCAATTCTTTCCTTGCGGGAGGTCACAATGCACGATCGTGCGCGGTTCGTCGGCGCGTTGCTATGCGCCGCATCCTGTCAGTCGTCTCCGTCGGCTTCTTCCTCCGCTTCCGGCCCCAGCGAGCAGCAGGCAACGCCTGCCGCCGTGACGGCGCCGTCGTTCGTCGAATTCGAGAGCGGCCAGGTCCGCCCGATCGCGATGTCGCCCGACGGCACGCGGCTATTCGCCGTCAACACCCCCAACGCGTCGCTCGAGATCTTCGATCTCACGGACACCGGTCCGGTGTTCGCCGCGCGCGTCCCGGTCGGCCTCGAGCCGGTCGCGGTCGCGGCGCGGACCGGCGACGAGGTCTGGGTGGTCAACCACCTGTCCGACAGCGTCAGCATCGTGACCCTGTCCGGCACGCCGCACGTCGCGCGGACCTTGCTCGTGGGCGACGAGCCGCGCGACGTCGTGTTCGCCGGCGCGACCGGCCGCGCGTTCATCACCACCGCGCACCGCGGCCAGCAGCGCACCGATCCGTCGCTCGCCGGCGTCCCCGGCGCGGGCGATCCGCAGCTGACCACGCCGTCGGTGCCGCGCGCCGACGTCTGGGTGTTCGATCCGGCGCAGCTCGGCAACACGGTCGGCGGCACGCCGGTCAAGATCCTGAGCCTGTTCACCGACACGCCGCGCGCGCTGGCGGTCAGCCCGGATCGCAACACGGTTTACGCCGCCGGGTTCAAGACCGGCAACCAGACCACCGTCGTGATCGATCCGCTGGTGTGCGAGGGCTTCCACCCCGCCACGCCGTGCGTCAACCGCAACGGCTCGGTGTCGCCGGGCGGTAACCCCGGACCGGCGACCAATTTCGAGGGCAAGCCGGCGCCGCACGTCGCGCTGATCGTCAAGTTCAACAACGCCACCGGCCACTGGGAGGACGAGCTCCACCGGGTCTGGGACCACGCGGTCCGGTTCCAGCTGCCCGATCGCGACGTGTTCGCGATCGACGCCAACGCGCTGACCCAGACCGCGTCGTTCGCGCACGTCGGCACGACGCTGTTCAACATGGTCACCAACCCCGCGACCGGCGAGCTCTACGTGTCGAACACCGACGCGCACAACGAGGTCCGGTTCGAAGGCCCCGGGCAGTTCGGCGGCCACACCGTGCAGGGCCACCTCGCCGAGACCCACGTCACGATCATCTCGGGCGGCGCCGTCACGCCGATCCACCTCAACAAGCACATCGACTACACCAAGCTGGCGGGCCAGCCCGGCTTCGATCCGACGACCAAGGACCACAGCCTGGCGATCCCGCTCGACATGACGGTGACCGGCGACGGCAAGACGCTGTTCGTCGCCGCGTTCGGCTCGAGCAAGATCGGCGTGTTCGACACCGCACAGCTCCGCGCCAACAGCTTCGATCCGCGGCAGATCAGCGGCAACTACATCACCGTGACCGGCGGCGGCCCGAGCGGCCTGGCGCTCGACGAGGCGCGCGGCCGGATGTACGTGATGACCCGGTTCGACAACGCGATCAAGGTCGTCGACGTCGCGGCGCGCCACGAGATCGCCGCGCTGCCGCTGCCCAACCCGGAGCCGGGCTCGGTCGTCGCCGGCCGGCCGATGCTGTACGACGCGACGCGGTTCTCGGGCAACGGCGAGGCGTCGTGCGCCAGCTGCCACATCTTCGGTGACCAGGACGACCTCGCGTGGGACCTGGGCAACCCCGACGACGTCGTCCGCAAGAACCCGATCCCGATCAACCTGGGCGACCCGCTGGCGATCACCACCGGCAAGCTGCTGTTCGGGTTCCGCGGCGCGATCAACGGCACCGGCCGAGCCGACGATTTCCATCCGATGAAGGGACCGATGACCACGCAGACCCTGCGCGGCCTGTCGACCTCGGGCGCGATGCACTGGCGCGGCGACCGCTCCAACGGGTTCTTCGGCGAGGACGCGTTCGACCCGCACCTGTCGTTCGACAACTTCATCGTCGCGTTCCAGGGCCTGGTCGGCAGCGTCGACCAGCCGCCCGGGGCGCAGATGCAGGCGTTCACCGATTTCCAGCTCCAGGTCGTGCCGCCGCCCAATCCGGTGCGCAACCTCGACAACTCGCTGACCAGCTCGCAGGCGGCCGGCCGTAACTTCTACTTCGGCTCGCGCGCCTCCGACGGCCTCGCCGTACCGATCCTCGGCGGCATCCTCTCGACTTTCCAGGGCTTCAGCTGCAACGGCTGCCACGAGGTCGACCCCGCCGAGGGCGAGTTCGGCACCAGCAAGCGCGGGTCGTTCGAGGGCGTGATCGGCCAGATCTTCAAGATCCCCCACCTGCGCAACATGTACGCCAAGGTCGGAATGTTCGGCGTGCCCAAGGTCGAGACCTTCGACGCGCCGGACAGCGGCAACACCGGCGATCAGATCCGCGGCTTCGGGTTCACCAATGACGGCTCGCTCGACACCATGTTCCGGTTCTTCACCGCGCTGGTGTTCCACCCGCAGCTCACCGCCGGGTTCCCGCTGATCAACCCGGACCGCACGCGGCGCGACGTCGAGCAGTTCGTGCTCGCGTTCGACAGCGACCTGGCGCCGATCGTCGGCCAGCAGGTCACGCTGACCGGCGGTAACGCCGCCGCGGTCGGGCCGCGGATCACGCTGCTCGAGCAGCGCGCGCGGGCCTCGTTCACGTCCAAGGTGCTCGGCGGCACGGTCAAGGAGTGCGAGCTGGTGGCCCGGGTCGCGCAGGGCGGCACGGTCCGCGGCTTCGTGTTCGATCCGGCCGGCGGCAGCTTCGTGCCCTCGGGCGGCGGCACCGCCCTGTCCGACGGCGCGCTGCGCGCCCTGGCCGCCACGCCAGGCCAGGAGGTGACGTTCACCTGCGTGCCGCCCGGCTCGGGGGCACGCCTGGCCGCGCCGTAGCCGGCGCTCAGCGCGTCGCCTGAAAGAACTGCGCGCCGGACCGCGACGACCAGCCGAGGCCGCCCGCCACCGGCACCGGCTTGACGTGCTTGAACGCGAGCGCCGGCGGCGTGTTCTTGAACGCCTTGGCCGGCCGTCCTTGCCTCGCCGGCAGGGCCGGACCGCCGACGGCGAGCTCGGTGAAGAGCACCCACGCGCCGTGGTGATCGCGCACCCAGCCGCGATCCCACCAGCCCAGGTGCTGGCCGTTGAACGCGTACACCGAGTCGCCTTCGAGATAGGCCAAGGCGACGCCGCCGAACGAGTAGATGAGCCGGCCGTCGTCGCAATACGCCACTGCGCGGCCACTCGCATCGTAAAACGTCCAGTCCATCCGCTCCTTCGCAGTATCAGTCGGCCGCCGGGCGGCGCAACGATCCGCTCGGTGGATCACGTACGTTCGTCACGTGTGCGCGGCAAATCGAGCGCCTGCGCACAGGGTCCCCCCGCCACGGATAGTTCCGGCCGGCTGGATCTCGGCCGAAAGTTGCAACCCGAGCCACGGTCTCGCCCCCTGCATCCCGGACGCGCCGCCGCCGTCGCCGCGGACAAGGCGGCGATCGCCCGCGGCTGACGACGACGCGGTTAGAACGGCGTGAACCGTAACCGGAACGCATGGGCAGCTCATCGCCTCGTGCAACCCTGTCTTTGACACTCTCTCTCCATCGCGCACTGGCACTCTCGCAAGTTTCACTGGAGGTCTTCATGTCGATCCGCGCCTTGATGCTGATGTTCGCCGCGGGATGCGTCACCGCCGGTGACGCCGCGGAGCCGCCGGCCGCGGCGGTCACGCAGGACACCACGAGCTTCCAGTGCCTGAACGACACCAGCATCCACGTCGTGACCTGCCACGGATCGATCTCGCTGTTCCCGATCACGGTGACGATCGACGACCTCAGGATCCTCAGCGACAACGAGCTGACGATCCTGTCCGGCGACCTCAACGACCTGTCGATCCTCGACGGCGGCATCCTCGACCACGACAAGATCCTCGACGACGTCGAGGCCGACGTGGTCGCGGACTTCCTCGATAAGTTCCTGATCGACGTGACGCGGAACCACGTCTCGGTGTGCACCACGGTGCTCGGCGCCGTGGTCTGCAAGTAGCGAGGCACGCGCCGCGCTGGCCGCGACGGCTACGGGGCCGCGCTCGCCGGGTTCATCGCGCGCGTCGCCGGCCGGTCCGGCCCGGCGTGACCGCTGCGGCGCTCACCGCCGCCGGACGGCCCAGCGCAGGGCGCCGAACGCCGCGGCGCCGAGCACGGCGACGCCTGCGACGACCGCGGCCTGCACGCCGGCGCCGCCGAGCACGGTGGCGACCCGCGCGATCGGATCACGCGACCGCGCCTGGGCGTCGAACCGGCCGTGCGCGCCGTGGTCGCCGGGCACCGGCGCGAACAGGTTCGCGGCGGCGTGCGGGTTGGGCTCGTCGGTGAGCTGGCCGCGGTAGCCCTGCGACGCCAGGACGCGATCGGCGAGCCCGGGCACGAGCTTGTTGCCGACGATCGCCTTGATCGCCGGCCAGCCGAGGAACACCTCGCGCCGGGGGTGGCGCGACAGGTGGTGGATCGCCTCGGCGATGATCTCGGGCTGGAAGATCGGCGGCACCGGCTGCAGCGCCCGGTCCATCCGGTTGACGCACCAGTCGAACTGCGGCGTATTGACCGCCGGCAGCTGCACCATGCACAAGGCGATCGGGACGCCGTCGTGGAGCAGCTCGCTGCGCAGCGAGTCGGTGAAGCCGGCGATCGCGTGCTTGGCGCCGCAGTACGCGGCCTGCAGCGGGATCGATCGGTAGGCCAGCGCCGAGCCGACCTGGAGGATCGTGCCGCGGTTGCGCCGCCGCATGCGGAGCAGCGCCGCGCGCGTGCCCCACACGAAGCCGTGGTAGCAGACGTCGGTGATGCGCTGGAACTCGGCGGGCGCGATCGCCTCGACCGGGCCGACCGCGGTGACCATCGCGTTGTTGATCCAGACGTCGATCGGCCCGAGCTCGCGCTCGATCTGGTCCGCGGCGGCCTCGACCTGCACGGCGTCGGCGACGTCGACGGCGATGCCGAGGCCGCGCCCGCCAAGCGCCTCGATGTCGGCGACGGTGGCGGCCAGCCCGGCCGGGCCGCGCGCCAGCACCGCGACCGCATCGCCGGCCGTGGCGAACCGCCGCGCGGTGGCGCGGCCGACGCCCGCGGTGCCTCCGGTGATCACGATGACGCGGCTCATCCTGCGAGGCGTCATTGCGAGATCTGCTCCCGGCGCGAACGGCCCGGGAGCGGCTCCGGCACCGGCCCGCGCGGCGCCTCCGCGCGCCCTGGGTGGTCACCCGCTGCACATCGCGTCTCGAACGCACGGCGCGGCGGCCCGCAGCGGCGGCATCGCACCGTGCGCGCGGGCACGTCGACTGCAGTACCGCGGTCATGGCGCAGACGGTCAGCGACCACATCATCCAGCGGCTGTACGCGTGGGGGGTCCGCACGATCTACGGCTACCCCGGCGACGGCATCAACGGCCTGATGGGCGCGCTCGACCGCGCCGACGGCCGGATCCGGTTCATCCAGCCGCGCCACGAGGAGGCCGCGGCGTTCATGGCCTGCGCGCACGCCAAGTTCACCGGCGAGGTCGGGGTGTGCATGGCGACCTCGGGGCCGGGCGCGATCCACCTGCTCAACGGCCTCTACGACGCCCAGATGGACCACCAGCCGGTGGTCGCGATCGTCGGCCAGTCGGCGCGCACCGCGATCGGCGCCGACTACCAGCAGGAGGTCGACCTGATCTCGCTGTTCAAGGACGTCGCCCACCACTACGTCCACGAGTGCACGCACCCGGTGGCGGCGCGCCACCAGATCGACCGCGCGATGCGGATCGCGTTCGCCGAGCGGGTCGTGACCTGCGTGATCATCCCGCACGACGTCCAGGAGCTCGACGCGGTCGACACGCCGCACGCGCACGACATGACGCTGACGGGGATCGGCCACCACCGCGGCATCGTCGTCCCCGCGGCGCACGACCTCACGGCCGCGGCCGAGGTGCTCAACGCCGGCAACAAGGTCGCGATGCTGGTCGGCGCCGGCGCGCTCGGCGCGGCCGACGAGGTCGTCGCGGTCGCCGACACGCTCGGCGCCGGCGTCGCCAAGGCGCTGCTCGGCAAGGCGGTGTTGCCCGACGACCTGCCGTTCGTCACCGGCTCGATCGGCCTGCTCGGCACCGAGGCGAGCGACAGGATGATGAAGCACTGCGACACGCTGCTGATGGTCGGCTCGGCGTTCCCCTACGTCGAGTTCCTGCCCGAGGAGGGCAAGGCGCGCGGGGTGCAGATCGATCTGTCGCCGCGCATGCTGTCGCTGCGCTACCCGATGGACGTCAGCCTGCATGGCGACGCGGCGCAGACCCTGCGCGCGCTGCTGCCGCTGTTGATCCGCAAGGACGACCGGCGCTGGCGCACCGACATCGAGGGCTGGGTCGCCGACGGCTGGAAGGTGACGGAGGCCCGCGCGATGGCTGCCGCCGATCCGATCAACCCGCAGCGCGTGTTCTGGGAGCTGTCTCCGCGGCTGCCCGACAACGCGATCCTGACCGCGGACTCGGGGTCGTGCGCCAGCTGGTGGGCCCGCGACCTCAAGATCCGCCCGGGGATGATGGCGTCGCTGTCGGGCAACCTGGCGACGATGGGGCCGGCGATGCCGTACGCCGCGGCCGCCAAGTTCGCGCACCCCGACCGACCGGTGGTCGCGGCGGTCGGCGACGGCGCGATGCAGATGATCGGCAACGGCGTCCTGATCACGGTCGCGGCGCACTACCGCGAGTGGGCCGACCCGCGGCTGATCGTGATCGTGCTCAACAACGGTGATCTCAACATGGTGACCTGGGAGCAGCGCGTGCTGGCCGGCGACCCGAAGTTCGATGCATCGCAGAACCTGCCCGCGTTCCCCTACGCCAGGTACGCCCAGCTGCTCGGCCTCGACGGCATCGAGGTCGACAAGCCCGAGCAGATCGCGCCCGCGCTCGACGAGGCGGTCCGCGCCCGCAGGCCGATCGTCGTCGAGTGCCACGTCGATCCCGAGGTCCCGCCGCTGCCACCGCACATCTCGGCCAAGCAGGCCAAGAACTTCCTGTCGTCGATCCTGCACGGCGATCCGCATCGCTGGCGGATGGTCCAGCAGTCGGCGCGGCAGGCCTGGGCCGGCGTGATGGCGAAGTAGCCTGCTCACGATCGCTCGGGCGCGTCCGCGGTGACGCCCCGGGCCACCGCCGCCGCCCGCGCGCAGTCGGCGTGCTCGAGGATCGCCGTCAGCGTCCTCCGATCGGCGGGCTTGAGGAAGTGCTCGTCGAACCCGGCGGCGAACGCCCGCGCGCGGTCCTCGGGTTGCCCCCAGCCGGTGACCGCGGCGAGGTAGAGCGGCTTGCCGGCGAGCTGGGCGCGAAGCGCGGCGGCGAGCTCGAAGCCGCTGAGATCCGGAAGCCCGATGTCGAGGATCGCGATGTCGGGCTCGAACGTCGCGGCCTCGATCAAGGCGTCCTTGCCGCAGACCGCGAACCGGCACTCGTGGCCGAGCATCGCCAGCAGCGTGCACGTGGTCTCCGCCGAATCGGGGTAGTCATCGACGACCAGGACGCGATGCTTGGCCATCACGATGCCTCGTGCACGACGTGCACCTGCACCGGCAGGCCGGGAGTCACGGGGCTGCCTGATCGGTGGAGATCGGAAGCTCGATCGTGAACTCGCTGCCCTGGCCGGGGCCGGGGCTCGACGCCGCCACCGTGCCGCCGTGGAGCTTGACCAGCCGCTGCACGAGGTTGAGGCCGATGCCGAGCCCGCCCTGGGCGTGGCGCCGGGCGCGGCTCTGCACGAAGATCTCGAAGATCCGCGGCAGCAGGTCGGGCGCGATGCCGTCGCCGTTGTCGCGGACCCGGATCTGCAGCACGTCGCGCGCGTGGTCGACGTCGACCGCGAGCGCGATGTGGCCACCCGGCGGGGTGTACTTCGCCGCGTTGTTGAGGACGTTGGTGAGCACCTGGGTCAGCCGGGAGCGATCGCCGGCGATGCTGCTCGCGACCCGCGGCAGGTCGACCGTGAGCTGGTGGCGGCGCTGCTGGAACAGCGGGCGCGTGGATTCGACCGCGGCCTCGACGATCTGCGTCGGATCGATCAGCGCGCGATCGAGCTCGATCTTGCCCTGGGCGATCCGCGACAGATCGAGCAGGTCGTCGACCAGCTGGGTCAGCTGCGCGACCTGGCGCTCCATGATCCCCCAGGTCCGGTCGATCTGGCCGCGGTCGTCGCCGGCGAGCTTGACGACGTCGAGCGCGACCTTGAGCGGGGTCAGCGGGTTGCGCAGCTCGTGCGACAGGGTGGCGAGGAACTCGTCCTTGCGGCGATCGGCCTCGAGCAGCGCGCCCTGGACGAGCTTGCTCGGCGTGATGTCGAAGCCGACCGCGCTGATCCCGAGCTCGGTGCGCTCGATCTGGAACTCGAACGTCCGCGGCTCGCCGCGCAGCGTGACGTCGAGCTCGACGCGCTGCGCGGTGCCGTCGCTCAGCACGCGCTGCGCGACCGCCGTGAACCGCTCGGCGTGCTCCGGCGCGAACAGCTCGGGGAGCTTGACCTCGCCGGCGGCGTCGGCGACCAGCTCCTGGCCAAGCACGTAGCCCCAGGTCACGCGCAGCCGATCGTCGAGCGTGACCACCACCATCGGCGCGGTGCGCAGCGCGAACCGCAGCCGCTCCTCGCTGGCGTGGAGCGCGGCCTCGGAGCGCTGCCGCGCATCGACCGCGTTGCGC
>DASWRS010000348.1:0-41097 GCA_036403075.1 Kofleriaceae bacterium
GTGCCGCGGGCCTCGGCGCGAGGCGGCTCGTCGGGCATGACCGCGGCCATCTGGCTGGTCCGGCGGAGCCGGAGCAGGCCCGAGACGGCGGGGCTGGCCGGCTTGTCGTTCGCGGCGATCGGCGGCGCGAACGCCGGAGGGTCGGCGTATCGCTCCGGGTCGGCATCGGCCGCGGCGTTGGCGTGGCCGTACGACGGGCGCGCCGCGGCGGGGCCGGTCTTGCGCCACTGGCCGAGCATGCGGACCTGCTGCGCGGTGACCGAGACGATCAGCTCGCGCTCGCCGGCGCTGAGCCACACGATCCGCGCCTTGCCGCCGAGCGAGCGCTGCGCGAGGATCTCGATCGATGCGGTGGCGCCGGGCCGGGCCTTGCGGCGGCGCAGCAGCCACAGGCCGGCGCCGGCGGCGCCGAGGCCGAGCGCGCCGTACATCGAGATCTTCGACCACGCGTCGTCGCGCTCGGCGGCGAGCGCCTGGCTCAGCGACCGCGCGGCCGGGGCGGCCGGAGCGGCCGGCGGGCTGGCCGTCGCCGGTGCGGGGCCGGGCGCGGACAGCGCATCGGCGGCCGAACGCGGCCGGCCGGTGACAGAGGTCGTTGCGGCGGCGGCGGCGACGGGCGCGGCGGGCCGGTCGGCCAGCCGGGGCGGCCCGGCCGGGATCGCCGGTGGCGCGATCGGCGCAGGCGACGCGGCGTGTGGATCCGGGCGGGGGCCGAGGACGGGCGGGGCCGCCACGGCCGCCACGGCCGGAGCGGCCGGAGCGGTCGCCCGGGCCGCAGGCGGTTCGATCCGCGCGGTGACGGCGCGCGGCAAGGTCGGCTCGGGCAGCCGCGGGGCGATGTCGCCGTCGGGGAGCTTGCGCGGGATCAGCAGGTGGAGGTCGTCGCCGACCTGGATCGCCTGAGCGAACCGCGACAGCGCCTTGACGTCACCGCGCTCGAAGCCGAGCTTGACGCTCAAGACCCGGGTCGCGTCCTGGCCGTCGAGCTCGATCAGCTTGACCGTGGCGTCGCCGGGCGTCACGCGCCGGGCCTGCGGCGCGCCGGTGATCGGGATCTCGAGCCGCGAGCGCACCGGCAGGACCGCCGTGCGCGCGGCCTTGATGTGGTGGGCGATCACCTCGACGGCATCGCCGCGATCGAGCAGCTCGAAGCGTGGCGTGGTGTCGATCGCGGCCATGGGCGGCGGTGCCACCGGCGGGGCGGCGGCCGGCGGGGCCGGCGGGGCGACCGGCGCGGGGTCGGCCCCGGCGATCCGCGGTGCGAGCGCGAGCGCGAGGGCGGCGAGGGCGATGGACGATGCGCGCACGTCAGGCGTCCTTGCCGCCGACGAGCTCGACGATGCGGATGCCGCACTTCTCGCCGACGGCGATCGCCTCGGCGCGCGCGACCAGCCGGTTGTTGACCCGGACGTCGAGCGGCGCGCCGGTCGCCGTGTCGAGCGTGATGATCGAGCCGGGGCCGAGTCGGGCGGCGAGCTCGGACAGGCTGAGCCGGATCCGGCCGAGCTCGACGGTGAGCTCGAGCGGGACGTCGTGGAGCAGGGCCTCGAGCGCCTGCGGATCGAAGCTGTTGTCGTCGAGCGATTCACTCATGACTTGATTCCTTGGTCGTGGATGACAGTCTCGATCTGCACCGCGAGCACGCCGCGGCACACCACCGGCCGGCCCCACGCCTTGAGGGCGCCGCCGCAGTAGACCGGGACGAGCGAGTCGACGAAGCCTTGCAGGGTGAAGGTCGCGCCGTGCTCGAGCCGGCGGAGCTGCTTGAGCGGCATGCGCAGCGTGCCGAGCTCGACCACGACCTCGACCGGGACGTTGGCGAGCGCGTTGGCGATCAGCTTGGCGTTGGCCTTGATCGCGGCGAGCGCGGCCGGGCGCTGGATCAGCGCCTCGGGGCGGGCGTAGAGCTGGACCCGGCCGGAGACCGAGCCGCCGAAGGTCAGCGCGACGCGGACCACGGTCTGGGCGTTGATCAGCGCCGAGACGATCGCGAGATCGCTCGACGCGGCGAGATCGGAGACGAAGACCTCGCGCCAGGCGGCGCCGAAGCTGTCGATCATGGCGCGGCCGGCGGGCTGGAACAGCCGGAGCGAGACCGCCGAGGGGGGGCGCGCGCCGTCCGAGGTCGGCGCGGTGGCGCCGCAGCGCTTGGCGGCGGCGATGTCGACGACGCCGCCGTGGGCCGCGACCACGATCTCGGGGATCGCGGCCGGCGGATCGCCGGGGTCGGCGCGGTGGTCGGGCTCGGCGCGCATCGCGGCGACCCAGCCGCCGCGCAGCTCCTCCTTGGCGGTCGCGCCATCGATGACCTCGGCGCCGACGACGTCGAGCTGCCAGCTGCCCGGCAGGTGGCCGCGCAGCGCGCGGGTCGCCGAGCGGATCCAGCGGCTCGCGAGGTTGATCAGGATCGGGCGCGCGGCCTCGGCGATCCGGTCGTCGGTGATCAGCGCGAGTCGGGTCGGCTCGTACTCGAGCGCACCCATCGAGCGGCGCGGCGAGGTCTCGCGGATGGCGGCCTGGATCGCCTCCATCTCCATCGGATCGAGCAGCGAGTCACTCACGCAACCGGGTGAGTGCAACCGCCGCGCCCGGCCAGGTGCCCGAGGTCATTGGACCCGCGCGCCCGGTGTCGGCGGCTTTGGCGCTACCGCTTGAGGTTGTTGATGTCGTTCATCATCTCATCCGCGGTCGTCACGGTCTTGGCGTTGGCCTGGAACGCGCGCTGGTAGGCGATCAGCGTGACCAGCTCGTTGCCCAGGTCGACGTTCGAGGCCTCGAGCGCGCCCGACGAGATCGAGCCGCGCGCGCCGGTGCCCGCGACGTCGATCAGCGGCTGGCCCGACGCGGCGGTCTCGATCTCCAGGCCGTCGCCGGCGCGGGTCAGGCCCTCCTCGTTGGCGAAGTCGGCGAGCGCGAGCTGGGCGAGCTCGATCTTGTCGCCGTTGTCGAACGCGCCGCGGATCTTGCCGTCATCGCTGATCAGGATCTCGGTGAGCTTGCCCGGGCTGCGGCCATCGACGTCGAGCCCGGTGACCGCGGAGGCGCCGGCGAGCTGCATGGTGCCCGCCCGGCCGGTGCCGCCGCCGGCGATGTCGTCGCCGAACTTGAACGCGATGACCTGGGCGGGCGTGGCGCCGACGAAGTTGGCGCTCGACGCGATCGAGGTCTGTGACGCCAGCGCGCCCGAGGTGTCGAACGTCAGGCTGCCGGACGCGATCTCGGTCGGCGTGCCCTTGAGGCCGCCGGTGAGCTCGCCGCCGTCGACCATCGCGTGGTACTCCCAGGCCCCGGCGCCCTGGGCGCGGAAGTAGACCTGGACCTGGTGCGCCGCACCGAGCGAGTCGTACACCGTCTCCGCCGTCGCGTACGTCGACGTCGTGTTGGGGTTCAGCGGGTCCCACGCCGGCGGGACCGGCGCCTTGGCGTCGAGGTTCAACGTCATCGTCGAGTTGGCGGTCGCGACGGCCGGGCTCTGCCGGGCTCCGAGCGGCAGGTCGCCGGGGGCGAGCGCGCGGGTGCCGGCCGAGTCGATCGGGAAACCCTGGAGCCGGAGCCCCTGCTGGTTGGTGACGTAGCCCTTGTCGTCGAGGTGGAACCGGCCGTCGCGGGTGTAGTACTGGGCGGTCTGGCCGCCGTGGTTGCCCTTGACCACGAACAGGCCGCCGCCGCGGATCGCGAGGTCGAGCGGGTTGCCGGTCTGGGTCACCGAGCCCTGGTCCCACAGCGTCTGGGTGCCGGCGAGGCGGACGCCGCCGCCCAGGCGCTGTCCGCCGAGCTCGCCGCCGAGCATGTCCGAGAAGCTCGCGCGGTCGCGCTTGTAGCCGACGGTGGACGCGTTGGCGATGTTGTCTCCGACGACGCTGATCGCTTCGCCGTGGGCCTGGAGGCCGCTGATGCCGATGTAGAGGCTGTTCGTGATGGTCATTTGCGTGGCTCCTGGCCTGGGTTACGGGGTGGTGGCGGTCGTGGCGCCGCCGGTGGTCGCGCCGATCGTGCGGACGTCGGCGGGTGCGAGCAGGACGCCGCCCATGCGCAGGCGGGGTCCGTCGCCGGTGAGCTCGACCGCGTCGACGCGGCCGTGCCATTGCGAGGTGATCGTCCCGGCGGTGGTGCCGGGCTCGACGGTGATGTGATAGCTGCCGGGGGCGGCCGGCGTGCCGGAGGTCGTGGTGCCGTCCCAGGCGACGCTGGTCGAGGTCGCGCCGCTCGGGACCGGGAGCCGGCGGATCTCCTTGCCGCTGTCGTCGGTGATCACGACCGACGCGCCGTGCATCGCGCCGGTCGACGTGACCTGGAGCGCGGGCGGCGCGCCGCCGCGATCGAGCTGGAAGTTGGCGGCCGCCGTGTTGCAGGTCCGGCCGACCAGGCTCGACAGGCTGGCGCTCGACGTCGAGGCCTGGGCCGCGGCGAGGTCGCTCAGGTGCTGGTTGGTCTGCTGCGCCTGCTCGACCGACGAGAACTGCGCGAGCTGCGCGACCATGTCGGCGCCGTTCTTGGGGTCGAGCGGATCCTGGTGCTCGAGCTGCGCCATGAACAGCCGGAGGAACTCGTCCTTGCTGCCGGTGAGCGCGTTGCCGGCGGCGGGGCTGGTGCTGGTGGTCGTGGGGGTCGCGGCGGTGGTCGATGTGACGTTCATGGCTTCTCCTCGAGCTCGAAGCGCTCGGCGTTGCGCGGGCGGCGCTCGCGCGGTTCGGCATCCTGGGACGGGCGTGGATCGCGCGGCTCGCGCGGCTCGCGCTCGGAGGTCAGCTGTCCGAGATCGAGGCCGCGGCCGCGCATCGCGTGATCGAGCGAGGCGGCGTTGCGGGCCAGCGCGGCGGCGGTGGTCTCGTCGGTCGCGCGCAGCGCGACGTGGACCTCGCTGCCGCGCAGCGCGACGGTCGCGACCACGCGCTCGGGGCCGTCGTCGATCACGAGGTGGACGTGGCTCGGATTGGCGGGCGGCTCGGGCAGCTGGGGCGGCGCGGCGGCGTGGGCAGGTGCGGCGATCGCCGTTGCGGGCGCATCGCGCGCGGTGGCGAACGGGGCGAGCGACGGCAGGCCGGAGACCGCCGCTGGTTCGGCCGTCGCGCCGGCGATCGACCTGGGAGTGCGGCCGTGCGCCGGGTCGCGGTCCGGCGCCGGACCGGCGACCGCACCGGCGAGCTGCTCGACCAGATCGGCGACGGCCTGCTCGAGCGGCGTCATCGCCGTCGGCGTCGCGGCCTGGGCGGCCGATGCGACCGCGGCGGCCGCGGCGGTGGCCGCCGTCGGGTCCGCGGCGGCGGCAGGGGCGGCCACGGGGTGGGCAGCCGCGCCGGTGGCGCCGGCGAACGAGCCGACGGCGCGCGCGACGGCGGCGGCGACCCAGGCGGTGACCGGCGAGTCGGCGTCGGCCTGCGGCGCCGTGGTGGGCGCGTCCGGCGCACCGGCGGGCACGGCCGGCGCACCGGCGGGGCCGAGGCCGTAGAACGCGTGCAAGGTCGCGGCGAGCGCCGGGTCGACGCCGTCGTCGGCGGAGCCGGATGCGGTGCCCTGCGGCGAGCCGACACCGGTGCGGAGCGTCGTCGTTGTCGCGCCGGCGCCGGTGCCGATGCGGTACATGGCGAGCAATGCGCTGGTCGCGTCGTCGCCGTCGACGCGGGCGGCGGCCGTGGGCTCGCGATCGCGCGTCGCGGACACGGCGATCGCCGGAGCGCCGCCGGCGGCGCTGCGAGCGCCGGCCGGGGAGACCGCGCCGCGGCGCGCGTCGGTGATCGCCGTCGCGAGCTGGGTGCCCCCGAGGGCGCCGGCGCCGGTGCCGGTGCCGGTTCCGGATCCGATGCCGGCTCCGGTTCCGGATCCGGTTCCGGTGCCGGTGGCGGTTCCGGTGCCGGTGCCGGTTCCGGTGGCGGTGCCGGTTCCGGGGGCGGTTCCGGTGCCGGTTCCGGAGCCGGTTCCGGAGCCGGGGCCGGGGCCGGGGCCGATGCCGGGGCCGATGCCGGGGCCGGGACCGATGCCGGTGCCGATGCCGATGCCGGCTCCGATTCCGGTGCCGATGCCGGCTCCGACTCCGGTTCCGGTTCCGGTGCCGGTGCCGATGCCGATGCCGATGCCGGTTCTCGTGCCGGTTCTGACGCCGGTGCCGGTGCCGGTGCTGGTGCCGGTGCCGGTGCCGGGAACGGCGATCGCCGGCGAACCCGGCGCGCCGGTGGGCGCGCCGCGGGTAGCGGTGGCGGCGCCGCCGACGGCCGTGGTTGCCGTGGTCGCGGCGGTCGCCGGCGGCGGCTGGATCGGTGCCGTGACGACGCACGGAGCCGCGCCGGTCAGCGACGCGGCGTGGGCGAGGTACACCGCCTGCACCGCGGCGCTGGCCATGGTGTCGTCGCCGGGCTCGCCCGCCGGCGCGGTCTTGCCGGCCGCGCGCAGCGCCGCGCGAAACCGATCGCCGGTCGGCGCGGCGGCGGGCCGCTCGGGTGCGGCCGGGCTCGCGGCGGCCGCCTCGGCGACGAGCACCGGCGATGCGGTCACCCGCACGGTCGCCGCCTCGCGGTCATGTCGTCGGCGCGGCGCTGATCGGCGCGGGACTCGCGCCGGGCGCGCTCGCGGTCGACGCGCTCGACCAGCCGCTCGGCGGTCCGCAGCTGCCGGGTGCGCTCGCGCAGCCGCTCGGCCGCGGTCTGGGTCGCCGCGGCCGCGTCGGTGTGGCGCTGCATCGCCTCGGCGAGCGACATCCGGTACTCGCCGGTCGCGGCGGCGACGCGATCGAGGTCGTGCACGGTGCGCGCGGTGGCGAGCGTGTGGGTCGCGGCGTCGAGCGCGGCCTCGAGCTCGCCGTGCTCGCCCTCGAGCTCGCGCGCCGAGCGGTCGCTCTGGACCGAGGCGGTGGAGTGCGCGGCCGCGGCGGCGTCGCGCAGCCGGGTCCGCGCGTCCTTGAGGGCGCGTACCACGCGGGGTTTGATCGTCATTTCGGCATCTCCTCGCCGAGCGCCGCGGCGAGGCCGCGCACGGTGGCGTCATGGGGGGAGCTCTCGTGCGGCGCCTGGCGCGACCACGCGTCGAGCCGCTCGCCGAGCGCGAGCGCGGTGTCGAGCACCGGGTTCGCGCCCGCGGTGTAGGCGCCGAGCGACTGCAGCTCCTGGGCCTGGCGGCGGCGCGACAGGACCTCGCGGGCGCGGGTCGCGAGCGCCAGCATCACCGGCGTGGCGACGCGGCGGGCGACGCGCGACGCGCTGGCGAGCACGTCGACCGCGGGGAACTGGCCGCGCGCGGCGAGGTCGCGCGACAGCACGATGTGAGCGTCGAGCAGCGAGCGCGCCGAGTCGGCGATCGGATCGGACAGGTCGTCGCCCTCGACCAGCACGGTGTAGAACCCGGTGATCGCGCCGGCGTCGGCGCGGGGCGCGACGCGCTCGAGCAGCCGCGGCAGGGTGGCGAACACGCTCGGCGGGTAGCCCTTGGTCGCGGGTGGCTCGCCGAGCGCCAGGCCGAGCTCGCGCAGCGCCATCGCGAACCGGGTCAGCGAGTCGAGCACGAGCAAGACGTTGCGGCCGCGATCGCGGAAGTGCTCGGCGATCGCGGTGGCGGCGAGCGCGCCGCGCACGCGCTCGAGCGGCGAGCGGTCGGAGGTCGCGGCGACGATCACCATGCGATCGCGGCGCGGGCTGCCCAGCAGCTCGACGACCTCGCGGCCGCGCTCGCCGACCAGCCCGACCACGATCACGTCGGCGTCGGCCTGGCTGGCGATCTGCTCGACCAGCACGCTCTTGCCGCAGCCGGCGCCGGCGAAGATCCCGACGCGCTGGCCGCGGCCGCAGGTCAAGATGCCGTCGATCGATCGCACGCCGGTGTCGAACCGGACGTCGACCTCGCCGCGCTCCTCGATCGCCAGCGCGCGGCCGTCGATCGGGACTCGCGCGGTGCACGCCGGCGGCGGCCCACCGTCGAGCGGTTCGCCGAACGCGTCGATCAGCCGGCCGATCAGCGCGTCGCCGACCGGCAGGCCGGCGAGCGCGCCGCGGTGGCGGGCCGTCGCGCCGGGCGCGATCCGGCGCGCGACCTGGAGCGGGATCGCGAGCAGCGTCGAGCCGCGGAACCCGACGACCTCGCACAGCACGTCGCCGGCCGCGCCCGTGATCTCGACGATGTCGCCGAGCGCCGCGCCGGTCATCTCGATCTGGATCACGGTGCCGGCGATCTCGATCACCCGGCCGATCGGCCGCGGCTCGAGCCAGCTCCGCACCGTGGCGGCGAGGTGCGCGCGCGCCGCGTCCGACAGCGCCCCGCCCGCCCCGCCCGCGCCGCGCGCCCCGCCCGCGCCCGATCGTGCGTCGCCGGCGCCGCCGGTCATTCGTCGACCCCGGTCAGCGCCGTCATGATCGCGGTGCGCAGATCGTCGAGCCGCGCGCGCCAGTCGTGGACCAGCTCGCGGGTCCCGCTGGTCAGGGCGAGCGCGCCGCGGGCGAGCGACGGATCGGCGGTGATCGCGAGCGGCGCGTCGCCGATCGCCTCGGCCAGCGCCGCGGCGTCGTCGGGGTGGACCCGCGCGGTCGCCGGTTGATCGGCGGCGTGCGCCAGCCAGCTGCGCACGATCGGGCCGAACGTCAGGCCCGGGTAGAGGTTGCCGATCCAGGCCTCGACCACGCAGGTCGCGATCTCGGCGATCGCCTCGGCGGCGGGCGGGACGAGCGCGGCGCGCGCGGCCTCGAGCTGATCGAGCACCGCGGACAGCCGGGCACGCAGCGCGCCGGTCTCGGCCAGGCCATCGGCGCGGCCCTGGGCGCGGGCGTCGTCGTACAGCGCGTCGAGCTCGGCGGCGGTGGGCGCCGCGGGCGCAGCGCCGGCCGCCGACGCTTCGGCCGGGGGCCGGGGCAACCACGGCGAGGTCACGGCCGGCGTCGCCATCGCGGCGAGCGCGGCGCCGAGCGGGCGGGTCACCGCCGGCGTGGTCGGCAGGAACGGCCGGATCTCCGGCCTGCGTCCGGCGGTCACTCACCACCTCGGCTCGGCAAGGTCAGCTTGCCCTCGCCGGCGAGCTTCATCGCGGCGTCGACGACCTCGCGCTGCGCGGCCTCGACCTCGGACAGCCGCCGCGGCGACGCCGACGCCAGGTCGTCGCGCAGGGTCGACGCGGCGCGCTGCGACAGCGACGACAGCAGGTGATCGCGGAGCTCGCCGGTCGCGGTCTGCAGCGCCGTGACCAGGCTCTCGCTCTGCACCGCGCGCATCAGGTTGCCGAGGTCGCGCGCCGGGATCTGCAGGAGGTCCTCGAACGTGAACAGCGCCTCGCGGATCCGGCTGGCGATCGCCTCGTCGTGCTCGGCGACCTTGCCGAGCAGCTCGTCGCCGGCCTCACTCGACATCTCGTTGACGATCGCGGCGGAGAACGCGAGCCCGTCGAACATGGCGCGCGCATCGGAGGTCGCGAGCCCGCCGGCGAGCTCGAGCGCGCGGACCAGGCTCTCGGAGGCCTCGGCGACGGCGTGCTCGGGGACCTCCTCGAGCTCGGAGATCCGGCCGGTCAGGTCGGCGGCGGTGTCGCTGGGCATCAGCGCGAGCACCTTGGCCGCGACCGCGGCGGGCAGCTGGGTCAGCACCACGGCGGCGATCTGGGGGTGCTCCTCGGTGAGGAGCTGGGCGATCGCGTTGACCCGCGCGGTGCGCAGGAGCTGCAGCGGATCGGTCGGCGGCGGCAGGGCGCCGCCGAACAGCTTCTGGGCCCGCTCGGCGCCGAACGCGGCGTCGGCGAGCTTGCGCACGTACTTGGTGCCACCGGTGCGGACCACGGCGAGCGGGCTCGAGATCCCGCGCTCGAGGTCCTCGAGCACGCCGGCGATCACGTCGCCGCCGACATCCTCGAGATGCTCGACCGCCTCGACCAGGCGGCGAACGTCGGCCTCGGCCATCTTGCTCAGCACCTGGGTCGCGACCTCCTCGTCGAGCGACAGCAGGGCGATCGCGGCCTTCTGCGGACCGTCGAGTACGGGGCCCGCCATCACCTGGCTGCCTTCTTGGGCGGCTCGGCGAGCCACGCGGTCAGCACGCCCGCGGTGCGCTCGACATCGGCGCGGACCACGTCGACCACGCGGTCGCGCACGGTGCGGCCGGGCAGCAGGTTGCCGGGCCCGGCGCCGGCCGCGCCCTCGAGCTCGGTCGGCAGGCGGTGGCTCGGGCGGGCCTCGAGCACGCGCTCGAGCTCGCCGACCGGCGCGGGCAACGCCAGGGTCGGGGTCCGCGCCGGCGGGCGGCGGCGCAGCACCAGCACCACGACGATCACCGCGAACAGCCCGGCGCCGGCGCCGATCAGGACCGGCAGCGACACCGGCAGCGCGCCGGCGGGCGGCGGCGCCGCGGCGGCGATCGCATCGGGGTCGCTGACGAACGGGATCGAGCGCAGCTCGATCTTGTCGCCGCGGGTGTCGTCGAGGCCGGCGGCCTGGCGGGCCAGCGCGGTGAGCTCGGCGAGCTCCTTGTCGCCGCGCGCGGCGGGCTTGCCGTCGGCGCCGGCCTTGTAATCGACGACCACCGCGACGTGGAGCTTCTGGAGCAGCACGTCGGGCTTGGTGGTCTGCCGCACGGTGCGGCTGACCTCGTAGTTCTTGGTCTCCTGCAGGTGCTGGCCGGCCGCCGCCGAGCCCGCCGTCGGGGTCGGCGACGGCGCGCCGGGCAGGTTGCCGCGGGTCCCGGCGATGCCGCCGATGCCCGAGGTCGCGTCGCCGCCCTCGACCGTGCGCGACTCGCTGCGCAGCGCGGGGTGGTCGGCGTCGTAGACCTCCTGGGTCTCGCTGACCTTGCGATCGTCGACGTCGGCGGTGGTCACGACCGAGACCTTGCCGGCGCCGACGACGCGCTCGAGCATGCCGCGGACCCGGGTCGTGACGATGCGCTCGATCTCGGCCTTGTGGTCGACCGACGCCGGATCGCTGGCGTCGAGCAGGTTGCCGTGGTTGTCGACGATCACCACCGCCTCGGGCCGGAGGCCCTCGATGCTGGCGGCGACCAGCTGGCGCACGCCGCGGACCTGGTCGGTGGCCAGGGTCTGGCCGGCGTGGAGGTGGAGCGCGACCGACGCCGACGCCGGCTGCTCCTGGTCGCGGGCCAGCGAGCGCTTGCCGAACGCGACCAGCACGCGCGCGCTCTCGACCTGGGCGAGCGCGGTGATGCTGCGGGCGAGCTCGCCCTGCAGCGCGCGGCGGTAGTTGACCTGCTCGGCGAAGCTCGACTGGCCCAGGCTCGAGCCGTCGAACAGCTCGAGCCCCTTGCCGCTGTGGGGCAGCCCGGCGCTGGCGGCGACCGCGCGGGCCTCGTCGAGCCGCTCGCTCGCGACCTCGAGCTTGCCGTCGTGGAGCCGCACCGGCAGGTTGCGGCCGGAGAGCACGGTGTAGAGCTCCTGGGCGTCCTCCGGCGAGCTGCCCTCGGCGATGGCCGTCCACGGCTCGGCGTGGTGGACCAGCGACTGGAAGCCGACGACGCCGGCGATGCCGAGGGCAACGACCAGCGCCAGCAGCTTGCGGCGCCGGGGCTGGCGGCCCCACAGGTCCTTGAGCTGGTTCGCGACGGCCAGGGGGCCGGTGGAGGGAGCGTCGGCCATGGCTTACACCTGGGTGTTCATCAGCTCGCGGTACGCCTCGAGCGCCTTGTTCTTGAGCGTGGTCGCGTAGCGCACGGCGATGTTGGCCTTCTCCGACGCGATCACGACCTCGTGGATGCCCATGCCGGGGTCGCCCTTGGCGAACTGCTCGGCGGCGGCGGTGGCGCGGTGCTCGGCGGCGTGGGCGTCCTCGAGCGCCTTGCCGAACGAGCCGGCGAGGTCGGGCCGGGCCGCGGAGCGCTCGGCGCCGGTGATGCCCGGGAGCTCGGCCGCGACCGGCGGGGTGAACGGGGCGATCGGCGCGATGCTCATCGACCGATCCCCAGCGCGCGCTCGGCCATGTTGACGGCGGTGGTCATCGTCGTGATCCCGGCCTCGTACGCGCGCGAGGCGGTGATCATGTCGACCATCTCCTCGACCGGGTTGACGTTGGGATAGGCGACGTAACCCTGGGCGTTGGCCTGCGGGTGCCCGGGGTCGTACTCGAGCCGCGGCGGCGCCGTGTCCTGCGAGATCTGCGACACGGCGACGCCCTTGACCGCCTGGGCGAACGGCGTGCGCTGGACGCCCGGGACGTCGACCGATTGCATCACGACGTCGCGGCGCTTGTAGGGCCCGCCGCCCGCGGCCTGCGTGGTCTGGGCGTTGGCCAGGTTCGAGGCGGCGACGTTCATCCGCGTGCGCTCGGCCGACAGGCCCGACGCGGACACTTCCATTGCGGTGAAGAAGTCCATGGTCGACATCAGGTGCCGTCTCCAGCGGCGTAGCGCAGCACGGCGAGCCGGCGCGAGACCAGCTCGGCGGCGGTGGCGTAGCGGGCCCGGTTGGCGTCGATCTTCGACAGCTCGCGCTCGAGCGACACCGCGTTGCCGTCGCTGCCCTGCAGCGCGCCGCCGTCGTCGAACGAGGTCACGAAGTCGCTGGTCGCCGCCGCCGCGATGTGGCCCTCGTGGGTCACCGCGAGCGCGGTGGGATCGTCGGCGGTGCGGCGCTCGAGATCGATCGGACGGTAGCCCGGTGTATCCAGGTTGGCGATGTTTCCCGCGAGCACGGTGTGTCGCTCGCGGTGATAGGTCAGCGCCGACTGGAGCGTATCGATGGTCGAGAGATCGACGGCCACACCCGGGGTCCAGCAAGCCGCGGGCCGATCGTCGGGTGAGGCGCCGCGCCGACTTGGCGAGCCCGCCGGGAGCCGGCGTCGGCGACCTTGACGCTTGAACGTGCACCGAACCGGCCGAACCCCCCGACGTGGTCGATCGCATCGCACGCGAGGTCTTCGGTCTCCTGTTCGAGACCTGCTGCGAGGCCGTGTTCGTCGTCGATCGCGCGACCCAGCGGGTCGTGTCGGCCAACGTGCGCGCGGCCGAGCTGCTCCACCGCGACGTCGCGTCGCTGATCGGAGTTTCGCTGGCCGAGCTGGTGCTCGAGGCCGAGCGCGATCTGGCATCGCCCGGCCGCTACGAAGATGTCGCGCTGTGCGGTAGCGACGGCTACCCGGTGTACGTCGAGCTCCAGGTCGCCCACGTCCGCACCGCCGACGCCGGCGACGTCACCGCGCTGGCCGCGCGCGACGTCTCGGAGCGCCGCATGCTCGAGCGCGAGCTGGTCGCCAAGCACACCGCGCTGCACACCGCGTACGCCGATCTCGAGCGCGCGCACCTCGAGCTCGGCGAGGCCAAGCGCGCGCTCGAGGCCCGCAACCAGCAGATCGCGCTGCTCGCCTGGCGCGCGGCGATGGGCGAGCTGGTCGCCGGGATCGCCCACCACCTCAATAACCCGGTCGGCGCGCTCGCCAGCACGCTGCGCCGGATCTCCGCCGCGGTCGCCGTCCTGCCCGCCGGGCCGCACGTCGAGCTCGATCGCCTGCTCGCCCGGGTCGCCGAGCTCAGCCACCGGATCGAGCTCAGCGTCGGCGCGATCGTCGAGGCCAGCCGGTCGACCGCACGGAGCGAGGGCGCCGGCCGCGAGCTTCCCCCCGAGCTGTCCGCCCAGCTGTCGGCGTTCGCCGCACAGCTCGAGCACCTGCCCATGAAAGATCAGCCATGAAGACCGCACGAATCCTCATCGTCGACGACGACGATCACGTCCGCGACGCCCTGACCGACGAGCTGTCGGCGCACTACAGCGTGGAGGCGGTCGGCTCCGGCGGCGAGGCATTCGACGCGCTCGCGCTCCACCAGTACGACGTCATCATCTCCGACCTCCGGATGCCCGACCACGACGGCATCGAGGTCCTCGAGTTCGCGCGCCAGCACCAGCGCGACCCGGTGCGCGTGCTCCTGACCGGCTACCTCGACGACCGCGCGCGCAACGCGCTGCTCAGGCCCGACGCGCCGTACAAGGTCGGCAAGCCGTGGCACGACGAGATCGAGGTCGTGGTCCGCCGCGGCCTCGAGCACCGCGAGCTCGCGCGCCGGCTGTGCGCGTCGGTCGACGATGCGCTCAGCCTGACCACGTTCGACGACGAGCTCGCCGCGACCCGGACGCCGATCGAGCTGTCCGAGGTCATCGTGCGCCGCGCGCTGACCGCCGAGGGCGTGACCGCGTGCGCGACGGTGGTCCGGACCGACGCCGGTGAGCAGCCGGTCGCCGGCGGCAACGTCGCGCGCGACGGCGCCGGCTGGTACCTCGATCTGCCGATCGACGCCGACGGCGATCTCCGGCTGCGCGCCCGCGGCGTCACCGAGAGCGCGCGCCAGCTGGTCAGCTACATGGCGCACCGCGCGCAGCGCCGCTGCGGCGTGCTCGAGGCCCGCGCTCCATCGCATGGCTTCGCCGCGCCCGACGCCCGGATGAACCAGCTGATGCGCCAGGCGACGCTCGGCGCGATGACCGCGTCGCTGCTCCACGACCTGGCGTCGACGATGCAGGCGCTGTCCGCGGCGCTGAGCGAGATCGAGCTGCGCGGCGGAGAGATCCCGTCGATCCGCGACTCGGTCGCCGACGCCGGCGCGGCCGGCGACGAGGCGGTCCAGCTGTTCGTGCAGATGCGCAAGTTCATCCGCGACGGCGAGGTCCGGTTCAAGCCGATGCCGGCGAGCCGCCTGGTCGAGCGCGCGGTCAAGCTCGCCGGCGGCTACGTCCGCGATCGCGCGCAGCTCCGGGTCTCGGAGCTGCCGTCGGCGGACGTGCCGGTCGCCGAGTCGCTGTTCCTCCAGGTCCTCGCCAACATGCTGCGCAACGCCGCCAACGCGTCGCCCAAGCACGGCGTGGTCGACCTCCGGGTCACCGCGACCGAGACCGAGGTCGTGTTCACCGTGACCGACGATGGCCCGGGCGTCCCCGCCGAGATCGCCGACACGATGTTCGACCCGTTCGCCACCAGCGTCACCGAGGGCACCGGCCTGGGCCTGGCGATCGCGGCGTACGTCATGCACATGCTCGGCGGCAAGATCAGCTACCACAAGGACGCAACGCGCGGCGCCTGCTTCACCGCGACGCTGCCCCGCACGCTGTCGCTGTCGGGCGCCGGCCCGACCGACGACTAGCCGTCGACGAGCGCCAGGAACACCCGCGAGCGCTCCAGCCGGGCACGGGTCCGGTCGCACAGCGTGTCGCGCTGGGCCTGCGACAGGCCGTTGCGCGCGAACAGCTCGCCGGCGTCACGCTCGCCGTCCTCGCCGAACGGGTCGCGCGCGCCGGTCGCCTGGCACGCCAGCGACAGGTGGTCCGCGGCCGCGACGATCTCGGTGATCGTGCGCAGCTGCGAGGTCATGCGCTCGCGGACCTCGACCCGGTGGATCGCGTGGTGCTGCTCGATCGGCGTGGCGAGCCCGGCCGGGAACTTCCACTGCCGGGCCAGCCGGCTGCCGATCCGGTCGTGCGGCGCCAGGTCGTGGCGGCGCTCGGCGACCCCGATCGAGACCCCGTCGGTGCGCATGGTCTCGAACGCCGCCGCGACCTTGTCCGGCGACAGCTTGGCGAGCGCGATCTCGCCCATGTCGTGGAGCAGCCCGGCGGTGAAGCACGCGCCGGGATCGCCGAACCGGATCTCCTCGGCGAGCTCGCGTGCCGCGGTCGCGACGATCAGCGAGTGGGTCCAGAGCAGCCGCGGATCGTGTCCGCCGGGGCCGATCCGCAGGGTCTCGAGCACCGAGATGCTGAGCACGAGCTGGTACAGCGTGCTGAACCCGACGAACGGGATCGCCCGCGCGAGGTCGGACACGCCGCCGGGGATGCCGAAGTACGGCGAGTTGACCAGGCGCAGCAGCTTGGCCGAGGTCGCCGGATCGCTGCGCAGGAGCTCGGCGACCTGCTGGGTCGAGGCCGACCTGGAGTGCACGACCTCGCCGAGCCGGAGCGCGACGACCGGCAAGGTCGGCAGGCTGTCGAGCGCGCGGAGCTCGGCGGTCTCGCTGGCGTCGGCCGTCATCGCCGGTGGGTCACTTGTCCTCGGCTTGCTCGGTGGTCGCGAGCTTGGTCGTGCCCGGCCGGGCGATCTTGACCAGGATCGACAGCCGGCGGTTCTGCGGCGACAGCGGATCGGACGGGATGTAGAGCTGCGATGCGCCGCGCGCGAACACGCCGCTGATCTGGCGCGGCGCGACACCGCTGGCCTCGAGGATCTCGCGCGCGGCCTCGGCGCGCTGGTACGACAGGTCCCAGTTGGACAGCCGCGCGCCGGCGACGAACGGCCGGGCGTCGGTGTGGCCGTTGATCTCGATCTGGCGGTCGAGCGCGCTCAGCGCCGGCCCGAGCGCGCGCAGGAAGCGCTCGAGCGGCTCGTTGAGCCGCGCCGACGCGACGTCGAACAGCAGGCCCTTGGACTCGTCGACCGCCTCGATCAGGATCCCGTCCCCGGTGACCTGGACGTGGACGTTGCGCATCACCTGGGCGAGCCCGGGGTCGAGCGCGGCGAGCCGGTTGAGCCGGTCGGTCAGCGCCCGGGCGGTCTCGCGGTCGTCGATCGTCTCGGTGCCGGGCGGCGGCGGGATCGACGAGACCTGGAACACCGACGGCTTGGCCTGCGCGGCGTGGTTCATTGCCATGTCGCCGTCGGGCAGGATCCCGGTGCGGAAGTAGTTCGAGATCTCCTGGCGGGTCTGCTGGTCGGTCGACGCGAGCAGCCACATCACCATGAACAGCGCCATCATCGCGGTCACGAAGTCGGCGTACGCGACCTTCCAGGCGCCGCCGTGGTGGCCGTGCCCGCCTTCGACCTTCTTGATCCTGCGCGCCATCGCTAGGCTCCCGTCATCGCCTGCAGCGCCTTGTCGACCTCGCTGAACGACGGCCGCTCGTCGGTGAAGATCATCTTGCGGCCGAACTCGACCGCGGTCGGCGGCGCCACGCCGCGCGCGGAGGCGACCACCGCCGACTTGATCACGATCAGGAACCGCAGCTGGTGGGTCTCCTGGATCTCGGCGTTGTTGGCGAGCGGCTGCAGCACGCCGTAGCACATCAGGATGCCGAGGAACGTGCCGACCAGCGCGGCGGCGACGTGGTGGCCGATCTCGGCCGGCGGCGCATCCATGTGGCTCATCGTCACGATGATGCCGAGCACCGCAGCGACGATGCCGATGCCGGGCAGGGCGTCGCCGATGGTCTTGAGCAGGCCGGTCGCGAGGTGGCCCTCGAACTTCATGGTGTCGAGCTCGGCGTCGAGCAGGGCCTCGAGATCGTCGGGCGAGATCCCGTTGACGATCTGCTGCAGCGCCTCGGCGAGGAACGCCTCGGCATGGCCGAGCCGGGCGATGCTCGGGTACTTCTTGAAGATCGCCGACTTGTCGGGCTCGTTGACGTGGGCCTCGAGCGCGAGCACGCCCTGGCGGCGGGCGAGCATGAACAGCTCGTACTGGCACTTGAGCAGCTCGAGGTAGTCCGCCTTCTTCGGGATGCTCTCCTTGATCGCCGACATGACGGCGTGGATCAGGCGCTTCTTCATCAAGCCCGGCGATGACGTGAGCAAGGTGCCGAGCGCGGCACCGAGGATCACCACGAACTCGGAGGGCTGGATCAGCACCGGGAAGCTACCGCCGGCCATCGCGAAGCCGCCGGCGATCGCGCCCAGCACGATCAGGATTCCTGGAAGTGACATGTCGCCTTACGACTCGACCGCGGTGCTCGGGGGTTGAGGTGGGCCGGCGCACACACGGGTGCCGGGTCGAGCACGCCGGCGTCAAGATCGACGATGCGAGCGGCAGCGGCCGGGGACGACACGAGCGAATTCGCGGCTCGCGGCGTGGCATCTCCGCTGCAAGGTGCCGTGACGTGAGCCGACGCCGCCCGACCAGCCTGACGATCCCCGACCGTGCCACCCGTCGTCTCGAGGACGCCGGCCTGCTGGCCTACAGCGTGATCGCCGAGATCGCGCGCGGCGGCATGTCGACGGTCTACCTCGGCGAGGACCTCGCGACCGGCGAGCGCGTCGCGATCAAGGCGCTCGACGCCTACTACGTCGGTCGAAGCGACGTGGTGCACCGGCTGCTCGGCGAGCACGAGCTCGCGCAACGCGCGCGCCACCCCGGCCTGCTCGACATCCGGTGCGCCGAACAGACCTCGCACGGCGTGCCGTACCTCGTGATGGAGTACCTCGACGGCGAGAGCCTGCGCGCGCTGACCGATCGAAGCTCGGTGCCGCGCGACACCGTGATCGCGATCGTCGCGCAGGTCGCGCGCGCGGCCGGTGCGCTGCACGCCGCCGGCATCGTCCACTGCGACCTCAAGCCCGACAACGTGTTCGTGCTCCACGACGTTGGGCCCGAAGGCTGGCCGCGGGTCAAGGTGATCGACTACGGCGTCGCGCGCTCGATCCACGACCCGCCGCTGGCCGACAGCGAGATCGCCGGGACCCCGGCGTTCATGGCGCCCGAGCAGTGGTACGGTGCGCCGGTCCGGGCATCGGACGTCTACGCGCTGGGCTGCATGCTCCACGAGCTCGTCACCGGGCAGCCGGTGTTCTCGGGTTCGCTGCCCCGGCTGATGACCGCGCACTGCGAGCAGCTGCCGGTGCGGGCTGCAGCGATTTGCGGCGATCTGGCGCCCGAGCTCGATCAATTGATCCTGCGCATGCTCGCCAAGGACGCGGCGTTCCGGCCGACGATGATCGAGGTCGACGACGCGCTGTCGCAACTGGTCCCGTCGGTCCGGCCGGAGGCGCTGCTGGCCACGGGGTAGACGTCGTGTTGCAGGGCGAATCAGACGTTGCCCTGCGGGTTGCCCTCAAAATTTCTGACGGGAGGGCCGAACCAGCTAGCGCACCAGCAGTCCTGCTCGGTGAAGCACGCACGCAAGGAACCATCCGTCATGAAACAACTCGCAAATCTCGCGATCGTCGCTGCGACCCTCCTCGCGGCTCACGGCGTCGTGAACGCCGCCACGTCGTCGGGCACCCTGACCGTCACCGGCACGATCGAGAGCTCGATCAGCCTCACCGTCGAATTCGCGGGTGGCACTACGTCGGGCACCGGCACCGCCGCGGCGACGTCGGATCTCGGCAACATCAGCAAGTACGGCTCGGCGCCGAGCGGCTTCACCCTGGCGCGCGGCGCGGCCAACTGGACACTGTCGTCGGTCGTCGGCGTCAAGGTCGACAAGGCCAACCTGACCAGCACCGACTACACGCTGACCGCGCAGCTCGGCTCGGCGCCGGCGTCCGGCGTGACCTGGAAGCTCAACGGCTCGACCGTGAGCGACTCGTTCGCGACCACGCTGACCTCGACCGGGACCTACGGCTCCGCCGGCGCCTACTCGTGGGACATCGTCATGGCCGACTCCGCCGCGGCCGCCGCGATGGATAACACGCTCGTGTTCACCGCGACGTCGAACTGATCGCGCGACAGGACGGTCGCATGCGGATCGCATTCACTCTGTTCGCGCTGTTGCCGGCGGTCGCCCAGGTCGACGCGGCACCCGCGCGTCTGAGCCGTCCGGTGGACGAGCTCCGGCTGGTATTCCTCGATGCGGACGATCGCGCGCCGGTACGACAGGGCGCCAACGACGATGCAACGATCGATGTCGGGAGAGTGGTCGCTGCGAGATGTCCTTCGCGCGGCTGCATGCGCACCGTCGTGCGCAGGCAATTCCGCCTTCGCGTCGACGCCCGCGCCACCACGGCGCGGTTCGCGCGCACCCAGGCCTTCCTCCAGAACGACGTGCCCGGGCACCGGGTCCGCATCGACGGCCGGCTGCTGAGCTCGACGCCGCAGCTGATCGACACCGCGATCCCGCTCGGCGTCGCGGTCGCGCACACCCTCGAGATCGAGGTGCCGGTGACCGAGCCCGAGGGCATGCTCGCCGACAGCATCGTGTGGCTCGCGGAGGGCGACCGATGACGCGCGGCGCGCTCACCCTCGGCCTGGTCATCGCCGGCCTGATCGCCCTCGGCGGCCCGGCGGCGGCGCAATCGCTGACCTTGTCTCCCGCGGTCGTGCCGCTCGGCGGTCGGCCCGGCCAGAGCACGAGCCAGCGGCTCACCCTGTTCAACGGCACGTCGTACCCGATGAGCTTCGCGCTGGTCGCCAAGGACGTGGTCGTGCGCGACGGCGCACGCGTGTTCGTCGACGCCGGCGAGACCCGCGGCAGCATCGCCGCGACCGCGGTGTTCTCGACCCGTACGGTCCGGCTTGGCCCGGGCGAGGACCGCTCGGTCGAGGTCACGCTGACCTTGCCGGCGCAGATGACCTCGCGCGCGGTCGTGATCCTGTTCCAGGGCACGTCGCAGATCGGCGGCAGCACCACCATGTCGATCGGCTCGCTCCTGACCTTCGAGGTCTCGGCGCGGGTCTCGGTCTCGCCGGGCGAGCTCGTCGCCGCCCCACCGAGCGCGTCGTCCAACGCCGGCTTCACGGTCCCGGTCGTCAACGACGGCAGCGAGCCCGCGATCGTGCGCGGCGCGGCCGTCATCGTCGCCGGCAACGGCGGCATCATCGGCAAGGTCAACTTCGACGCGCGCCGCCTGCTCCCCACCGAGCGCACGGCGCTGCAGGCCGACTATCCGGGCGAGTTGCCGCGCGGCAGCTACCGGGTGATCGCCACGATCGAAGGCGCAAAACACGCATGGACGCGCACCACGGAGCTCACGGTCCCATGAACATTGCCCCGATCGTCGCGCCGTTTGCCGTCCCGTTCGCCGCCCCGTTCGTCGCCGTCCTGCTCGCGGCCGGCCCGACCCACGCCGCGCCTCCGGCGGTCGCCCCTCCGGCGCCGATGACGATGGTCGCGACCGACGCGATGCAGCTCGAGCTCCGCGACTCGGTCACGGTCGCGGCGGCCGGCGCCACCGCGGTGTTCAGCGTCGACTCGTCGATCGCCGAGGCCTCGGTCAGCGGCGGCCGGATCACGATCGTCGCCCGCGGGGTCGGCGCGACGACGATCTCGGTCGTGACCGCGACCGGCGTGTCGTCGTTCCAGATCACCGTGATCGCGCCGCCGCGGCGCGGCGATGCCCTGGCCGGCGCCGGCTCCGCTTCCCGCGCCTGGACCCAGTGGCAGGGCAACTACGAGTCGTCCAGCGAGCGGCTGACCAACAGCCTCGAGCTGGTCGACGGCAGCGACCGCCGGACGTTGCGCGGCTACGTGGTCAACGTGACCCGGCTCGACGCGCGCACCGACAGCGACGCGGACGCCCGGTCCTCGCTGCCGGCGCTGGCGCTCGAGTGGCGGGCGCGGCGCGACGAGCTGGTCGTGTTCGACAAGACGATCGATCACTCGCAGCTCACGCTCGAGGGCGTGACCGTGCGCGGCGTCCACGTCCGCGCCGGGGGGCTCGAGCTCCACGCCGGCGTGACCTCGCCGGTGCTCTACCAGAACGTGTTCCTGTCGACCCAGCGCGAGGTCGTCCTCGGGGCATCGTACGAGCTGCGCGCCGGACGCTCGTCGTTCACGCCCAGCGTGTACGTCTATCCGAGCACGCCCCAGACCGGCGGCACCGAGGGCTCGATGACCTCGATGCTCTACCGCTACGCCACGTCGGACGACCGGCTGCAGCTGCGCGGCGAGCTCGGCTGGGGCGGCAAGCTCGGCGCGGCCGGCGAGCTGTCCTATCACGACACCACGCAGCGAGCCTGGATCTCGGCGCGGCACGAGCCGCGGGGCTTTGCCGCGCTCGGCATCGGCCGGCCGATCGGCAGCACGGTCGACGCGCTGTGGACCGCGGATCCGAACGACCGGCTGACCTTGACCACCACCGGCAGCGCGGCGCGCTACGACCTCGCCCAGGACCACCACCAGGATGTCGAGGCGGTCTCGACCGACGCCCGGGTCAAGCTGGTTCCCCACGTGGCGGTGTCGGCCGGCGTCTCGGCCGGCCGGTTCAGCGGCGACATGGCCGACACCGTGCGCAGCCTCACCGTCCCGCTCGGCCTGCACCTCGACGGCCGGCAGTTCGGCGGCTCGGCGATCTACCGCTACCAGACCAACAGCGTGCGCAACCAGGGCGGGCACGGCGGCCGGCTCAGCCTGCGCGCCAACCTCGGCGCGTTCCACGCCACCGCGTTCGGCGACGTCCAGCAGGACGCCGCGACCCTCGAGCTGATCCTCAAGAACGAGCCGGCGCTCGCCCAGCTGCTGAACGAGATGGGGCTGACGGCACAATCGCCCGAGGACCTGGCGCGGCTGCTCCGCGAGAATGCCCAGCTCGCCCAGCTCGGCTATGCCGAGAGCGCGACACTGTCGTTCCATCCCTGGCGCGCCCAGGCCGGCGGCGACCTGGCCTGGCTCGCCCAGGACGAGTCCCGGCAGCAGCTCCGGCTGCGCATGCTGTTCGATCGCACCCAGGAGGTCAACGGCCAGCGCGATACCAGGAGCCTGTCGCTGTCGTATGCGCGCCGGCTCGGCGGCTCGGTCGACGCGACCGCGATGCTGAGCTGGTGGTCGCACGGCGACGTCATGGGGACGCAGAGCGACACCTGGTCGATCGCGGCCGGGCTGCGGGTCCGGATCGACGACGTGCCGCACCTGACGTCGTGGCGGCGCGGCGACATCGAGGGCGTGGTGGCCAACGATGGTGAGGGCGACGCGCCGATCGCCCGGATCAAGGTCCGGCTCGACGGCGGCCGCACCGCGGAGACCGACGCCTCGGGGCACTTCGCGTTCACCGGCGTCGACGGCGGCGAGCACCGGGTCGAGGCCGAGGCACCCGATGACGCGTACTTCACCGGCCCGTCGCGGATCCCGGCGACCGCCGGTGACCGCGTGCGGTTCGGCATCGTGCGCGCCGCGGCGCACCTCGGCGGGTTCGTGCGCGACGATCAGGGCGCCGGCATCGCCGGGGTCTCGCTCGTGCTCACCAGCCCGGCGGGCAGCCAGACCGTCACGTCCGACTCGAGCGGGCGGTTCCGGTTCGCCGTGGCGCAGGGCGAGTACGTGCTCGACCCGGTGCGCGAGACCATCCCGGCCGGCTTCGACGTCTCGGCGGTGGCGACGCAGACCCTCCAGCTCGTCGCCGGCCAGCCGGTGCAGTCCGACGTGGTCGTGCCCGCCAACCGCAGCATCGCCGGCACGGTCCGCGGCGCTCCGGCCGCGGGCGGCAGCACGACGGTGACCGTGGTCGAGCTCGGCCGCACCGCCGAGGTCGATGCCACCGGCCGCTACGTGTTCCGCGGGCTCAAGCCGGGGCGCTACACCGTCGAGGTCACGCTCGATGGCAAGACGCTGCGGCGCGTCGTCGAGCTGGCGCCCGGGCCCGGCGCGGTGCGCGACGTCGATTTCCCGTGAGCGACTCGCCGGTCATCCTCGGGATCGATTTCGGGACCAGCTACACGTCCGCCGGTGTGCTGCTCGGCGATCGCGTCGAGCTGATCCAGGACGGCGGCGACAGCGCGATTCCCTCGGTGGTGTACGCCCCCGAGCGCGGGCCGCTCGAGGTCGGCCGCCGCGCCCAGGTCCGGCTGATGAACGATCCGGGCCGGGTGATCCGCTCGGTCAAGCGCGTGCTCGGGGTCGCGCCGACATCCCCGGCGGTCCGCACGTTCGCCGCCGGGGCGCCGTTCCGGATCGAGGTCGCCGGCGAGCACCTGATGTTCAAGCTCGGCACGGCGCGCTACGCCCCCGAGCAGATCACCGGCGCGATCCTCACCCGGGTCCGCGAGCTCGCCGAGACGCGGTTCGGCGGCCGGATCGGCAAGGCGGTGATCACCGCGTCGGTCGAGGCCCCGCCGGGCTACCGCGATGCGCTGAGCCGCGCCGCGCGGATCGCCCACCTCGACGTGCTCGAGGTCATCCCCGAGCCGATCGCCGGCGCGCTCGCGATCGGGCTCCACGCCGAGCTCGCCGAGCGCCGGCTCGTGGTCTGCGACTTCGGCGGTGGCACGTTCGACGTCTCGGCGCTGGTCCAGTCCGGGCTCAAGTTCACGCCGGTCGCGACCAGCGGAGATCAGTACCTCGGCGGCGATGACCTCGACACCGAGATCGCCGAGGCGCTCGCCGGCCTGATCATCAAGCGCACCGGCTACGACGTCCACCGCGACGCCGTGCGCTGGAGCGAGATGGTGTTTCGCTGCGAGATGGCCAAGCGCCAGCTCACCGCGGCGGCCGAGGTGCCGTTCTCGATGCGCGACGCCTACATCGCCGACGGCCAGCCGCACCACCTCGACTTCGCGCTCGAGCGCGCGTGGGTCGAGGCGCGCTGGGCGCCGCTGTTCGAGCGCGTGGTGATCGCGGTCTGGGACGCGCTGCGGCGCGCCGGGTGGCGCCCCGAGCAGGTCGATCGGGTCGCGCTGATCGGCGGCAGCGCGCTGGTCCCGCTGTTCGCGCGCACGATCGCCGGCGTGTTCCCGGGGCAGCCGGTCGTGCTGTCACCGCGGGCCGACGTCGCGGTCGCGCTGGGCACCGTGTTGCTCACCGCGCGGTTCAGCGGCGCGCGGCGTGGCGTTCCTGTGCTCGACACTCCGGCGACCTGAACCGAGCACGGCCGGGCGGCCCGCCCGCAGCACCCGAGGTGCCGCTGAAGCACCGCCGAATCACCGGTCGAGCACCGGCCGAAGTACCGGTGCAGATCCGCCGCCGACACGCCAGCACACCGGCGGCCGGCGGCACATCGCGACGCCGCAGCGACGCCGCATGCCGCAGTCGCAGTTGGCTACCCAGGGGGCGCGCCGGTCACCCGGCGCGGCGGCTACATCTCGACGTGGCCGCGGTGCTCGCGCTCGAGCGCGCGCTTGAGCTTGTCGAGCGCCGAATTCTGGATCTGGCGGATCCGCTCGCGCGACAGGTGGTACTGGTCGCCGATCTCGCGGAACGTGCGCTCCTCGTCGTCACCGAGCCCGAACCGCTTGGTCAGGACGTCGGCCTCGATCGGGGACAGGTAGTGCAGCAGCCGCTTGATCTGCGACGTCAGCGTCTGCGTGGTCAGGTTATCCGCCGGCGAGTGCTCCTCGCTGTCCGGATCGGCCATCGTATCGCCGAAGCTGCGATCGTCATCGTCGTGGACCGGCCGGTCGAGCGACATCGGCTGGCCCATGATGTAGCGGTGCATCTGGTTGAGCTTGGCCAGCGGCACGCGCGCCGCCTTGGCGAGCTCCTGCGGCGTCGGCGGCCGACCGAGCTCACCGACCAGCGCCTGGCGCACCTTCTCGAGCTGCTGCTGGGCCTCGAGCATGTGCACCGGGATGCGGACCGCGCGCGCCTTGTCGGCGAGGGCGCGACCGATCGCGTGGCGGATCCACCAGCACGCGTAGGTCGAGAACCGCAGCCCGCGGCGGTAATCGAACCGCGACACCGCGTGCATCAGGCCCAGGTTGCCCTCCTGGATCAGGTCGGCGAGCGGCATGCCGCCGCGGTCGTAGCGCCGCGCCATGGTCACGACCAGGCGCAGGTTGGCGCGCACGAACTCGTCGCGCAGGCTCGCGGCGTCGCGGTGGGCCTGACGGACGTCGTCGAAGTACCCGCCCGCATCGCGCGACGCGCCGTCGGTCCACCAGGTCTCGAGCCCGGAGATCGCGGCCTCGCGCGCGCGGTACAGCTCGCGGACGACCGCATCGATGTGGACGCGGTCGAGGTCGAGCGCGCGGAGCTGCCCGGCGACCTCCTTGGCCGCGACCTGGAGCTTCTTGACCAGCTTGTCGTCCTTGCGGGCGCGCTTGGTCTTCAGCATGTCGTCGATGACCTTCTGCAATTTCGGGAACTTGACCGGCTGCTCGAGGTTGGGCTCGATCAGCGCGAGCAGCGGCCGGACGGTGTCCGGACGCGCCAGCACGCGCTCCCAGGTCAGGATCTCGGTGTCCTCGATGCCCTGCGAGAGCTCGCGCTCGTCCTCGGGCGTGAGCAGCTCGTGCTCGGCGAGCTGGCGGAAGTACGCCGCGAGGTGGTCATCGGAGTCCGGCGTGCGCATGGGACGCGCGGTCTTGGCCACGACCGGCTCGTCGACCTTCGCGTCGACCTTGGCCTCCAAGATCTTCTCATCCCACACGGGCGGTTCTGCCACGTTGTTCGGGGTAGGTGTGCGGTTCTGCCGCGATCCAGCCGGCCGATGGCGCACATGAGCCGCGCTCGCGGTCGTACGGCGCGGGGTGCGCTGCCGGCGACTTGGGGAATGGGAAGTGGCCATGGCGAATCTCCTGGATCCTCGAGGTGAGACGTCGTTCGGACGGTAACCGTTGCATCCGCGCTGTGATTCCTGTCGAAGGGAACTACGAGCGACGGCCGTATCGGTTGCAGCGTGCACGATGCGCACCGAAATCCATCGACACAACGGCCCGACCAGTCAGGTCCAGGCGCGCACGCAGAATCAGCTGCTTGCCGCGTCCGCGCACCCTCTGGGGGTGGGACAGCCAGCGTCGCACTCTGCCACGCGCACAGACTTTGTCCAGGGCGATTCCTCCCGTGTCAGCTTTCGTGACAGCCGGGGCGTACCCAGGGGTGTCGGGATACCGACGGCAAATCCCGTGAAGCTCGCGTCAAGCGGTAGTTTTTTCGGGTTCTACCTGACCGACGTCGGGCGCGAGATGACGCTGCAGCCGATCGAGGAGCGCGGCCTGATCGGGATGGATGATCCGGCGCGCGCGGGTGATCTCGATGAACTCCGCCTTGTCGACTTCCCACGACGCGCATCGCGGCGACGCTCCCTCGGGCGCGGGCGCGGCGAACGCGTGGACGCGCTTCTTGGATCGCGTGTAGTCGACGTGACCGAGATCGACGAGCGGACCGGCGACCGCGAGGCCGGTCTCCTCGAGCGTCTCGCGCCGCGCGGTCTCCTCCAGCAGCTCATCGGGATCCGGCGCACCTTTCGGGATGCCCCACGGTGCGCGGCGGTTGTAGTTTCCCGCCGGGTGCACGAGCAACACCTCCACCGTGTCTGCGATGAATCGGTAGAGCAGGGTGCCGGACGACAGCTTTGCTCGTGGCTCTGGCATCCTTTGTTGACCGTGCAAGACGCGGCTGGCCATTGCAAGTCTATTGCAGTCGATTCCAACGATCTCGCGAGATTGCTACCCCCACCGACCTGGCAACGGTGTTAGCGTCAAAAGCTAGCCATCCAAGGAGCGAGGGAATGAGCAACGATCAGCGCCAGGCGTGGTTCGCGCGGGTGATGGAATCGGGCCTCGAGAACGATATCTTTGCACCGAGCGATGTCCTCGCTCACGCGACGCCGGACGTGCTCGCGAGCCACCTGCCGGCGGAGCTGTTGTCGCGCGTGCTGGCGAGCTCGCTCGCCGCGGGTTCGATGACGCCCGAGCGCGTGCTCGAGACCGTCACGCCCGAGCTGATGGCCAGGCACCTGCCGCACGAGGTGCTGTGGCAGTGCATCGCGGCCGCGGCGGCCCGCGCCGGCGTCAACAAGACGGTGGGCTCGTGAACCTGAAGGCGTTCTTCGTCGAGACCCTGACCTCGGCGCTCGACCTGGGGATCGGGGTCCCCGACGACGTGGTCCGGCACGTCACGCCCGACGTGCTCGCCGCCCACCTGCCGCGCCCGCTGTGGGCGCGCCTGCTGACCGCGTGCGTCGGTGCGCCGCGCGTCGACGCCCAGCTCGTGGTCGAGACCATCGGCGTGCCGAACCTGTGCGAGCACGTCCCGGCGCCGATCCTCTGGGCCTGCATCGAGGAGCTCGCGCAGCGCGCGCTCGGCGGCGTCGTGCTCGCGGCGCCCGCCGGCGTATCGAGCGCGCCGGCATCGCGGCCCAACGCCACCGGGACGGCGCCGGTGTCGCGGCCGATCCCGCTCGCGACGCCGCCGCCTCCGCCGCCGTCCGAGCCCCGGGCGAGCGCGCCCGCACCGGCCGTGGTCGGGCCGAGCATCCCCGTGCCGGGCGCCGGTGGCGACGGTGACGGCGACGCCCGCACACGGCTCGCTCCGAGCCAGCGATTCCGTCAGACCAACACCGGGATCGGCCGGCTCGCGGCCAACAACGCGCGTCGCCCGCAGGCCCAGGCGGCCCCGGCGCCCGCTCCGGCGCCGGCGCCGGCGCTCGATCCCGCGCCGCCGCGGGTCAAGCGCGGCCAGACCGAGTCGGACTTCGATCTCGAGACCTTCGTCGGCGGCAAGGAAGACTGGAAGAACGCGATCGCGGTCGACGAGGAGCAGCTCGTCGACTGGAGCGCGGCCGACGAGACCGTGACCAGCGGCGACGAGCTCGGCCGCAAGCGCTGAGCGACGCCCGCTCGCGTCCGCCATGGCGGCGGGAGCGCTGTTGCCGCTGTTGCCAATATCAACGATCGGCCAATGTCCGCGGCTGATCGGACACGCACGTTGCCAATCTCAACGAGCGCTGCGCGGATCGATCTCGTTGCATCCTCCGGGCGTTTTCTCTACCTTCACGAACGCCGAAGGAAGGTACACGCATTCATGTCCAAGCTCACAAGCTCGCTCCTGATGGCCGTCGCGGCGCTGCTGATCGCGGTGCCCGCGCGCGCCGATGAAAAAGGCACGCTCCAGATCTGGATCAACGGCGACAAGGCATACACCGGGCTCGCCAAGCTCGGCGAGAAGTTCGCCAAGGAGCTCAATGTCAAGGTGGTCGTCGAGCACCCGCAGGACGCGCCGGAGAAGTTCCAGCAGGCCGCGTCGGCGCACGGTGGTCCGAGCATCTTCATCTGGGCCCACGACCGCGCCGGCGAGTGGGTCTCGGCCGGCCTGATCGAGCCGGTCAATCCCAAGCCGGCGTTCGTCAGCAAGTTCGACAAGGTCGGCTGGGATGCCTTCAAGTTCGACGGCAAGACCTGGGGCTACCCACTCGCGATCGAGTCGATCGGCCTGATCTACAACAAGGCGCTGGTGCCCACGCCGCCGGCCACGTTCGAGGAGCTCTTGGCGCTCGACAAGAAGCTCGCCAAGGACGGCAAGCACGCGATCCTGTGGGCGTACGATACGCCGTACTTCACGTTCCCGCTGCTGGCGGCCAACGGCGGCTATGCGTTCGGCCGCAAGCCCAACGGCGACTACAGCGCCGCCGACGTCGGTGTCAACAACGCCGGCGCGGTCAAGGGCGCCGAGATGCTCGCCAGGCTGATCGAGGCCGGCGTCATGCCCAAGGGCGCGACGTACTCGACGATGGAGGCGGCGATGAGCAAGGGCGACGTCGCGATGATCATCAGCGGTCCGTGGGCGTGGGACAACCTGCGCAAGAGCAAGATCAACTTCGGCGTCGCGCCGCTGCCGTCGATCGCGGGCAAGCCGGCCAGGGCGTTCATCGGCGTCCAGGGCGCGATGATCAACCGCGCGAGCAACAACAAGGAGCTCGCGGTCGAGTTCATCGAGAACTACCTGCTCACGACCGAGGGGCTCAAGACGCTCGACAGCGACGTGCCGCTCGGCGTGACCGCGCAGAAGGAGTTCTACAAGACCCGCGCGGGCGATCCGCTGATCGCCGCGACGATGCAGAACATCAAGGCCGGCACGCTGATGCCGAGCTTGCCTCAGATGGGCAAGTTCTGGGCGGCGATGGAGTCGGCGTTTGGCAACATCAGCCAGGGCCGGCAGAAGCCCAAGGAAGCGCTCGACGGCGCGGCGCAGCGCATCAAGGCGCCCTGACACGAGATCACGCGACGATCTCGCCGGGATCGTCGCTTCGCGTCGTCGCTTCGGGTCGTACTTCGGGTCGTCGCTTCGCCTGTCCCGTCGATCGTCGGTCCGATCCCCGGTTGGGTTGGGCCGGCTCGAATTCGCGGCATTCGCGCGACGAGAGCGCGGAGCATGTGCGGGCGCGAGGTACGCATGAGGCGTACCTCACAGCAGGTTTGTCGACGGTAGCGCGCCGCGATCCTCCGCCGGTGGTCGTTAGCGGCGGCACGGGCCAGTCGGTTTTTGCAACGCGATAGCCGATCTCGCCCGGCGACGCGAAGATTGCGCAATACGAACTCAACACTGCGGGCTCGCGCTCTTGTGCCCGGTGATCGCGTGTGCTCCCATCGCGCCACTCCCATCATCCCTAGTTGGAACAACGGATCGATATGAGAACCATGAAGAGCGCCTTGCATCGAAAGCTGCTTTCCTTCCTCCCGCCGACGCTGGCGATCGGTCTCGCACTCACCGCGGGCCGTGCGCATGCGCAGGGCACACCCGCGGATCCGAACGCGCCCGCCGCGCCGGCCACGGAGCCGCCGCAGAAGCTCGTCGAGTCCAACCCGCTCGCCGAGCAGCAGCTCGACCAGATCCGCAAGATGGTCTCGGCGATGCCCAAGCTGTTCGAGTTCGACGGCTATGTCCGTTCGGGATTCGGCATCAACGTCAAGGGAGGTGACCAGGACGCGTTCCAGGCGCCCGGTGCGTTCAGCAAGTACCGCCTCGGCAACGAGACCGAGACCTACGGCGAGCTCGGGTTCACCGCGAACTGGGTCAACCCGGAGCACAACGACGCGTGGTTCAAGACCAAGGTCAAGCTCGCGGTGGTCGCGCCGCGCAACTCGACGTTCGACGTGCTCAACGTGATTGCGATCCGCGAGGCCTACGGCGAGGCCGGGCACGTGATCGACTCGCACCCCGAGACCACGTTCTGGGCCGGCCAGCGGTTCTATCGCCGCCGCGATGTCCACATCATCGATTTCTTCTTCAACGACATGAGCGGCTACGGCGCGGGCTTTCAGGACATGAAGGTCGGCGACAAGATGAAGCTCTCGGTCGCCTATCTCGGCGGCTCGATCGATACCACCACGGGCGCTCCGACCGACATCGGCCGGCTCGCCAAGAACACGTTCGACCTGCGGCTGTCCGATATCCCGGTCGGCACTGGCAACCTCGAGCTGTGGCTGATCCCGACGCTGGCGGCGCACGGCAACGCCCCGATCAACAACAACCGCAGCGGCATCGGCGGCGGCGTGTTCTACTTCGTCCCGTTCATGGGCGGCTTCAACGAGATCTCGGCCGAGCTCGGGGTCGGCGGAGCGGCCAACCTGTCGACCGGCATCGACACCAACATCGCCAGCGGCGGCTGGCTGGGGCGCATCGTCGAGCGCGCGACGATCCAGGCCAATCCCAAGCTGTCGATGATGTGGACCGGCGTACTGCAGTTCGATAACCGCGACGGCAGCCCCAGCGGCTCGACCGACAGCGGCCTGGGCAACCTGTGGTTCTCGGCCGGTATCCGGCCGGTGTACTCGTTCACGAAATACACCGGGATCGCGTTCGAGGGCGGCGTCGACGTGGTCAAGCCGCAGGCCAATGGGGCGCCGACCGGCTTCCTCGGCAAGCTGACGGTGGCGCCGCTGATCCGCCCCGGCACGGACTTCTGGGCGCGTCCCGAGCTCCGCGCGTTCGTGACCTTTGCGACCTGGAACCAGGGCGCCAAGGACATCGCCACTGCGAGCATGTCGGGCCCGATCGGCGGCGCGGCGTTCGCCAATGACACGTTCGGCGTGACGGCAGGCGTCCAGGCCGAGAGCTGGTGGTGACGGCGGTGGCCGCCGCGCTCAGCCCTTGAGGCCGCCGGCGGTCAGCCCCGAGACCATCCAGCGCTGTGCAAGCAGGAACACCACGGTGATCGGCAGGCCGCTCAGCACGGCGGCCGCGGCGAAGTCGCCCCACATGTAGTGCTGCTCGTAGAGGTACTGCCGCGAGCCCACCGCGAGCGTCAGCTGGTCTTCGCTCTGCAGCAGGATCGAGGCGATCGGGTACTCGATGATGCTGCTGATGAACGCCAGGATGAACACCACGGCGAGGATCGGCAGCGCCATCGGCAGCAGCACCCGCCGGAACGCCTGGAACGGCGTGGCACCGTCGACCAGCGCGGCCTCCTCGATCTCGGACGGGATCGTGTCGAAGTAGCCCTTGATCGACCAGACGTGGAGCGAGATCCCGCCGAGGTACGCGACGACCACCGACGGCAGCGAGTCGATCCCGAGCCACGAGATGTGCGTGCCGATCACCTGGAAGATCGTGTAGATCGCGACCAGCGCGAGCACGGTCGGGAACATCTGCAAGAGCATGATCGTGTTGAGCGTCATGGTCTTGGACGCAAACCGCAGCCGCGAGAACGCGTACGCGGCCGTGGTCGACAGCGCCACGATGAGCACGGCCGCCACGCCGGCGACCTTGATCGAGTTCCACAGCCAGTGCATCACCGGGAACGGCGGCTTGATCAGCAGGCCGCCGTCGTCGACGTAGGACATCCCGAGCGCGAGCTTCCAGTGCTCCAGGCTGATGCGCTCGGGGATCAGCGAGCCGGTGGCGAAGTTGCCGGGGCGCAGCGAGATCGAGACCACCATCGCGAGCGGGAACAGGGTGAACACCAGAAAGACGATCAGAACGCCGTGGGCCGCGAGCGGGCGCCATCGCTGGGACTTGCTGACGACGATGGTCATGGGGCTCCTGCGCGATCCGTGGGTCAGCGCTTGTCGTCGACGTTGGCCCGGGTCAGGCGGAGGTTCACGACCGACAGGATCGCGACCACCACGAAGATGATCGTCGAGATCGCCGCCGCCAGGCCGAAGTTCTGCCCGGAGTCCTGGAACGCGATCCGGTAGGTGTAGCTGACCAGGATGTCGGTCTCTCCGGCGGGGACATTGGTGTCCAGGAAGTCCGGCCGGCCGGACGTCAACAAGAAGATCAATACGAAGTTATTGAAGTTGTACGCGAACGACGAGATCAGGAGCGGCGTGAGCGGCTTTCTGATCAGCGGCCAGGTGATCTGGACGAAGTTGGTCAGCGGGCCCGCGCCGGCGAGCGCCGAGGCCTCGTAGAGGTCGCTCGAGATCGACTTCTGGAGCCCCATGCACATCAGCATGAAGTAGGGATATCCCAGCCAGGTATTGACGATCAGGATCATCGCGCGGGCGAGCAGCGCGTTGCCCGTCCAGTTGGGCCGGATCCCGAACAGCGCGTCGAGGATCAGGTTGATCTCGCCGAAGTTGCGGTTGAACAGGCCCTTGAACACCAGGATCGAGATGAACCCGGGCACGGCGTAGGGCAGGAACAGCAGCACGCGATACAGCCCGGCGAACCGCAGCCGGTCCCAGCTCAAGAGCTCGGCGAGCAGCATGCCCAGGCCGGCGGTGAACACCACCGTCAGCCCGGCGAACACCACGGTCCAGACAAACACGCGCAGGAACGGGCTGCGGAACTTCGCGTCGGTGAACGTCCGCATGTAGTTGTCGAGCCCGACGTTGACCCGGAACCCCGGCAGGATCGGGGCGCCCGACGCGGCCTCGTAGAACCCCGTGTGGAAGTTGGGCGCGGCGCGCTCGCCGGTCTTGTGGTTGGTCAGCGTGCCGTCGGGGTTCTGCTGATACAGCGGCTGGAACGGCGTGAACTCGCGCAGGCTGGCCATCGCCGCCGTGCTGCCGTCGGGGAACCGCACGGTGAGCGCCCGGAGCGCGTCGCCGTGCGCGATCACGTCCTTGAGCGGCAGCGCATCGCCGGGCGTGACGCCCGAGGTGGCGAGCGGGGTCACGTCGGCGCGCTGGGCCGCCGGGGTGGCGAGGGTCAGGACGCCGGTGACGAACGTGGTCGGCGGCCGTGCGGCGGGCGAGGCGGGGGCCCCGGCGCCGGAGCCTGCGGCCGACCCGGCGCCGGAGCCTGTGGCCGACTCTGCGGCCGACCCTGTCGCCGACCCGGGCTCGTCGAACATCGACGCGTCCGGCTCGCCGGCGGCCGCCTCGTCGTCGCCGGTGTGCAGCACGAGGCGGAACCCGCCCGGATCGGCATGCAGCGTGAATGGATAGCGCGCGGCGCTGTGGGGGTCGACCTGGTAGACCTCGCTGAGCACGACCTCGGTGGCGCGCTCGAAGGTCAGCAGGTTGCGCGAGCTGTAATTGGTGAATCCGATCCATACCGTGTAGATCAGCGGCAGTACGATGAACATCGCCATCCCGGCGAGCCCGGGGAACAGGTAACGGTAGGTGTAGGCGCGCCGCGCGGTGTAGACGAAGAACGCCAGGCCAAAGCCGCCGGTGCAGGCCGCGGCGAGCACGGGGTTGCCGCCGGCGTAGAGCTGGTAGACCACGACCAGCGCGAGCACCGCGGCGACCGCGGCGACGGCGCGCGACACGATGCGCCTTGCGCGTGGCTGCATGCGGCCCGAAGTATATCCGGCGCCGGCAACGACACCGCGCGTCAGCCGCGTCAATCGACGCCTCCGCGGAACGGCCGCCAGCGGCTTGAACTGTGCCGACCGGCTGTGGTCCGATCCGGCCATGGCCACCGTCGTGCTGCGCGAGGTCCGCAAGTCGTTCGAACCGGTCGAGGTCATCCGCGGCGTCGATCTGACCGTGGAGGACGGCGAGTTCGTCGTGTTCGTCGGGCCGTCGGGCTGCGGCAAGTCCACGCTGCTGCGCATGATCGCCGGGCTCGAGACCATCACCTCGGGTGAGGTCGACATCGACGGCGTGCGCTGCAACGACCTGCCGCCGGCCGAGCGCGGGATCGCGATGGTGTTCCAGAGCTACGCGCTCTACCCGCACATGTCGGTCTACGACAACATGGCGTTCTCGCTCAAGCTCGCACACATGCGCAAGGACGAGATCCGGACACGGGTCGAGCGCGCCGCCGGCATCCTGCAGATCGGCGCGCTGCTCGAACGAAAGCCCAAGGCGCTGTCAGGCGGGCAGCGCCAGCGCGTCGCGATCGGCCGCGCGATCGTGCGCGAGCCCAAGGTGTTCCTGTTCGACGAGCCGCTGTCCAACCTCGACGCGGCGCTGCGGGTCCAGATGCGGATCGAGATCGCCAAGCTGCACCGCGATCTCGCGACGACGATCATCTATGTCACCCACGATCAGGTCGAGGCGATGACCATGGCGAGCCGGATCGTCGTGCTCAACGCCGGGCGGGTCGAGCAGGTCGGCGCGCCGCTCGAGCTCTACCACCACCCGGTCAACCGCTTCGTCGCCGGGTTCATCGGCTCGCCCAAGATGAACTTCTTGCCTGCCAGGCTGGTCGCGGTCGAGGCCGGCCGCGCGCGGGTGGCGCTGCGCGACGGCACCGAGCTGTTCGCCCGGGTTGACGCGGCGCGCGCCACCGCGGGGAGCGCGGTGACCGTGGGGGTCCGACCCGAGCACGTGGTCCAGGTCGCCCCGGGCGCCCCGGGCGCGGGACCGGCCGCGGCCGGCGACGAGCTCGGCCGATTCCGCGGCGAGGTCGTGCTGGTCGAGAACCTCGGCGAGAGCGCGCTGATCTACCTGCGGCTGCCCGAGACCGAAGGCCTGACGCTGTGCCGGATCGAGGGGGCGAGCCTGGTCAAGGACGGGGCCCCGATCGAGCTCGGCGTCGCCGCGGGCTCGCTGCACCTGTTCGACGCCGACGGCGTGGCGTTCCCGCGCACCGTCGACGCCCTCCCCGGGGTCGGCGAGCGCCGGGCGAGCTGATCGGCGCCGGCCTGCGGCGCGCGGCTCGCAATCGTCGCGCGATCCCGCGATCGCTGCGTGCGGCTGTTGATCCCGGCGCGCCATCGCCATAGGTTCAGACGTCGCGTCCCCCACGAGGGCGGCGCCGGAGGCATTCATGAGACTGTCCAGCTCGGTAAGTTCGATCGTTTCGATCTCGGCTGCGCTCGTCGCAATGTCTGCGGCGGTAGGTTGCAAGAAATCCACCCCCAAGGCCGGTGGCGGCAGCATCGCGCTGTTGCTCCCCGAGTCGCAGACCGCACGGTACGAGTCCGCGGATCGGCCGTTCTTCGAGGCCAAGTTCAAGGCGCTGTGCCCCGGCGTCGAGATCGTGTACTCGAACGCCAACCAGGTCACGGCGGACCAGCAGCAGCAGGCCGAGGCCGCGATCGCGCGCGGCGTGAAGGTCATGGTGCTCGATCCGGTCGACGGCGATGCCGCGGGCGCGATCGTCAAGAACGCCAAGTCCAAGTCGATCTCGGTGATCAGCTATGACCGCCTGATCAAGGGCGGATCGAATCCGGACTACTATGTCTCGTTCGACAACGAGCGAGTCGGCAAGCTGCAGGCCCAGGCGCTGCTCGACAAGCTGACCAGCTCCGGAGTCGCGAATCCGAAGATCACGATGATCAACGGCTCGCCGACCGACAACAATGCCACGCTGTTCAAGACCGGCGCCCACAGCGTGCTCGACGGCAAGGTCACGATCGTCAAGGAGGACGCCGCCGCCAACTGGAAGCCCGAGGAGGCGCAGCAGCTGATGGAGCAGTTCATCGCCGCGGTCGGCAAGGACGGCTTCGACGGCGCCTACCAGGCCAACGACGGCACCGCTGGCGGCGCGATCGCCGCGATGAAGGCGGCGGGCATCGACCCGAAGACCCGGCCGACCTGCGGCCAGGACGCCGAGGTCGCCGCGATCCAGCGGATCCTGGCCGGCGAGCAGTACGTCACCGTGTACAAGGCGATCCAGCCCGAGGCCGAGAAGACCGCCGAGCTGGCGTGCGCGCTGTTCAAGGGCGAGAAGCCCGCGGCCGACCTGGTCAACAACAAGGTCAACAACGGCACGCTCGACGTGCCGTCGGTGCTGCTGACGCCGATCGCAGTCACCGCGGCCGGCGGCAACAACACCCGGTCGGTCGCCGACACGGTGATCAAGGACAAGTTCTACGGACCGGACTCGGTCGCGAAGGTCTGCAAGGGCTTCGAGGCGGCGTGCCAGGCCGCGAACATCAAGTGACCCGCAAGTAGCCCCGGGCGATGACCACCCCCGATCCCGAGCGCACCGACGCCGGCGCGCGCACGCCGCTGCTCGAGCTCCACGGGATCAGCAAGCGGTTCGGTGCCGTGCAGGCGCTGACCGACGTCCGGTTCGACGTGTTCCCCGCCGAGGTCGTCGCGCTGGTCGGTGACAACGGTGCCGGCAAGTCGACGCTGATCAAGGTGATCTCCGGGATCCATCGGCCCGACAGCGGCTCGATCCGCTGGCGCGGGCGCGAGGTCACGCTCACCACGCCGAACGACTCGACGGCGCTCGGCATCGCCACGGTCTATCAGGACCTCGCGCTGTGCGACAACCTCGACGTGGTCGGCAACCTGTACCTCGGCCGCGAGCTGGCGCGGCCGGGCGGGCCGCTCGGCGTCATGGACGAGGTCGCGATGGAGCGGCGCGCGGTCGAGGTGCTGCGCCGGCTGTCGGTGAAGATCCCGAGTGTGCGGATCCCGATCGCGTCGCTGTCCGGCGGCCAGCGCCAGTCGGTCGCGGTCGCGCGCTCGGTGATGGGCAACAACCAGGTCGTGCTGCTCGACGAGCCAACCGCGGCGCTCGGCATGGCGCAGACCCACGAGGTGCTCGAGTTGATCAAGCGGCTGCGCGAGCAGGGGCTCGGCGTGGTGCTGATCAGCCACAACTTCGCCAACGTGTACGCGGTCGCCGACCGGATCACCGTGCTGCGGCTCGGGCGCTGGGTCGGGACCTACGACGCCGCGGTGACCAGCCGCGAGCAGCTGATCGCGTTCATGACCGGCGCGGTGCCGGGCACGGCCGAACCCCCGGCGGTGTCCGAGGGCGTGATCGGCCACCCGGTGGAGGGCAAATGAGCAGCACGCTCGAGCATGATCCGCGGGTGATCGCCGAGCGCAGCGGCCTCGGGGGCGTGCTCGCCGAGTACCGCCGCCGGCTGCGCCAGGGCGACATCGGCCCGCTGCCGGTGCTCGTCGGTTTGGTGGTGATCTGGACGATCTTCCAGATCGCGGCCGACGGCCGGTTCATCACGCCGTTCAACCTGGTCAACCTGACCTTGCAGATGGCGGCCGGCGGCATGATCTCGGTCGGCCTGGTGCTGGTCCTGCTGCTCGGCGAGATCGATCTGTCGGCCGGCGTGGTCAGCGGCCTGTGCGCGGCGATCATGGCCGTGCTCAACATCAACGTCGGGCTTCCCGGCCCCGTGGCGGTCGGGCTGGCGCTGCTCGCCGGGGCCGCGGTTGGCACGCTCCAGGGCGCGTGGAGCACCGGGTTCGGGATCCCGTCATTCGTCGTGACCCTGGCCGGCCTGATCGCCTGGCAGGGCGCGATGTTGCAGGTCCTGGGCAGGACCGGCACGATCAACCTCGGCGACCCGTTCATCATCTCGCTCGCCGGCAGGTTCCTCAGCGGCCCGGCGGCCTACGTCTGCCTCGCGCTGTTCGTGGCGTACGTGGCGATCGGTCCGGTGGTCACCCAGCGCCGCCGGGCGGCCGGCGGCCTGACCGTGCCGCCGCTGGCCTTCCTGGTGATCCGCGCGATCCTGGTCAGCGCGTTCGCGACCGCCGCGGTCGTGGCGCTCGACGCCGATCGCGGGATCAGCTCGGGCCTGCTGTTCCTGATCGTCGCGGTGATCGTCGTCGACTTCGTGCTGCGCCGCGTTCGGCTCGGCCGGATGATCTATGCGATCGGCGGCAACGCCGAGGCCGCGCGGCGCGCCGGCATCCCGGTCCAGCGCGTCCGGATCCTCGTGTTCACGCTGGCCTCCACGTTCGCGGCCCTGGGCGGCATCCTCGGTGCGTCGCGGGGCTACGCGGTCAACCAGTCGGCCGGTCAGGGCCCGGTGCTGCTCAATGCGATCGCCGCCGCGGTGATCGGCGGGGTCAGCCTGTTCGGCGGCCGGGGCACGGTGTGGGGGGCGCTGCTCGGTACCATCGTGATCCAGTCGATCTCCAACGGGATGGACCTCTTGTCGCTGAGCTCGTCGATCAAGTTCATGATCACCGGCGGCGTGCTGATCACGACGGTGACGATCGACGCGGTGCTCCGGCGCAGCCGCTCCACCGGCGCGCGCTGAGCCGTCCGGCCGGGGTGTGGCGCCATCGCACTCCCGAGGAGGTAAGAACATGAAAGTTCGTACCGACGGCTGTTCACCGCGAGGAGGCGAGCGCAATATCGCGGCCATGCGGAACCTGATTGCGATCGCGATCGTGATGCTGATGTCGCTCGCGGGTGCCAGTCGCGCAGCGACACTCGAAGAGATCCTGGCGAAGAACCTGAGCGCGCGCGGCGGTGACAAGCTGCGCGAGGTAAAGACGCTGCGGCTCACCGGCCGCGTCATGTTCGGCGGCCGAGGCCGCAGCATCGAGGCGCCGTGGGGGCAGATCCAGAAGCGGCCCGGCCTGGTGCGCAGCGAGACCACGCTGCAGGGCCTGACCCAGGTCAGCGCGTATGACGGCCACGAGGGCTGGACGATCACGCCGTTCCAGGGCCGGCTCGATGCCGAGCGGTCGTCGGTCGACGACGCGCGCGCCCTGGCGCAGCAGGCCGAGATCGACGGCCCGCTGGTCGGCTGGCGCGACAAGGGGCACCGGGTCGAGTCCCTCGGCACCGAGGACGTCGACGGCACCCCGGCGATCAAGCTGCGCGTGACCCGCACCGACGGTGACATCCAGTACGTGTTCCTCGATCCGGACTCGTACCTCGAGATCCGGATCACCACGGTGCGCAAGGTCCGCGGCGCCGAGCGCCTCACCGAGACCGACTTCGGCGGCTACCAGCAGGTCGCCGGCGTGTGGTTCCCGTTCGCGATCGAGTCGGGGAACAAGGGCGGCCCGCGCACCAGCCGGATCCTGGTCGAGCGCGCCGAGGTCAACGTCCCGGTCGAGGACGCGTGGTTCAAGCTGCCGCCGCCCAGGACACGGGTCGCCGCGGTGATCACCGCGGGCCCGGCGGACCCCAAGGCGATGGCCGCGGAGGTCGCGCCGCCGCCGCCGCCGTCCCAGGAGAAGGCGACATTCGACGGTGGCACGATCTCGGGGCTCGACGCCCGCAACATCGGCTCGGCGACGATGAGCGGCCGGATCGCGGCGGTCGCCGCTGCGGTGGTCGGCGGCAAGACCCTGCTCTACGTCGGCGCGGCCTCGGGCGGGGTGTGGAAGTCGCAGGACGGCGGCACGACGTTCAAGCCGGTGTTCGACAAGCAGCCGGTGCAGTCGATCGGCGCGATCGCGATCGATCCGAGCAACCCGCAGAACGTGTGGGTCGGCACCGGCGAGGCCTGGACCCGCAACTCGGTGTCGGTCGGCGACGGCATCTACCGCTCGACCGACGGCGGCGAGACCTGGAGCCACATGGGCCTGCCCGAGTCCGAGCGGATCGTGCGGATCGTCGTCCACCCCAAGTCGAGCGCGGTGGTCTACGCCTGCGTGCCGGGCAAGCTGTGGAGCGACTCGAACGATCGCGGCCTGTACCGGACCGCCGATGGCGGCAAGACCTGGGCGCTGGTGCTCAAGGGCGCCAACGCCTCGACCGGCTGCTCGAGCGTGACGATGGACCCCCGGAATCCCGAGGTCCTGCTCGCCGGGATGTGGGACTTCCGCCGCAAGGGCTGGACGTTCCGCTCCGGCGGCGATGGCCCCAACGCGCCGAGCGGCAGCGGGATGTTCCGCTCGACCGATGGCGGCAAGACCTGGACGTCGATCGCGACCAGCAAGGGCCTGCCGGCGGCGCCGTGGGGCCGGGTCGAGGTCGTGCATGCGCCGTCGGACGGCAAGATCGTCTACGCGCTGATCGAGTCGAAGGCCTCGGCGCTGTTCCGCTCGGCCGACGGTGGCGCGACCTGGGAGCAGCGCGACACCAGCCAGCAGATGGTGTGGCGCCCGTTCTACTTCGCGCGCCTGGTCATCGACCCGACCAACCCCGACCGGATCTTCAAGCCGGATCTCCGGTTGACCGTCAGCGAGGATGGCGGCCGCAGCTTCGCGGATTCGGGCGGCGGCTCGCACGGTGACTGGCACGACCTGTGGATCGAGCCGACCAACCCCCGGCACGTGATCGGCGGCGACGACGGCGGGCTGTGGCTGTCGTACGACGGCGGCAACCGGTGGTGGAAGGGCATGAACCTGCCGATCTCGCAGTTCTATCACGTCAGCGTCGATAACAAGGATCCGTACCAGGTGTACGGCGGCCTGCAGGACAACAGCTCCTGGGTCGGCGACTCGTCGTATCCCGGCGGCGTCAGCAACGCGCGCTGGGAGAACATGTACGGCGGCGACGGGTTCTGGATGATCCCCGATCCGACCGACCCCGACTTCGTCTACGCCGAGTCGCAGGGCGGCAACATCGGCCGGGTCAACCGCAAGACCCTGTCGTCGCGCGATATCCAGCCCACCGCCGGGTACAAGGAGAAGCTGCGGTTCAACTGGAACACGCCGATCCACGCCAGCCCGACGCAGAAGGGCACGATCTACATCGGCGCCCAGTTCCTGTTCCGGTCGCGCGATCGCGGCGACACCTGGGAGCGGGTGTCGCCCGACCTCACGACCAACGATCCGGAGAAGCAGAAGCAGGAGCAGTCGGGCGGCGTGACGATCGACAACTCGTCGGCCGAGATGCACACG
>DASWRS010000349.1:0-26622 GCA_036403075.1 Kofleriaceae bacterium
ACATCGATCACGGCCGCCTCGGACCGGTCGTGGTCAAGCTGCACGCCGAGCTCGGCGGCGTCGAGATCTTCGGTGAGGAGCTGAGCGTCGTCATGAACCGCAAGCTCGAGGGCGTCGCGCTCTCGGGCTACCTGACGAGCACGACGACCCCGCCGGCACGCGCGGGCGGGCTCGGCTTCGGCCTGGCACCGGCGGGGGGCGCCGCCGCGGCGCTCGGCCAGCTCGCCGGGCGGACAATCGACCCCGCGCTGCTCGTCCCGGCCGGCTCGCACGATGGCTACGACTACTTCACCGTCGCGGCGTCCGCGGGCGTCCTGCTCGAGGATCCGATCCGCGTCAAGCGCGTCTACTTCCACCTGGCCGACGGCCTCGAGGCCGCGTACTACGCCGAGGTGATCGCCCGGACCGGACCGGCGCCGATCGACCTGCTCGCCGCCGACGGCAGCGCGCTCGCGACGACGCAGGCCCGCGGCCTCGTGATCTCGGCCGCGACCGCCCAGCCGCTGTTCGCCAAGGACCTCCTCAGCGAGGTCGCGACGACCACGCACGAGCGCAACGCGCTCGATCCGAGCGGCTTTCTCTACCGCGTCTGGGCCGACCCGGTCACCGGGATCCCGCTGGACACGCCGGCCGGCAACGCGGTCCATCCCAAGGTCGTGGCCACGCCCGACGGCAGCCAGGCGGCGTTCGTCGGCACCAGCGATGTCCTGCTCCCCAACTATCCGTTCAGCCGCAACGATCCGTGGCTCGCGCCCGGCGCGACCGAGACCAACGGCAACAACGCCGACACGTACCTCAACCTGTTCACGCCCGACGGCCTGGGCAATCCGATCGCGACCCCGGCCGATCCGCCCACCGGCGACTTCCGGGCTCAGATCACCGCCGCCGGGCAGTTCCTCCATGCCCAGATCCCCGATGGCAACGGCGCGCTCGCCGAGGGCCGCCAGGGCGCGATCCAGCAGCTGTTCTACGACCTCAACTTCCTGCACGACTGGTACTACGACGCCGGGTTCGACGAGACCGCCGGCAACGCACAGGCCGACAACTACGCGCGGGGCGGCGCCGCCGGCGACTCGATCAAGGGCCAGGTCCAGGACTTCGCGGGCTTCAGCAACGCCAACATGCTGACGCCCGCCGACGGCTCGCGCCCGCGGATGCGGATGTACGTGTTTCCGTCGCCGGCCAACCACCTCGAGCTCCAGGCGCCCGCCGCGGTCGCCGCCAAGTACGCGATCGGGATCTCGATGACGGGAACCCAGACCGTCGACGTCACCACGGACATCGTGCGCGCGACGTTCTCTGCCGCGCCGACGTGCACGGTGACCAACGCGGCGGGGCTCGCGGGCAAGATCGCGATGTTCGACTTCGACAACACCGACGGCACCGGCTGCTCGTTCTCGACCCGGATCACGCGGCTGTCCGGCACGACCACCGCGTCGGCGGTGCTGATGGTCTACACGTCCGCCGCGGCGACCGCGGTCGCCAACATCACCGGGTTCAACGCCACGCACACCAAGCCCGTGGCCGTCGTCTCGTGGAACACCGGGCAGCTGATCAAGGGCCAGCTCGCGGTGCCCACCACCGTGACGGCGCGGCTGTACCGCGCCCCCGATCGCGACGGCGCGCTCGACAACCAGATCGTGTTCCACGAGTGGTTCCACTACGTGTCGAACCGGCTCAACGGCAACGCCGCCGGCCTCAACACCAACATGTCCGGCGGCATGGGCGAGGGCTGGAGCGACTTCAACTCGATGATGCTCACGGTCCGGGCGGACGACACCCAGACGCCGAGCAACACCAGCTTCGAGGGTGCTTACGCGCTCGCGACCTACGCGACCAGCGGCGTGCCGTTCAGCGGTGCGGCGAACCAGGGCTACTACTTCGGCATCCGGCGCTATCCGTACTCGACCGACCTGGCCAAGAACCCACTGACCTTCCGGCACATCGCCAACGGCGTCGCGCTGCCGGTCGGCCCACCGGTCGGGTTCGGCGCCAACGGCTCCAACAACGCCGAGGTCCACAACACCGGCGAGGTCTGGGCCTCGATGCTCTGGGAGTGCTACGCGGGGATCCTGCGCGACACGCTCGGGCCCAACCCGCGCCTGACGTTCCAGGCTGCCCAGGACCGGATGAAGCGCTACCTGATCGCCGGGCTCAAGATCACCCCGATCAGCCCGACGATCACCGAGGCGCGCGATGGCGTGCTCGCGGCGGCGTATGCCACCGATCCCAGCGACTATCTGGCGTGCCGGCTCGGCTTCGCCAAGCGCGGCGCCGGGCCCCATGCCGTGTCGCCGGATCGCTACTCGGCCACCAACGTCGGCGTGGTCGAGGACTTCTCGATCGGCCCCGATCTCGAGGTCTCCAGCGTGGCGTTCAGCGACAACTCCTCGCTGTCGTGCGACACCGACGGCGTGGTGGATCACGGCGAGTACGGCGTGCTCACCGTCTCGGCGCGCAACATCGGCGGCGTCTCGCTGTCGGGCCTGACCGCGACGATCACTACGGCGTCGTCCGACGTGTGGTACCCGATCGGCAACACCGTGACGTTCCCGCCGGCCGCGCCCGGCGCCACGGTGACCGCGGGCCTGCTGGTCGCGTATGTCCGCACCGTGTCGGGGATCCAGCAGCTCGACTTCCAGGTCGACGCCAGCGCCACCGAGCTCACCCAGCCGATCACCAGGCTGGTCGGCTTCCGGACCAACACCGACGAGATCGCCGCGTCGAACGCGACCGACACGGTCGAGCCGGCCGCGCTGGGCTGGACCCGCTCGTTCAACGCCACGCTGGGCAACCTCGCGCCCTGGGCCCGCGTCGAGATCGACCCGCTCCACCACGGCTGGCACGTCGACGACCCGAACATCGGCTCGGATCAGTACCTGATCTCGCCGGTGATGACGGTCGACGGCAGCGGCTCGCTCAACGTCCAGTTCGATCACAGCTGGAGCTTCGAGTTCGATGGCGGCGGCAACTACGACGGCGGCGTGATCGAGATGTCGGTCAACGGCGGCGCGTTCACCGACATCGGCGGCGCGGTCGGCGGCGGCGCCTACAACGGCACGATCCTGAACTACTCCGGCGACGTCAACCCGCTCAAGGGCCGCCCGGGCTTCGTCCAGGCCTCGGCCGGCGTGATCCACACCAGCGTGACCCGGGCGGTCGCGCCCGGTAGCACCGTCCAGGTCCGGTTCCGCTTCGGCGCCGACTCCAGCGGCGCGGCCTCGGGCTGGAACCTCGACAACATCGCGTTCTCGGGCGTCGTCGAGACGCCATTCGCCACGATGGTCGCCGACGGCGATACCTGCACGGTTGTCCCGGTCTCGGCCGACCTGGCGATCGACGTCACCGACAACAGCGCCACGGCCACCGCGGGCAGCTCGATCACCTATGCGATCACGGCGACCAACGCCGGCGGCGACGACATCATCGGCGCGAAGGTCGTGGACACGTTCCCGGCCGAGCTCACCTGCACCTGGACGTGCGCCGCCAGCTCCGGCGGCGGGTGCGCCAGGGCCTCCGGCAGCGGCAACATCTCCGAATTCGCGCTGTTGCCGGTCGGAGGCGCGGTGACGTACACGGCGGTCTGCACGCTGCTGATCTCGACCACGAGCCCGCAGCTGTCGAACACCGCGACCGTCGCGAACCCGGGCCCGGTCACCGATCCGGTGCCGGGCAACAACAGCGCGACCGACACCGACACCGTGGTCCACGTCCCGGCGCACCTGACCGGCGGCAAGACCGTCTCGGGCAACTTCAACGAGGGCGGCACGGTGACCTACACGATCGCCCTGTTCAACGACGGCGTCGGCCCGCAGTCCGACAACGCCGGCAACGAGCTGACCGACGTCCTGCCCGCGGGGCTGACCCTGGTCAGCGCGACGGCGACCTCCGGCACCGCCGTGGCGACGATCGCCACCAACACCGTGAGCTGGAACGGCTCGATCGCGGCCGGCGGCAGCGTGACGATCACGATCGTCGCGACCATCACCGCCACCCAGGGCACCACGATCTCGAACCAGGCGACGTTCAACTACGACAGCCAGGGCATCGGCACCAACGACGTGTCGGGGACCACCGACGCATTCGTGTGCGCCCTCGGGCCGCCCTGAACCCGCCGTCGGTGGCGGTGGTCGGTGTCACCCGCAGGCCAGTCGAGTAGCCGGACCCGGCGACTCGACTGGCCGTCGTTTCGGCCATCCGCACCGTGGGCCGGATCGCCGAAACGCGCATGGCGCGATGCCGGTGACCATCGGCGTTCACGTCGTGTGCACCGCGCTGTCGACCGCGGTCGACGAGCTGTCTCCTCGAGGACTCGGCCACCGGGTGGCACCCGGTTCGCACGGACGACTGGCCATGAACATCGACGCATTCGAGTCGCTCACCCCCGACCAGCTCGCCGTCCCCTCGGGCGGCATCAACCCCGCCGCGCAGTGGATCATGATGCACGAGTCCGGCGGCAGCACCACCGCCGGCCACCTCCACGCCCAGGGCCGCGGCGACGGCACGCCGGGCAACCACTCCTCGGCGTTCGGCGCCTTCCAGATGATCGAGGCCACCCGCAGGCGCTACATGGGCGCCGACTACCAGTCGACCGACTTCTCCAAGCAGTACTCGGCCGCGACCCACTACGTCACCGACCGCTACGGCTCGTGGGGCGCCGCCCAGAGCTTCTGGCAGGGCCACCACTGGTACTGAGCGGGGCGGCTCGTTGCGCGGCTGACACACGCCCAAAGTGGTCGTTCGGCGGCAGCGGAGGGTGTCGCACCCGTGGTACATGTACTGGATGGTGGGGTGCGATCCGGATCGACCGCCGCGAGCTGCATCTGGACGAAGGCGGTCGGCGTGAGTGACTCGCGCGTTTGCCCCGATCCATCGAGTTTCGATGACGACGAGCCCGCGGTCACGATCCTGCACCTCTCGGACATCCAGTTCGGCAGGCATCATCGCTTTGCGGATCCGGGCGGGGGCTTCGACACCCTGCTGCGGCGGCTGTGCGACGACCTCGATCTGCTCGCACGCGAGAACGGCCTTGAACCCGATCTCGTGGCGCTCACTGGCGATCTCTCCGAATGGGGCATGAAGGCGGAGTTCGAACAGGTGGCGGACTTCGGCGAAGGACTACTAGCACACCTCGATCTCGACCCGGACCGGCTCTTGGTCATTCCGGGAAATCACGATATCAATCGCAAATTGTGCGGCGCCTACTTCTGGCACTGTGAAGGCAACGCTGAGATTCCCAGGAGGCCGTACTGGCCAAAATGGGAGCCGTATGTCGGGTTGCTCAGTCGCCTCTATCGCGATGTCGACCGTTATCGGTTTACGAGGCGTGAGCCCTGGACGCTGTTCGAGATTTCGTCGCTCAAGGTCGTAGTCGCCGGTCTCAATTCGACGATCGACGAGAGCCATCGTGACGAGGACCACCACGGCTTCCTGGGCGAGGAGCAACTCCGATGGTTCGCCGAGAAGCTTAGTGAGTACGAGACCAGCGGATGGCTTCGAGTCGGTATGGTCCATCACAACCCTGTACGGGGTGCCGTCATGGATGACGAGAACCTCAAGGACAGCGACGATCTGAAGGAGATTCTCGGTGACCGCCTGCACGTGCTGTTGCACGGCCACACCCATCGGGGGCGCATCGAGATGCTCGGTCCGTCGCTGCCGGTGGTCTCGGCCGGGAGCGCCGCGGTGAAACGCGATCAACGACCGGGGCCGTCGCCGGACCAAGCGGGCGAGACTCCCAACCAGTATCAATTGGTGCGCTTCACCCGCGGCGGGCTGTGGTGCGCGGCAAGGGAGTACAGCTATGCCCGGAAGCGCTGGATCGGTGATAACCGCGTGTCGAAGTACGGCGACTGCTGGTGGTACTCCGTCGATCGCGTCTGGACACAGGCCGACGCGACCTTTCCGGCGACACCGGGCGCCCGCAGCCGAACTACGGCCGAGGAAATCGCTGCAGAGCAAGAGGAATCTGGAGTTGCGGGGCTTCGGGTCGTCCGCCGCAGCGACGACGATCTGCTGGACGATGTGATCGGTTGGTGCCGGATCCAGACCGAAGGTAGGCTCGTCGAAGTAACCCGCGTATGCCACCGCGGGCCATGGGGCGATTACGCCAAGGTGCACGATCGCGATCGCGGCATCGGCCTGCTGGGTGCATACCGAGGCGAGCTGACGGCCGAGGTACTCGAGCGCTGGGTGGCGGATGTCCACGACCCGTTCCAGGGGCGCGGGCAGCCGGTTTCCAGGCTCGTGATCGGGGCGACCGAGATCGATCCCGTGTTGCGTTCGGCCGCTCAGGCGCGCGGCGTCGACGTCGAGCGCATGATCGACTACCAGCGCATCCTGGATACCATCGGCTACAGCCAGAAGCTGCGCGAGCGGCTCGGACGTGACCGCGAGTACCCTTCGGAGTTTTACGTCGAGCAGCGCCTGACGGGATGGAATCCGACCTACATGTCCGCCGAGCGGATCGATCGCGCTGCCGACTGGCTGGCGTTGCGGCTGCTCGAGCGCGAAGGCGCCTTCGTACTCGTGCTCGGGCAGGCTGGCGTGGGCAAGACGTTCCTGCTACGCGAGGTCGCTCGCCGACTCAGCAGGCAACAGGCGATCACGCCGATCCTCGTCGAGCTTCGCGATCTCGAACGCGCTCACTCGATCGAGGAACTTGTCGCGATGCAGTTCACGCGCGTCGGCGTACCATGGCATCCAAGGGCGTTCCGGCGCGATCTCGAAGAAGGCCGTCTCGCTCTCCTGTTCGATGGTTTCGACGAACTGGCGCTGCGTGTTCGCTCGGCGGCGATCCCCGCGCACTTCGAGCGGATCCACGCAGCGGCCATCGAACGTGCGCGGATCGTCGTCACCAGCCGCACGGAGCACTTCTTGTCGAGCGGCCAGGTTGCCGAGCTGATGACCCCTTCGTCTGCGAGCACAACACCGCTCGGCGGCATGCTGGAGCGCGTCCAGCGCCGGCACGTCCTCGAGGTCCATCCATTCGATCGCGATGATGTCCGGGTGTATCTCCGCAAGCGGCTCGGTAATAACGCCGGTGAGACACGGTTTGCACGTCTCGCCCGAGTCCATGACCTGGTGGGCCTCGCATGTAACCCTCGCATGCTGGGATTCCTCGTCGACATTCCAGACAGTCAGCTCGCGCAGGCTGCCGGCCTGGGGGAATCGATCACCTCGGATGCGCTATATCGTATCGTCGTTGATGACGCCTGGCTGACCAAGGAGGCCGAACGGCTACGTCCGCCCGGATCGGCCCCGGGTCCCGATGCAGCAGCGCTGCGCGACGCCGCCACCAACCTGGCGCTGCAGCTCTGGCGTGATCCCGGCGGGAGCATCCCGACCGAAGAAGTCGGCATTCATGCCGGTGGCTTGCTTGCGCGCATGTGTGACAACGACGCTGACTGGACCACGCACACGGCGCGCGCTCGCACACTGCTGATCCGGGACGAGCGAGATCAGATCGGGTTCATTCATCAGACCGTTCTCGAGTGGCTCGTGGCGTGTCGCCTCGCGGGCGAGATCACCGGCGAGGTGGCGGGTAACCACCTGGAAGTTGGCCGGCTCAATGTGTTCATGATCGAGATATTGCGGGAACGTGTCGGAGATGAGGTGCTCGTCCGGTGGGCCGAACGTATCCTTGCGTCGCACGCTGCGGGTGCTGCCGCCGAGAATGCGCGTGACGTGCTCAAGCGGCTGGACCGCCAGGCCTCCGCACAAGCAATCCATCGCGATCAGGACCTGCGCGGTCAGGACCTTGCGGGCCAGAGCTTGAGGCATTCGATCTTCGACCGTGCCGATCTCACCGGGGCGCGCCTGGTGAACCGAGACCTGACGGGCGCGTCTCTCGTGGGAGCTCAGCTGGTGTATGCAGACTTCACCGACGCATGCCTGCGCGGCGCCGATCTGACCGGCGCCGATCTTGCGTTCGCACGATTTCACCGTGCCGATCTTCAGGGGGCACGCCTGGCCGGCGCGCGGCTCACCGGTGTGAGCTTCCTCGGTGCCCGAGGGATGCCGGCGCTCGAGGATGCCCGCGCGATTGGCATCGCGCCGGCGGTCACCTCGTCGATCGATGCGATGTACGGGCGGCTGATGTGGGGCGGGTGTCGTGTCGCGATGAGTCCCGACGGTGCGGTCCTGGCGACTGGACATGACGATGGCACGGTATACCTGTGGGACTGCACACGCGGGCAGCCGATACGGATCTTGCACAAGCACCGGGGGAGCGTCTTGAGCGTGGCATTCTCTCCGGACGGCAAGACCATCGCGAGCGCCGGCGATGACGTGGTGCAGTTGTGGAATCTCGACGACGGCGGCCAACGCGTGCGGCTGGCTGAGCACGGCGGTGGCGCTCGGAGTGTGGTGTTTTCTCCGGACGGCGAGATCGTGGCAACCGGCGGCGACGACGTTGTGCGGCTGTCGAACGTCGCGGATGGAATGGAGCGGAGACAGTTGATCGCCCGCGGCGGGGCCGTCCTGAGCGTTGCGCTATCTCCGGACGGCAAGATCGTGGTGAGCGGTAGTGACGATGGCTTGGTGCGGCTGTGGGACGTTGAGGATGGCAGGGAACGGGCGCAGCTCGTGGCGCATCGCGGCCGCGTCCGGAGCGTGGCGTTCTCGCCCGACGGCAAGGTCCTCGCGAGTGGTGGCGATGACATGGTGCGGTTGTGGAACGTCGAAGATGGCAGTGAGCGTGCTCGGCTCGACCATGGCGGAAGCGTATGGAGCGTGGCGTTTTCCCCCGATGGCAAGCTCCTGGCGAGCGGCGGAGACGACGGCGCGGTGCAGCTGTGGAACGCAGGAACCGGCAGCGAACGGACGAGGCTGGGTGGCCACGGCGAACGCATCTCGGGCGTGGTGTTCTCTCCGGATGGCAAGACGCTGGTGAGCGGAGGCGACGGTGCCGTGCGGCTGTGGAACGTCGGAGACGGCAGCGAACGCGCGAAGCTAGCGCGTCATGGAGGCAGCATCTGGAGCCTCGCGTTTTCGCCCGATGGCGGGGCGCTCGCCAGCGGGGGTGACGGCACGCTACGGCTATGGAGCGCCAGGGACGGTAGCGAACGTACCCGGCTGATCGGGCATCGCGGTAGCGCATGGGCAGTGGCGTTCTCGCCAGACGGCAAGACCGTGGCGAGCGGCGGCGACGACGCTGTCGTACGGGTATGGGCCGCAGCCGACGGCGCTGAGCGTACCCGGCTGGTCGGGCATCGTGGTCGGGTCTTGCGGGTGACGTTCTCGCCAGATGGAACGATGATCGCGAGCGCCGGCGACGACGGTACACTGCGGCTGTGGAACGCCGCCACAGGTGACGAGATGGGCCGGTTGGCCGGGCATCGCCGGCGCGTCTGGACTGTGACGTTCTCACCGGATGGTGCCATCGTCGCAAGCGGGGGCGACGACGGGACGGTGCGGCTATGGAACACGGCGGATCGGAGCGAACGCACTCGACTGAGCAGGCATCGTGGGAACGTTTGGAGCGTGGGGTTCTCACCCGATGGAGCGACGATGGCGAGCGCCGGCGACGACGCCATGGTGCGGTTGTGGAACATGAGGGATGGCAACGAGCGGGAGTTGTCGGCCCGAGCCGGAGGAAGCGTGTTTTGCGTGGCGTTCTCGCCCGACGGAGCGATGGTAGCGAGCGGCAGCGACGATGCCACCGTGCGACTCTGGAACATGGCAGACGGGAGCGAACGGGCACTGCTGGCTGGACACGGCGGGAGCGTGTTTTGCGTGGCGTTCTCGCCCGACGGTGCAATGGTGGCGAGCGGCGCCGCCGACGGCACGGTTCGATTGTGGGACATCGCGACGATACGATGTCTCGCTGTGTTCTATGGGACGGCGAGCGGAGTTGTCGTCGCGCGCCCCGATGGCCGCTACCGTGTCCGCGGTGACATCGCCGGCCAGTTCTGGCATGTGATCGGATTGCACCGCTACGACATCGGAGAGCTTGACGTTTTGCTTCCCGGGTTACGCCTGCTGGACGATGAACCGCTTTACCCGAGTAACGAATGGTCTCCGCGACTGTGTCTAGGCGACATGCGGGAGTAGCTCGATACGGGCGATTTCGTGAACTCCTCCGGGTCGAGCACCTCGACGATGCGCTCGATGACTCCTGGGGGAACGGCTACCGCGTCCATGCAAACAGGGTAGCGAGCTCCCGCGCGTCGGACAACGTGCCAACAGGTGAGAACCCGAGGGAATCCCGCGATCGAAGCTGGGTCGCGTACCAGGTCGCGTAGATGACGAGCTGTATCCGACCGGGGGCGGCTCGCGGCTTGACAAAAAAACGAACGGTCGTACTTTTATCGTATGACCAAGGGGCTCGAGACCAAGGACCGGATCCTCGACCGGGCGTTCCGGATCGCGGGCCGCGACGGGCTGGGCGGGCTGACGCTCAGCACGCTGGCGACGGGGCTGGGGATGTCCAAGAGCGGGCTGTTCGCGCACTTCCGCTCGAAGGAGGAGCTGCAGCTCCAGGTGCTCGAGACCGCGACGGCGAGGTTCCAGGAGGCCGTGATCGCTCCGGCGGTCAAGGCGCCGCGCGGGCTGCCGCGGCTGCGGAAGCTGTTCGATGGCTGGCTGCGCTGGATGAGCGATCCGGCGCTGCCCGGCGGCTGCATCTTCGTCGCCGCGGCGGTCGAGCTCGACGACCGGGACGGCAAGCCCCGGGACTTCCTGGTCGCCGCGCAGCGCCAGCTGCGCGAGACCATCGCGCGGATCGCCCGGACCGCCGTCGATACCCAGGAGCTTCGCCGCGATCTCGATTGCGAGCAGCTCGCGTTCGAGATCTACGCGATCATCCTGGGCTACAACCACGACAAGCGGCTGCTGCGCGAAGACCGGCCCGAGGCCCGCGCGCGGGCGGCGTTCGCCCGCCTGCTCGCCGACGCCAGCTGACGCGCTCCACCAGGCGTGGCACCCATGTTCGCTCTCACAAAATAGCACGACCGGTCGTACCAGAAGGGATTCGCCATGATCGACAACACGTTCATTCTCGACGCCGTCCGCACCCCGCGCGGCAAGGGCAAGCGCGGTGCGCTGCACGGCGTCCATCCCCAGGAGTTGCTCGCGCAGACCCTCGAGGCGCTGCGCGGGCGCACCGCGATCGATCCGCAGGACGTCGACGACGTCGTGATCGGCGCGGTGGCGCAGGTCGGCGACCAGGGCGCCAACATCGCGCGCAACGCGGTGCTCGCCGCCGGCTGGCCGTACGCGGTCAGCGCGGTGTCGCTCAACCGGTTCTGCGGCTCGGGGCTGCAGGCGATCAACTTCGCGGCGATGGGCGTCGCGTCGGGCGCCCAGCAGCTGGTGATCGCCGGCGGTGTCGAGAGCATGTCGCGGCTGCCGATCGGCGCCGATGGCGCCGGGCAGGATGGCGGCAACCAGCACCTGCGCGACCGGGTGTTCCAGGTCCCGCAGGGCATCAGCGCCGACCTGATCGCGACCCGGGACGGGCTGACCCGCGACGCGCTCGATCGGTTCGCGCTGCGCTCGCAGCAGCGCGCGGCGGCGGCGCAGCGCGAGGGCGCGTTCGCCCGCAGCCTGTTCGCGGCCCGCGACCCCGCGTCCGGCGAGGTCGTGCTCGAGACCGACGAGTACCCGCGGTCGTCGACCACGCTCGAGGCGCTGGCGGCGCTGCCCCCGGCGTTCGACCGGCTCGGCCAGACCGTGGTCACCCCGGCCGGCGACACGCTCGACGCGATCGCGCTGCGGGCCTATCCCGGCGCCGCGATCGACCACCGCCACACCGCGGGCAACTCGAGCGGGATCGTCGATGGCGCCGCGGCGGTGGCGATCGCCTCGGCCGGCTACGTCGAGCGCCACGGCCTGACGCCGCGCGCGCGGATCCGTGCGTTCGCCTCGGTCGGGACCGAGCCCGTGATCATGCTGACCGGGCCGGCACCCGCGGCGCGCAAGGCGCTCGCGCTCGCCGGGTTGACCCCGGGCGACATCGACCTGTGGGAGATCAACGAGGCGTTCGCCGCGGTGGTCCTGCAGACGATCCGCACGCTCGAGATCGATCCCGAGCGGGTCAACGTCAACGGCGGGGCGATCGCGCTCGGCCATCCCCTGGGCGCGACCGGCGCGATGCTCGCCGGCACCGCGCTCGACGAGCTCGAGCGCCGCGATCAGCGGTTCGCGGTGATCGCGCTGTGCATCGGCGGTGGCCAGGGCATCGCGACCGTGATCGAGCGCATCCGCTGAGCCTGCGTTCCGCGCCGGCGGACATACCGGCAGTTCGCGGCGTCTGACGCCGCATGGAGGTTTGCCATGGTTGCCATGTACGCGCGCCCGAGCGCCCCACTCCCTACGGCTCCGGCCCCCGCTCCGGTCCCCGCTCCGGCCCCCGCTCCGGTCCCCGATCCGGCCTGGCTCGATCGCGCCGCGTACCCGTTCGCGCGCCACGAGATCGAGCTGCCGGCGGGACGGGTTCACTACCTCGACGAGGGCACCGGGCCGGCGATCCTGTTCGTGCACGGGACGCCGTCCTGGTCATTCGAATTCCGCCACCTGGTGCGCGCGCTGTCGGCGGTGCACCGCTGCATCGCGCCCGACCTCCTCGGCTTCGGACTGTCCGAGCGCCCGGCGAGGTTCGCCTACACGCCCGAGGCCCATGCCGAGGTGCTCGCGGCCTTCGTCGAGCGGCTCGGGCTTCGCGACCTGACGCTCGTGGTCCACGACTACGGCGGGCCGATCGCGCTGCCGCTCGCCCTGGCGCAGCGCAGCGTCGTGCGTCGCGTGGTGATCCTCAACTCGTGGATGTGGCCGCTCGACGACGACGCGTTCGTCCGGCGCGGCGGCCGGATCGCGGGCAGCTGGCTCGGCAAGCTGCTGGACCGCGAGCTCGCGCTGCCGCTGCGCGCGATGATGCCGGCCGCCTACGGCGATCGGTCCCGGCTCACGCCCGAGATCCACGCCCAGTACCTGGCGCCGTTCGCGACCCGCGCGTCGCGGTCGCAGGTGCTGTGGCCGCTCGCGCGCGCGTTGCTCGACTCGCGCCCGCACTACGCCGCGCTCGAGGCCCGCGCCCACGTGCTCGCCGATCTCCCGGTCGCGATCGTCTGGGGCACGAAGGACCCGGTGCTCGCCGCCTCGCACCTCGAGCACTGGCGGCGGCTGCTGCCGCGCGCCCGGGTCACCGAGCTCGCGACCGCCGGCCACTGGCCGCACGAGGAGCGCCCCGACACCGTGATCCAGGCGATCCGCAGCCTGCTGCGCGACGGGGCGGTGCGGCCGCGAGCGCGGTGATCGAGCCGGCGATCCCGCGGCATCCGGGCCGGGCGTCGCGGTCGAGGCGGCGAGGCGTGTGCGCGCGAGCCGGCGATGGCCAGGCGATCCTCGTCGCGCGGTCGTCGATGTCTGGCACCACATCGACGACCGCGCCGGCTACGCGCGGGCGCTGGCCCGGGCGCTGCGGCCGGGCGGCCAGGTCGCGATCGTGGACTTCACCGCCGAGGCCAAGCACGGGCCGCCGCCGGAATTCCGGCTGACGCCCGCGCAGGTGATCGCCGAGCTGCAGGGCGCGGGGCTCGCCGCCGCGGTGTCGGCGACGACCTTGCCTGATCAGTACATCGTGATCGGCACCCGGTAAGGCCGAGTGCAGTGTACTGCCGCGTTGAGGCGGCGGCGCACGGAGGACCTTGCGTCATGCGCGGTTCACCGCGCCGGCCTGTTGCTTCTGCATGGCCCGGGACTAGGCTCGCGAGGAACTGCGACGGGCGCCTCGCCCGCCGCGCGAGGAGGATACGTATGTCGACCCCGAATCCCATCGCTGCGCCGCGTTCGACCTGGCTCCGCCGACACGTCCTCGCGGTGATCCCCGCGGCGGCCGCGCTGTTCGCGTTATTTGCCGGCGGTGCCCACGCCGATCGCGCCGGCGACCGCTGGACCGGCACGTGGAGCGCCGCGATGCAGACGCCGCTCGCGCCGCCGGCGACGTTCGATCACGTGACGCTGCGCCAGATCGTGCACGTCAGCCTCGCCGGCCGGGCCGTGCGGGTCCGGTTCTCCAACGCGCAGGGCACCGCGCCGCTGGTGATCGGCGCGGCCAGCATCGGCGTGCGCGCGTCGGGCGCATCCGTCCGGCCGCGATCGCTGCGGCCCCTGACCTTCGCCGGCGCCGCCTCGATCTCGGTCGCGCCCGGCGGCGTGGCGCTCACCGATCCGGTGGCGCTGGACGTCGACGCGTTCGACGACCTCGCGATCAGCCTGTACGTGCCGGCGCCCCAGGTGGGCACGACCCAGCTCACGCTGGCGCACCAGACCTCGTACGTGTCGCCGGCCGGCGACTTCACCAGAGCCGCCGACATGGCGATCGCGTCCACGATCACGAGCTGGTACTGGCTGAGCGGCGTCGAGGTCATCGCCGACCGGGGCGCGCGTGCCGTGGTGACGTTCGGCGACTCGATCACCGAGGGCTTCGCGTCCACCACCGACGCCAACGCGCGCTGGCCCGACGTCCTGGCGCGCCGGCTGCACGCGCAGCGGCGCACCGCCGACGTCGGCGTGCTCAACACGGCGATCAGCGGCAACCGCCTGCTCAACGATGTCATCGGCCCCAACGCCCAGCGGCGCATCGATCGCGACGTGCTGACCCAGGCCGGCCTCGGCTACGTGATCCTCTTGATCGGCACCAACGACATGGGGTTCTCGCAGCTCGCGCCGGGACGTTCGGCCCCGGTGTGTCGCTCGCCAACGTCAGCGCGGCCGAGATCATCGCCGGCTACGAGCAGATCATCCGCCGGGTGCACCAGGCCGGCGCCCGGATCTATGGCGCCACCGTGCTGCCGTTCGAGGGCGCGGACTACTACAACGCCGCCGTCGAGCCCAAGCGCGCGGCGGTCAACCGGTTCATCCGGACCAGCGGCCGGTTCGATGGCGTGATCGACTTCGACGCGGTGATGCGCGACCCGGCGCACCCGACGCGGATGCGGGCCGAATTCGACAGCGGCGACCACCTGCACCCCAACGACGCCGGCTACGCGGCGATGGGCAACGCGGTCGACCTGCGGCTGTTCGTGGGCGGGGGCGACGACTGACGGCGGGCGCCGCGCGAGACCCCGGGGTGCTACAACGCGGCCTCGAGGGGTCCATGTATCTGCCTGCACAGTTCCACGAGCACCGGACGCCTGTCCTCCACGAGCTGATCCGCGCCCAGCCGTTCGCGATGCTCGTGACGCTGGACGCGACCGGCCTCGTCGCCAACCACCTGCCGATGGAGCTCGACGCCGAGACCGGGCCGCTCGGGATGCTGCGCGGCCACGTGGCGCGCGCCAACCCGGTCTGGAAGTCGCACCGGCCCGACATCGACGCGATGGCGGTGTTCCAGGGCCCGCAGTGCTACATCACGCCGTCGTACTACGCGACCAAGGCGGAGACCGGCAAGGTCGTGCCGACCTGGAACTACGCCACGGTCCATGCCTACGGCCCGCTGCGCACGATCGAGGATGCGGCGTGGCTGCGCCGCTTCGTCGAGCAGCTGACCGAGCGGCACGAGGCGGCGCGCCCGGCGGACGAGGCGCGGTGGAAGGTCGGCGACGCGCCGGAGGCGTTCATCGACACGCTGCTCAAGGCGATCGTCGGCATCGAGCTGCCGATCGCCCGGCTCGAGGGCAAGTGGAAGGTCAGCCAGAACCGCCCCGCCGAGGACCGCGCCGGGGTGGTCGCCGGCCTGTCCGGCGGCGGCGATCCGGTGCAGCACGCGATGGCCGAGCTGGTCCGCGAGCGCGGCTGAGCGGTCAGCGCAGGTACCGGTCGAACCACGCGGCGGCGCGCTCGATCACGTCGCGCCGGTGCGCCGGATCGCGGAACCGGTGGCCCTCGCCGGCGTACACGACCAGCTCGGTCGGCACGCCGAGCGTCTTGAGCGCGTGCCACAGCTCGTAGGACTGCGGCGCCGGGCACTCGGCGTCGCGCTCGCCGACGACGATCAGCGTCGGCGCCTTGACCCGCTTGACGAACGTGATCGGCGCGCTCTTCGCATACACCGCCGGATCGTCGTACACCGACGCGCCGAAGTACGGGATCATCCACTGATCGATCGCGTTCTGTCCGTAGTAGCTGTGCCAGTTCGCGATGCCGGCGCCGGCGACCGCCGCCTTGAACCGCGTGGTCTGCGTGATCGCCCACATCACCATGTAGCCGCCGTAGCTCCACCCGGTGATCCCGAGCCGGTCCGGGTCGATCGGCACGAGCTTCTGCACCGTGTCGACGCCGGCGAGGATGTCGCGCAGGTCGCCGCCGCCGAAGTCCTTGACGTTGGCGCGCGCGAAGCCCTCGCCCTGGCCGTAGCTGCCGCGCGGGTTGGGCAGGAACACGAAGTAGCCCAGCGCCGAGAAGATCACCGGATCGAGCGCCGGCTGCGGCCAGCGCGGCGTCGCGGCGCCCGCCGGACCGCCGTGCGGCGCGACGATCATCGGATAGCGCTTGTTCGGGTCGAAGTCGCGCGGGTACACCAGCCAGCCCTGCACCGCGAAGCCGTCGCTGGTCCAGGTGACGCTGCGGGCCTGGCCCCACGCCGGGTGGTGGCTCGCGTTGAACGACGTGATCTGCTTCCAGGCGCCGACCGGGCCGGCCCAGAGCTCGGGCGGATGCTGCCAGTCCGACCGGATCGCCGCGACCAGCTTGCCGTCGCGCGACGACGCGAAGTTCCCGCGCCCGCCGCTGTGCAGCGACTCGTCGCCCTGCCACAGCCGCTCGAGCTTGCCGCTCGCCACGTCGAGCGTGCCGATCGCGGTCGAGCCGCCGGTGACCTCGACCACCAGCATCTGCGACGGCGACAGCCACGCGATCGTGTTGGGCGACGTCGTCCGTCCGGGCGTCCGATCGATCGCCGGGCCGCCGGTGGCGGCGATCGTGAACACGTCGCCGCCGGTCGCGCCCTCGTCGCTCATGATGCCGCCGATGAACCCGATCGCCTTGCCATCGGGCGACCACCGCGGCATCGCGATCTGCAGCGGCGGCTTGTGGATCGACGTCGCTGTGCCGGTGTCGATCGGCAGGGTGTAGAGCTGCGCCGTCCACCAGTTATTGTCGCCGGGGCCGGGCGCCGCGGTCAGCGCGAACGCCTTGCCGTCGGGCGACCAGTCGTACTCGTAGACATGGAGCTCGGGCGGCGACACCTGCTTGGCCGCGCCGCTGCGCGGGTCGATCAGCGTCAGCCGCTGGTTGTGGACCTCGGCGCCGATCACCCCGGTCTCGACCGGCGCCGCCTCGAGCGGGCCGCCGCCGGCGCCCGCCGAGGTCCGCTCGGCGAACAGGATCGCGATCCGCGAGTCGTCGGGCGCCCAGGCGGGATCCGCCAGGTGGCCGAGCAGGCCAGTGAGCTTTCGGGACGCGCCGCCGATCGTCGCGACGTACAGCTGCGTGTCGATGTACGCCAGCCGCGTGCCGTCGTGCGACCACGCGATGTGGTGGCCCTCGCCGATCCGGACCGGCGGGCGCTTGCCGTCGGCCGGCGCGGCAAACACGGCCGTCTTGCCCGTGTCGCGTCCCCGCTCGATCAGCTTCTCGACCCAGGCGACCCGCTGGCCGTCGGGAGAGATCGCGACCTCCTCGAACGTGCGCGTCGCGGCCAGGTCGTCGAGGATCGCGCCGGCTCCGGGCTGCGCGGCCGCGACGGTGGGGATCAGGACCAGCAACAGCAGCGCCTTCATGGCGGTACTCTAGTCGCCGGCGCGGCGCCCGGCGCACCGGCCGCCGCAAATTCACCGGCCCAGGCGCCCGCAGGCGTCGTCGCCCGGCCGGGCGGATGGTAGATGATCCCTCGCCGATGAGCGCGCTCTTCACTCCGCTGTCCCTGCGCGGCCTGACGCTGCGCAATCGCGTGGTCGTGTCGCCGATGTGCCAGTACTCGTCCAGCGATGGCCGGGCGAGCCCGTGGCACCTGATCCACCTCGGCTCGCTGGCGCTGTCGGGCGCCGGGATGCTGTGCACCGAGGCCACCGCGGTCGAGGCCGACGGCCGGATCTCGCCGGCGGACCTCGGGTTATGGGACGACGCCACCGAGGCGGCGCTGGAGCCGGTGCTGGCGGCGATCCGGGCCCACGCGCGGATCCCGGTGACGATGCAGCTGGCGCACGCCGGCCGCAAGGCGTCGACCGAGGTGCCGTGGAAGGGCGGGCGGCAGATCCCCGTCGCCGACGGCGGCTGGACCACGCTCGCGCCGTCCGCGCTGCCGCAGCGCCCCGGCGAGGAGCCGCCGGTGGCGCTCGACGCCGCCGGGCTCGCGCGCGTCCGCGAGGCGTTCGCGGCGGCGGCGCGGCGCGCCGACCGGCTCGGGATCGACGGCCTCGAGCTGCACGCCGCGCACGGCTACCTGCTGCATCAGTTCCTGTCGCCGATCGCCAACCAGCGCGGCGATGACTACGGCGGCTCGCTCGCCCGCCGGATGCGGTTCCCGCTCGAGGTGTTCGACGCGGTCCGCGCGGCGTTCCCGGCGGAAAAGCCGGTCGGCGTCCGGGTCTCGGCGACCGACTGGGTCGAGCACGGCTGGGATCTCGAGCAGACCATCGTGTTCGCCCGCGAGCTCGCGCACCGCGGCGTCGACTGGATCGACGTGTCGTCCGGTGGCATCTCGCCGCAGCAGAAGGTCATCCTCGGCCCCGGCTACCAGGTGCCGTTCGCCGACGCGATCAAGCGCGCCACCGGGGTCCCGACCATGGCGGTCGGGCTGATCACCACGCCGGCGCAGGCCGAGGACATCGTCGCCGCCGGCAAGGCCGATCTCGTGGCGCTCGCCCGCGCGATGCTCTACAACCCGCACTGGCCGTGGCACGCCGCCGCCGAGCTCGGCGCGACGGTCGAGGCGCCGCCGCAGTACTGGCGCTCCGCGCCGCAGGGGCATCCCGGCCTGTTCGGCGACCCGCACGGCGCTCGATGAGCGGGATGCGCTGACCATCGCGGTCTGCCTGTGCCGGCACGGCCCGGGTCCACGATGACCCATGCCGTGGGCGCGACCCGGGTGCGTGGGGCACTATTTCTTGCGTTTGCCGGCGGTAAACGCGCATGGCTTGCGCATTCGCCGGGCGAAGTGCCGGCCTCGGCGCCGGGTCTGCGCGCGGGCGCAACGGATTCGCGACCGGCGCGTTCCGCGGCATGCGCGATCGCGGCGTGGCCGCTCGTCCGTCGACAATCTGCGCGCGGATCTCGCGCGGCCCGGCAACGAGCGAGTGGGCGCGTCGCCGAGCACACGTCGCACAGTTCAACTGGCGAGAAAATTGCTGTCTGTTGAATCATGCAGATACGACATATTGTGGTGGCTGTGGTGATGGCGCTGCTCTTGACCGCGGTGCTCCTCCCGCTTGGCGCGCTGTTGCTGGTATCGGTGGCCGTGCTGCTCGTGCCCTTCGTTCCGATCGCGATCATCGTTGCGCTGATCGCGCTGGTCGCGTGGGGGGTGCGCAACCAGCAGTCCGGCCCGGAGGCGACGGAGCCGACGGCCGACGTGGTGTTCTCCCCCTGACGGCGGGCGCCGCTCCGGCGATTGTCTCGCGCCCGGCGACGTGCGATAGCCCGGTCGGAGGCACACGATGAGCTTGCATCGCAGGGTCGCGATCATCACCGGGGCGGGGCGCGGCATCGGCAGGGCGACCGCGCTGGCATTTCTCCACGATGGCTACTGCGTGGCGCTGGCGGGGCGCCACGCCGACACGCTGGCGCGCACCGCCGAGGACTCGGGCGCCGGCGACCGCGCGCTGGTCGTGCCGACCGACGTCACCGACCCCGACGCGGTCGACGCGCTGTTTGTCGCCGTGCGCAGCGCGTGGAGCCGCGTCGACGTCCTGTTCAACAACGCCGGCGGCGGGGCGCGGCCGGTGCCGATCGACCAGCTCGCGGTCGACGAGTGGCGCAAGGTCGTCGACGTCAACCTGACCGGGACGTTCCTGTGCACCCGCGCCGCGTTCCGCGTGATGAAGGACCAGGATCCGCGCGGCGGCCGGATCATCAACAACGGCTCGATCTCGGCCCACGCGCCGCGGCCGTGCTCGGCGCCGTACACCGCGACCAAGCACGCGATCACCGGGCTGACCAAGGCGATCTCGCTCGACGGCCGGCCGCACGACATCGCCTGCGGTCAGATCGACATCGGCAACGCGCTGACCGAGATGACCCAGCGGATGAGCCAGGGCGTACCGCAGGCCGACGGCTCGATCCGGCCCGAGCCGTCGATCGACGTGGCCCACGTCGCCGACGCGGTGCTGCGCATGGCCAACCTGCCGCTCGACGTCAACGTCCCGTTCATGACGATCATGGCGACCAAGATGCCATTCGTCGGCCGCGGCTGAGCCTCGGCTGAGCCTAGTCGCCGGCGTCGCGCTGCCCCGGCAGCTTGGCGCTGATCGCGTCGGCGATCCGGTGCTTGGTCGGCCGCGGCGCGAGCTTCATCACCAGGATGAACGCGGCGAGCACGCAGCAGATCGCGTTGGGCACGACGATCGGCCAGCTCCCGATCAGGACGCCGTAGGTCGTCCACATCGCGAACCCGACGACGTTCATGATCCACATCGGTGTCGCGAGGTCCTTGGTCTCGCGGGTCCGGATCACGCGCCAGGCCTGGGGCACGAAGCTCGTGACGCTGAGCGCGGCGGCGACCACGCCGACGGCGATCGCGATCATGGGCCGGCCCTCGGGGGGGTCTCGGGCGGTGGCACCGCCGGTCGCCGCGACACGGGCGCGCGGGTCCGCAGCCAGGTCGCGCGAGGGCGCACCCGGATGCCGCCGGGCCGCAGGAACCAGGGGCGCTGCATGCCTACGTACGGAATGCGGAGCACGCCGCGTGCCAGGGCCGGATCTAGCGCCGGTGGCGGCGCCGGATCTGCTCGAGCAGGTCGGCGCAGTCGTCGAGCGAGCGGGTCAGCCGCTGCTGGAGGTCGCGGTCGTGGGCGACGTGCTCGAACCGGCGATCGCGGCGTGCGATCGAGCGCAGCAGCGCGGCGCGCCGGCTCAGGTCAGGCCGGTGATCTCGCCGTGCTCGTCGAGGTCGATGTGCTCGGCGGCCGGCGCGTCGGGCAGGCCCGGCATCCGCATGATGTCGCCGCAGATCGGGATCAGGAACCCGGCGCCGGCCGCGATCTCGATCTCGCGGACCGTGAGCGTGAAGCCCTCGGGCCGGCCGAGCAGGGTCGGCTGCTCGGAGAACGAGTACTGGGTCTTGGCCATGCAGATCGGCAGGTGATCGAGCGCGAGCTCGGCGATGGTCTTCAGATCGGTGCGGGCCTTCGGCGCGAAGCTGATCTCGGCCGCGCCGTACAGCCCGCGGGCCACCGCCTCGATCTTGGCCTCGACCGTCGTGTTCAGCGGATAGGCGAACTTCGGCGTGCGGGTACCGCCCTCGGCCACGGCGACCACGGCCGCGGCGGCCTCCATCGCGCCCTCGCCGCCGTGCGCGAAGTGATCGCTCTCGACCACGGCGGCCCCGTGCCGGGCGCACAGTCCGCGGACCAAGGTCATCTCGTCCTCGTGATCGGCCGCGAAGCGGTTGATCACCACGATCGTCGGCAGGCCGAAGAACCGGGCGTTGTCGAGGTGGCGCGCGAGGTTGGGAAAGCCGCGGCGGACCGCGTCGATGCTGGGCGTGGCCAGCTCCTTGACCGGGACGCCGGCCTGGTACTTGAGCGCCCGGATCGTGGCGACCAGCACCAGCGCATCGGGCCACAGCCCCGACGCCCGGCACTTCAGATCGAGGAACTTCTCGCCGCCGAGATCGAAGCCGAAGCCGGCCTCGGTGACCACCCAGTCGGCGAGGCTGAGGCCGAGCTGGGTCGCGACCACCGAGTTGGTGCCCTGCGCGATGTTGCCGAACGGGCCGCCGTGCAGGATCGCGGGCGTGCCCTCGAGCGTCTGCACCAGGTTGGGCTGCATCGCCTCGCGCAGCAGCGCGGTCATCGCGCCGTGGACCTTGAGGTCGTGCGCGTACATCGGCCGCTTCGAGCGGCTGAAGCCGATGAAGATCTTGCCGAGCCGCTCCTTGAGATCGGCGTGCGACTGCGCGAAGCACAGGATCGCCATCACCTCGGACGCGGCGGTGATGTCGAAGCCGGCCTCGCGCGGCACGCCGCTGCCCGGGCCTCCCAGGCCGATGATGATCCGGCGCAGCGACCGGTCGTTCATGTCGATCACGCGCTTCCACCGGATCGTCAGCGGATCGAGGTCGAGCTTGGACTTCTTGCTGTGCAGGTGGTTGTCGATCACCGCGGCGAGCAGGTTGTGCGCCTTCTCGATCGCGGAGAAGTCCCCGTTGAAGTGCAGGTTGATGTCGTTGTGGGGCAGAAGCCGCGCGCGCCCACCCCCGGTGGCGCCGCCCTTCATGCCGAACACCGGGCCGAGCGACGGCTCGCGCAGCACGGCGACCGCGCGCTTGCCCAGCCGCGACAGGCCGTCGGCCAGGCCGATCGACGTGGTGGTCTTGCCTTCGCCGGCCGGGGTCGGCGTGACCGCCGAGACCAGGATCAGCTTGCCCCGGGCCACGCGCGCCGGATCGATGCGACCGAGCGGGAGCTTGGCCTTGAACCGCCCGTAGGGCTCGATCTCTTCGGGCGCGAGGCCGAGGCGCGCCGCGATCTCGACGATCGGGCGGGGCTTCGCGGTGGCCAGCGGATCGGCGAGCGGCTCGGCGTGAGGAGGAATCATCTAGGACGTTCATCCGTCATCTGCGACCCGGATGCAACCTGCAACGCGACGACTACACCTCCCGCAACGCGGCGGTGATCCAATGACGCAGTGACGTGAGCCACCGCGTCATCCGCAGCTCCGCTCCAGCGGACGTCCTGGAGTTGGCGCGGCGCGGCGCGCGTCAGCGGTGCAGGACCTTGTAGCGATCGAGCAGCCGGCTCTGGTGGGTCGCCAGCGACTGGACCGCGCCGCCGATGATCACGGTCTCGGCGCGCGACGACAGCTCGAGCGGGTCGCCGCTCCACACCACGACGTCGGCGATCTTGCCGCGCTCGAGCGTGCCGCGCTCGGCCGCGCCGCCGTAGATCTGCGCCGGGACCTCGGTGATCGCGGCCAGGCCCTTCTGCCACGGCAGGCCCTGCGCGACCGCGATGCCGGCGAGCTGGCGGATCGTCCGCGCGGCGGACGTGCTGCCCAGGGTCGAGATCCCGACGACGACGCCGGCCCGGGCGAGCACGGCCGCGGTGTCATCGCGGACGTTGACCGCGCCGAGGTCGCCCGGCAGGTTGTCGGTCGGATCGAGCAGCACCGGCACGCGGGCGGCGGCGAGCTCGGCCGCGACCCGCCACGCCTCGGTGCCGCCGACGATCGCGATCCGCAGCCGGCGCTCGGCGGCGATCGCCAGCGCCGCCCGGATGTCGACCTCGGCCGAGGCCCGGATCGCGACCAGCTCGCGGCCGTCGAGCACCGGGAGCAGCGCTTCGAGGTCGAGCCGCTGCGCGATCAGCCGGCGCGACGCGTTGCGCTCGAAGCCGGCGCGGTTGCGGCGGTAGTTGTCGACGTCGTCGAACAGCTCGCGGAGCCGCTCGACGGTGTGGCCGCGCGAGCCGATCGCCATGGCGTCGCGGCCGAGCGACATGTTCATCGCCACGGGCGCCCGAAGGGGCGCGATCGGCGCGATCGGCCCGGCGCCCTCGCCGAGCGACACCCACGCGGCCTGGCCCGCGACCAGGCCGCCGCTCGGCCCGGTGATCGCGGAGGTCACACCGCCGGCCCGGGCGATCGGGATCGCGACCGAGCGGCCGCTGTAGGCGTCGACCGCGCGGTACGCGGCGTGGATCTCGGTCGGCAGGACGGCGAACCGGCCGTCGTTGCCGGACTCCTCGAGATCGACCTCGATCAGGCCGAGCTGGGTCGACGCCTCGATCAGCCCGGCGGTCACGGTCTTGCCGGTGCCGTCGATCCGGGTCGCCCCGGCCGGCACGGCGACGCCGGCGCCGACCTCGGCGATCTTTCCGTCGCGGATCACCAGGGTCGCGCCCTCGAGCTTGTGGTCGGAGCGCTGGTAGATCGTCGCGCCGGTGACCGCGATGGTGTCGGCCGCGACCGGGGCCGCGCAGGCCAGCACCCCGACGGCTGCGAGCCGCGTGAGCGTGAAGGTTCGGGTCATCGTGCCCTCTCGATCGCGGAGTTGCCGAGCTCGAAGTCCGACGGCAACAGGCCGGTCTTCCGGTCGTAGGTCACCTCGCCGCCGGCGATCACCAGCTCCGCCCGGCTGTAGACCGAGAACGGCGAGCCGCTCCACACCACGACGTCGGCGCGCTTGCCGGCCTCGAGCGTGCCGGTGACGTCGTCGACGCCGAGCACCCAGGCCGGGTTGGCGGTGACCCAGCGCAGCGCCTGGTCATCGGTGATCGAGATCCCGGCGGCGCGCCCGGCCGCCATCGCCTTGGCCGCGTCCTGGTTCAGCCGCTGGATGCCGATCGCGGAGTCCGAGTGGATCGTCGCCCGGCCGCCCTGCTGCGTGATCAGCGCGGCGTTCTCCTGGATGCCGTCGAACGCCTCGAGCTTGAAGCCCCACCAGTCCGACCAGGTGTTGACCGCGATGTGCCGCGCGGCCAGCAGGTCGCGGATCTTGTAGGCCTCGAGCGCGTGGTGAAACGATCGGATCTGGAAGCCGGACTCGTCGGCGACCGCGACCATCTCCGCCATGTCGCTGGCCTTGTAGCAGTGGACCTGCACGAGCACATCGCCGCGCAGCACCGCCGCCAGGGTCTCGAGCCGCAGATCGACCGGCGGCGCCTCGGGGGCGGGCTCGACCTTGACCTTGAGCCGGGGATTGGTCTGCTTGCCGTCGAGCTCGGCGGCCCGCGCCTTCTTCTTGAGCCACAGCGCCCGCGTCCGCTCGTAGACGGTCTGCTTGGCCAGATAGGCGCGCGCCTCGTTGAACGCGGCGCGGAACGCGGCGTACTCGCCCATCCGCGTGCGCGGCCCGCCCTTCTCGGCGTAGACCCGCTTGGGGTTCTCGCCGCACGCCATCTTGAGCGCCCGCGGCGCGCCGGGGAACGCGACCTCGTCGGTGGTGCGCCCGGGCCGCATCACCACGATGAAGCCCTCGCCGCCGATCAGGTTGGCCGAGCCCGGCAGGATCAGCGCCGCGGTTACGCCGCCGGCGATCGCGCGCGAGATCTGCGGGTCCTGCGGCCAGTAGCCGTACTGGGCGCGGGCCTGCGCGGTCACCGGCGCCGACGCCTCGTTGCCATCGTCGGTGGCGTGGGTGCCGGGCGCGGCGTACACGCCGAGGTGCGAGTGCGCGTCGATCAGGCCCGGCGTCACGAACTTGCCGGTGCCATCGATCACCTGCGCGCCGCCGGGGACCTTGACGCCGGCATCGGCGCCGAGCGCGGTGATCGCGCCGTCCGCGAGCACGATCGTGCCGCCGTCGATCGTCTGGCCGGTCGCCGTCATGATCGTCGCGTGGCGGATCGCGATCGCCGGCGCGGCCGGGTTGTGCAGCGCCGCGCCGCGGTCCTGCGTTGGCCGCCGGGTGCGCGGCGGGACGTCGCCGGCCGGATCGACCCAGGATTCGTCGACGTCGAGCGTGGGCTGCTCCGGCTTCACCTTGACGACGGGAGTCGCGCACGCCGACGCGAGCGCGAGGCACACGAGTACAGGCACCCTCATGCCCCCGTCATACAGGCGCCCGGCCGCGGCGGCCTACCGCTTCCGGGCACAATCTGCGGCAAATGCCGATTCGCGGCGCTACTGGATCGTGACGTTGACCGCCGCCGACGGGATGCCGTTGGCGACCAGCTGGAGCCGCGCGCTGCCGCGCTCGATCCCCGCCGGGACCGTGAAGCTGGTCATGCCGGTCACGCTCGGCCCGATCGCGCGGGTCGAGTGGCCGAACGTCCGGGCGTAGAACACGTGGTTGTTGCTCGTCATCGTGATCCGGACGATCGGGTAGTTCGTCGCGGGCTGGTTATCGTCGCCGTAGGCCACGGCCTCGGACAGGCCGTTGAGCCGCTGCGCCGTCAGGCTGAACGTGTTGCCGTGGACCAGCGTCAGGTTCGACACCGAGTTGATCACCGGCACCGCGACCGACACCGGCGTGCGGACGGTCGGCCGGTACAGCTCGATGTCGTTCGAGAAGTCGGTGAGCAGGACCTCGCCGGTGGGCAGCAGCATGAAGTTCTGGTGGTACGACGAGTTGGTCGCGGCCCGCGGCGGCGCGGCGACCTCGGTGAACCGGGTGCCGTCCCACTCGATCATGTGCGACCCGGTCTGGAAGATGCCGGGGCTCATCACGAACAGCGCGTTGCCGTTGGGCAGGAGCACGCCGGGGCCGTCCGCGCTGTCGAGCTGGAGCCCGCCGACGATCGGCGAGTCCGGGGCCGCGGTCCAGGTCTTGGTGGTCTGGTTATAGATGTCGTTGTGGCCGGTGCCGCCGATCGCGATCACGTTGCCGTCGTAGCGCAGGATCGCCGGGCCGTTCTCGTGCGAGCCGCTGCCGTCGGGGTTGATGTCGCAGGTCTTGTTCGCCGTGTTGGGCCCCAGCGTCCACTGGCCGGTCGACGGCGTGTAGATCGTGCTCCAGCCCGCCGGCGGCGTGACGCTCGCCCAGGTGTTGGTCACCGGGTTGTAGACCGCGCCCTGGGTGGTCCACACCGCGCTGTTCGAGATGTACTCGCCGCCCTCGATCATCACCCGCCCGTCGGGCAGGAC
>DASWRS010000350.1:0-9010 GCA_036403075.1 Kofleriaceae bacterium
GAGATCGAGCGGTCGGTCGAGATCCGACGCAGGTCGAGCGGATCGGTCCCGAGCGCGGCGCGCAGCGCTCCGGGCCACAGCGGGTTGACCCCGCCGATGTTGGCGAACCCGACCCGGTAGCCCGCGGCGGCGACGGCGGCGCGGATCCGCGGCTGCCGGATCGGCCGGCCGACCGGGTACGCGATCGCCTCGACCCGCTGGCCGAGCTCGCGCTCGAGATCGGCGCGCGAGCCGACCAGCTCGTCGCGCAGCCCGACGTCGTCGAGCGTGTCGAGCACGGGGTGGTGCCGGGTGTGCGACTCGACCGCCATGCCGGCCTTGGCCAGGGTGCGGACCTGGTCCCACGTCATGATCAGCTGATCGGCGTGCTCGGCCTCGATCGCCGGACTCCACTCGACCTCGAGCGCACGGCCGAGCTCGTCGAGGAACCGCGCGATGTCGAGGCCCCAGGTATTCTTGATCACGTCGTCGAGCGTGCGGCGCGCCCCGGGATCGCGGACATCGATCTCGATCGGCTGGGGGTAGGTCAGCGTGGCGCAGGGCCGGCGCGCGGCGCGCAGGCTCACCGCGATGCGCTCCCACCAGTACAGCTTGCGCTCGGTGACGAACGAGGTCGCGATGAAGAACGTCGCTGGAAACCCGAGCTCGCGCAAGATCGGCAGCGCGACGTCGTGGCAGCTGCGGTAGCCGTCGTCGAACGTGATCATCAGCGGGTTGGGCGGCAGCGGGCCGCCGTCGAGGCCGTGCAGCAGCTCGGCCATGCTGATCGGCGTGCCGATCCGCGCCAGGGTCTCGAGGTGGCGCCGGAACTGGCGCGGCGTCGCGTCGGCGACGTCCGGATCGTAGGGATAGATCGCGTCGCGCTCGGTGTCGTGGACGTGATGGAACGTGAACGCACCGACGATCGGCAGCGGCGCGAGCCTGCGGAGCTGCATCACGCTGCGGATCACGCCCGCGCGATCCAGGACCTCTACCAGGCGCTCGCGCTTGCCGACGCGCGGCCGCTTGTCTTCGAGTGGCTGCCGTAGGTGCATGACGCTCCTCGATCGCGTGACATTCGATCGAGTCCCCACCTTACGATGAAAGCCTCGCGGGCGCGAGCATCGATCCTCGATTGCCACTTTGCCCGCGCGTCGGGGAATACGCTGCGCCAGGGCGCGCAGCCGTTGCCGCGCGCCGTCGCTCGATTGCCGCGAATACCGCGCAGCACGGCCGCCGGTGGTCACACAGGCGGAGTCAGCCGGCCGAGGTCGTCGAGCCCGAACGCCTGCTCGAGCCGGGCGACCTCGTCGACGGCGTGCTCGAACCCGTGGTCGCCGAGCACCTGCTTCTCCCGGTCCTCGAACTGCTCGCCGAGCTCCTCGTACGCATGCTTGCCCACCAGCCCGCGCAGCGCGGGGAACAGCACGGTGTCCTCGCGCGCGGCGTGCGGCCGGTACATGTGGTTGAAGCTACGCAGCGCCGCCGCGAGCCGGTCGCGATCGGCGTCGGCGAGCCGCGCCTTGACCAGCGCGACGACCTGATCGGTCAACGTCCGCCCGACCTGGTGCTGGCGCCGCAGCACCGCGGTGAGCTCGGCGAGCTTGCCGGCCTTCTCGTAGCGCGGGAACAGGAACTCTTCCTCGAGCTTCTCGTGATAGTCCTCGATCACGCGCCGGACGATGCCCGCACAACCGGCGAGCGCGTCGAGCGGGACCTCGCGCCGCTCCGCCAGCCGCACGACCGCGTCGTCGTAGACGTACATGACGCGCCGGAGCACGCCGTGCTCGCGCATCAGGTCCTCGGCCGGCGTGACCTCGTCGTCGGCGTCTGCGCCCGGCTTGTCGCCGGGCCGCACCGGCGAGCCCGCCGGGGACGCCTTCGAACAGCCGAGGATCCCCAGGGTCACCACGCCGGCGACTCCCGCCGAGGACGTCAAGAATGCGCGTCGATCACTGGCACTGGACATCTCGGACCTCTCGTACGGTTGTGTCGATGCCTACCACGATCGGACGCCGCACCCGGGAGACCGTGTTCTCGGGTGGGCCGGTCGTGCCACCCGTGCTTCCACGCGCGGGCGGACGCGGCTTCGTGATACGCTGGCGCACATCGGAGAGCTTCGAGCTCGAGCGCGGGCCGTACCGGTCGGTGGCGCAGCCGCAGCTGCCCGAGACCGCGGCCGTCCACCAGGACACCTGACCGGCAGGACGCTGACCGGCGGGACGCCTGACGCGGATCGGTTTACACTCCGCGCGATGATTCCGCTGGCCGAGATCCGCGCCGCCGCGCAGCGCCTCGCGGGGACGCTGCACCGGACCCCGGTGATGTCCGCGCAGACCATCGGCGCGCTGGCCGGTGTCGATCTCCAGCTCAAGTGCGAGTGCTTCCAGAAGACCGGCTCGTTCAAGCCGCGCGGCGCGCTCAACAAGGTGCTGTCGCTGACCGCCGCCGACCGCGCGCGCGGCCTGGTCACGGTGTCGGCCGGCAACCACGCGCAGGCCGTGGCCTGGGCGGCGCGCCACGTCGGTGCGCCGTGCGTGGTCGTGATGCCGACCGCCGCGCCGCGGTCCAAGCTCGACGCGGTTCGCGGCTACGGCGCCGAGATCGTGCTCCACGACGACCGCGCGACCCTGTTCGACAAGCTGCGCGAGGTCGAGGCCGCGCGCGGGCTGACCTTCGTCCACCCGTTCGATGATCCGGTGCTGCTCGCCGGCGCGGGCACCGTCGGGCTCGAGCTGTTCGAGGATGCCCAGCCCGACGTCGTGATCGTCCCGGTCGGCGGCGGCGGCCTGCTCGGCGGCGTGGCCTCGGCGATCAAGGCGCTCGCGCCGCGCGTCCGGGTCGTCGCGGTCGAGCTCGAGGCCGGCCCGGGCCTGGGCCCCGCGCTCGCCGCGGGCAAGCCGGTCCCCGCGCCCAGGCCCGACACCCTGGCCGACGGCATGACGCCGCCGTTCGTCGGCGCGCTGCCACTGGCGATCGCGCGCGAGGCGGTCGACGAGATCGTCACCGTGACCGAGGCCGAGATCATCCGCGGCATGATCCTGCTCATGACCCGCGCCAAGCTCTACGTCGAGGGCTCGGGCGCCGCCGCCACCGCCGCGCTTGTCGCGGGCAAGCTCCGGCCGCCGCCCGGGAGCCGCGTCGTCGCGATCGTCTCGGGCGGCAATATCGACCCCGACCGCGCCCTGGGCGCACTGGCGGTGCAGCGATGAACGTCCTGGTCCTGTCGCACGACGATGTCACCCGGCTGCTCACCATGGACGCCTGCATCGAGGTCATGGCCGACGCGCTGCGCACCACCAGCCGCGGCGGTGCGGTGCTGCCGCTGCGCTCGGTGGTGTGGATGCCCGACCGCACCGGCATGATCGGCCTCATGCCTGGGTTCCTCGAGGCCCCGATCAGCCTCGGGCTCAAGGTCGTCAGCATCTTCCCAGGCAACCACGGCACCGGGTTCGATTCGCACCAGGGCGTGGTGATGCTGTTCGACACCCGCCATGGCAGCCCCAAGGCGATCCTCGATGCCAGCAGCATCACCGCGATCCGGACCGCCGCGGTCAGCGGGGTCGCGACCCGGGCGCTCGCGCGCGAGGACGCCGGTGACCTCGCGCTCCTGGGCTCCGGGGTCCAGGCCGCGACCCACCTCGCGGCGATGCGGGCGGTCCGCAAGCTCCGGCGCGTCCGGGTGTGGAGCCGCAACCTGGCCAACGCCCAGCGGTTCGCCGAGAAGGCGCCGATCGCCGTCGAGGTCGCGGCGACCGTGCGCGACGCGGTCGACGGCGCCGACCTGATCTGCACCACGACGGCCGCGCGCGAGCCGGTGCTCGAGGGCGCGTGGCTCGCCCCGGGCGCGCACATCAACGCGGTCGGGGCGTGCTTCGCGGTCAGCCGCGAGCTCGACACCGCCGCGGTCGTGCGGTCGCGGCTGATCGTCGATCGCAAGGAATCGACGCTCGCCGAGTCCGGCGACTTCCTGCTCGCCCGCGCCGAGGGCGCGATCGGCGACGACCACATCGCCGGCGAGCTCGGCGCGGTGCTGCTCGGCGAGGTCGTCGGCCGGCGCAGCAACGACGAGATCACGCTGTTCAAGTCGCTCGGCATCGCGATCGAGGACCTCGCCGCCGCGCACTACGTCTACAGCCAGGCGGTCGCGCGCGGCGGCGGTGTCTCGGTGCCGCTCGGCGCCTGAGCGGCCGCGCTCGGTCCGACGCTGCGATCCCGCGCTGTCGGGGCAGGCCGCGATCGTTGCGCGGCCGTCACCGAGCTGTGGCCCATGCCTCACCGCGACTTCGTAACCAGGGGTCCCTTACCCGGAGACCCGCATGAACCTCGTACGTTTGTCCTGCCATGTTGGCCTTGGCTTGCCGGCGCTGCTCCTGAGCTGCACGGCACCCGATGGCCAGAGCGATACCGGGCCCACGCCCACCACCGCCGTCGCGCGCCACGATGACGGCGTCGGCCTCACCGGCGTATCGAGCGCGGTCGCCAAGCTGGCCGGCGTCACCGCGCCCAACGTGCTGTCGCCCGAGCTGATGGCGGTGGTCGCCGCCCAGGGCGCCAACGCGGTCGAGAACCCGATGGTGCTGCCGGTCGGCGACCCGGTGATCTCGGTGACCCACTACGGCTACGACAGCGACGGCACGCTGATGCCCGCGCCCGGCGACCTGCCGACCGCGACCCACCAGGTCGAGGCCACCAAGACCGAGCCCGACAAGAACACGTATCTGGTGCTGCGCCACCAGGACGGCGCGGACGCCGAGTATGACTACGGCACGCACTTCGTGTTCCAGGGCCACGAGAACGGCGCGCGCCGCGCCGGCACGATCACCCGGATCAACCTCGATGCCGACGCGGCGCACCGCGTGACGGTGATGGCGGTCGCCGACGTCAACGGCCTCGCGCTGCCGCCGATCGACGGCTCGACCTGGGACCCGTGGGCGCAGCGGCTGCTGTTCACCGCCGAGCTCGGCCCGCAGGGCGGTGTGTGGCAGGCCACGCTCGACGTGCCCTCGGCCGTCGAGGACATCTCGGGCGCGCTCGGCCGCGGCGGCTACGAGGAGATCACCAACGACTCGAGCGGCAACGTCTGGCTGATCGAGGACGTCGGCGGCGGCAAGGGCACGGTGAACCGCAACGCCCGCCAGCCCAATAGCTTCGTGTATCGCTTCGTGCCGGTGCACCCGAGCGACCTGCACCACGGCAAGCTCCAGGCGCTGCAGGTCACGTCGTTGCGCACCGGCCAGCCGATCGCGTTCCACGCCGGCCAGGCGGATGCCGACATCCTGTCCGACGACGTCGGCGACCTGCACAGCTACGGCAAGGTGTTCCAGACCCGGTGGGTGACGCTGCACGACACCGCGGTCGACGGCGCGGCGCCGTTCGACGCCAACGCGCTGGCCAAGGCGCGGCTCGCGACCCCATTCAAGCGCCCCGAGAACGGCGCGTTCCGGCCGGGCTCGCGGTTCCGCGACTTCGTGTTCGACGAGACCGGCGATACCGACGTCCGCACCGAGGCCGGCTCGGGCTTCGGCGGGTTCGGCGGCGTCCTGATGCTGAGCCAGAGCTCGCCGGACGCCGACCGCGGCACGCTGCGGCTGATCTTCCGCGGCGACGCCGCCCACTCCGGGCTCGACAACGTCGCGTTCTGGGACGCCGACCACGTCGTGTTCGTCGAGGACTGTGGCGACACGCTGCACGGCCAGCGCAACGCGCTCGACTCGGCCTGGATGTTCGACCTGCGGGCCGACTACAGCCGGCCCCAGAACCAGCCGCTGCGGATCATCGCCGAGGGCCGCGATCCATCGGCGACCCTGGACTCGGCACTGCTCGGCGCCGCCGGGTTCCAGAACGACGGCGACAACGAGCTCACCGGCCTGCACGTCTCCGACGGCGACCCGACGATCCGCGGCATCCTGGGCGCCAAGCTGCCGCAGCCGTTCCGCCGCGGCTGGCGGGTGTTCTTCACCCAGCAGCACGGCGAAAACGTGACCTGGGAGGTCCTGCCGCGCCCGTCGGCCGAGCGCTACGACGACTGACTGACGCCGGGCGCCGCGCCGCTACTTCTTGATCAGGCCGCAGGCGATCCGGTTGCCGGCGGCGCCGGCCGGATCGGTCTTGCCGTCGTCGGCCTTCTCGTGGATCACCAGCGCGGTGCCGCCGCCGGTGAACACCGAATGCGGGCCGTCGTCGAGCGTGACGCCGGGCGCGACCACGGACGCCTTCGAGGCGCCCTTGGCGTCGACCGTGAAGCTCGGCATGTCTCCGGCGTGCGGGCCCTCGGGGTTGTCCATGCCGTGCTTCTTGTGCTCGGGGTTGAAGTGGCCGCCGGCCGACTTGAAGTCCGGACCGTCGCACTTGGCGGTCTCGTGGACGTGGATCGCGTGCTCGCCGGCGGGCAAGCCCTTGACCGCGAGCGTGATCTTGACGCCGCCGGGACCCGCCGAGAGCTTGGCCGTGCCGATGCTCTTGCCGGTGGCGTCGCTGAGCTTGACCGTGACCGGCTTGGCCGCCGGCGGCTTCTTGGCCGGGGCGGCCTTCTTGGCGTCTTGCGCCAGCGCCGAGCCGGCGAGGCCGACGAGGAGGGAGACGAACAGCGCGGACGTGAGGAGGGTCTTGGTCATGGCGGCATATTCGGCCGTTCCGCCGGCCTCGTCCATTATCTGGGTCTCGATCGGGGCACCCAGCCGGCAACCCGGTACAGCCCGGCTGCTACCTGGCGGCCGTCCGTATGGTTCGCACACTCACCAGACATGCCCCACCGCCTCGCAGCTCTGGTCGCGGTCGGGTTCGCGTGCGCCGCGTGCGGCGCCGAGGCCACGTCGTTCCGGCCGGTCGACCGCAGTGATCCGGATCGCGCCGGCCCGCCGAGCGCGGCCTACGAAGTCCACATCGCGGGCCAGCTGGTCGCCCAGGCCCACGCCTGGTCGAGCGGCGGCTACATGTCGTCGGGCGGCGAGCCGATGACCCACGTCGGCTTCCGGATCGTCAACCGCAGCGCGGGCCCGGTGATCTTCGATGGCGACGCGCTCGAGCTCGCCGCCTTCGACGACGACAGCACGCGGCTGCCGGCGACCCGGCTCACCTCGATCACGCCGCTCGGCCCGTCGCTGATCGTGATCCAGCCGGCGATGACCACGCTGTTCGCCACGTACTTCCTGCTACCGGTCCGGCCGCGCGCCGTCGAGACCATGGAGGTGCGATGGACGCTCCACGCCGGGGACGGCGAGTACCACCAGATCACGGGGTTCGTGCGCGACGACGACGCCCCGGTCGCGGAGCACGCCCGGCAGCCGGAGCCGTGACCGGAGCGTGATCGATGTACGCTCGGGGTTCCTCGGATGTCCCGCGCCCACAGGTTTTGCTTGCCAGCCGAGAATGTGACTACATGCTTGTCCGGCATGCCGGTGACCCCGTACGCAGCTGTCGTCTGTGGGCTGGCATTCGCCGGCTGTGCCAACACCTCCGGCAACACCATGGTCAGCTGCGATCCGTTGGTGAGCTCGCCGTCGTCGGCCGCCGCGCCCTGGAAGCACGCGACCGTGTTCACGATCGTGATGGAGAACCACAGCCGCGGCCAGATCTTCGGCAACGCGCAGGCGCCGTACATCAACGAGCTCGCCGCGCGCTACGCCGTGGCCGACGGCTATCACGACTCGTACGTGCACCCGAGCGAGCCGAACTACTTCTGGATGGTCTCCGGCCAGAACTTCGGCGTGCTCGACGATGCCGAGCCGGCCTCGCACCACATCGCGACCCACTCGCACCTCGCCGATCAGATCGAGCTCGCCGGGCTGTCCTGGAAGGCCTACCAGGAGAGCATGGGCGCGCCCTGCGGGCTGACCTCGCACGGCCGCTACGCCGCCAAGCACAACCCGTTTGCCTACTTCGACGACATCAACGGCTGGGACGGCGCGGCGTTCCATCCCGAGCAGCGCTGCAACAGCCACGTCGTCGACTACACGCAGCTCGCCGCCGACATCGCCGGTGCGGCGCTGCCGAGCTACGTGTTCATCACGCCGAACCTCGACAACGACATGCACGACGGCTCGATCAGCCTGGGCGACAGCTGGCTCGCGAAGGAGATCCCCAGGCTGATGGCGACCGACAACTACAAGAACGGCGGCGTGATCTTCCTCATGTGGGACGAGGGCGGCGGCTCGCCGGCGTCCGACGATCCGCCGTTCATCGCGATCTCGCCGCACGCTGTCACCGGCTTGCGCTCCAAGGTCGACTACGACACCAGCTCGTACGTCAAGACCGTGCAGAACATCCTCGGTATCGCCGAGCTGCCGTGCGCGGACAGCACCGATCGCACCGCGGTCCAGAGCATGACGGATCTGTTTGCCGTGCCGCTGACCGGCATCTAGCCAGCCGGGATCCGTAGGCGTGGCGCCGGGGAGAACGCGTACACGCGAGTCGCCGGGGGCTGCAGCGCGATGGGCCTCGGGGACCGCGCCCGCCGAACAACCGCCGCCGCCTGCGCGGGCGGCGCGAGGTATGTGCGGAGCAAGGCCTGCCAATCCTGGTCACGGTCGCGGCGCCCGAGCCCATCTGCTCGCGGTCGCCCCCGGCAAGCTCGCGTTGGCGCCTCGCGCACGCCCGATCGACGCTAGCTTCAGGGCACTGCGGGCCGGCGATCTACGCAACCGCGCCAAGCTGGCCAAGCTGACCAAGCTGGGCACGATCTGCCTGAAGCACGCGCCGACGAGCTCGGACTTCATCAAGATCCTTGCCGCCCGCAAGGTGGCCACGGCCCCAAACGGACTGAACGCGGTGGCGCAGGTGCTACATTCTCGAGGTCAACTACCACGTCGAACGGGAGGCGCTGCAGGCCCTCCTCGAACGCGAGCTCGGACCCGAAGCCAAGGAAGCCATCGTGACAGCCGGACAGCAAATCCGCCAAGAGGGCATCGAGCAGGGCCGCCAGGAGGGCCGCCGGGAGGGCCGCCGCGAGGGTGAATGCGCGCTGCTGCTCCGCCAGCTGCGGCGGCGCTTCGGCGCCGCCGTGAACACCGACATCGAGCAGCGCATCGCG
>DASWRS010000351.1:0-7829 GCA_036403075.1 Kofleriaceae bacterium
CGGTGGTCGAGCCCGATGCCAAGCTGATTGAGGCCCAGCTCGATGAACGCTTCGAAGACGTCCTTGAGTGGTGCGATGAGTTCCGCCGCCTCGGCGTGCGCGCCAATGCCGACACACCCGATGACGCCACTCAGGCCCGCAAGTTCGGAGCGGGCGGGATCGGCCTGTGCCGAACCGAGCACATGTTCATGGCCGAGGACCGCCAGCCCAAGATGCGCGCGATGATCATGGCTTCCGACAGCGAGGGCCGCCGTGACGCGCTGGGCGAGCTGCTGCCCCTGCAGCAGGAGGACTTCCAGGGCATCTTCGAGGCGATGAGGGGGCTGCCGGTGACGATCCGCCTGCTCGATCCCCCGCTGCACGAGTTCCTCCCCAATCTGCCCGAACTGCGCGCCCAGGTCGAGCGAGCGCGACTGGAGGAGCACGATGACCTGGACGAGCTCGAGCGCCTGCTCGTGCGCGTCGAGGAGATCCACGAGGGTAACCCGATGCTCGGCACCCGGGGTTGCCGGCTGGGCATCCTCTATCCCGAGATCTACGAGATGCAGGTCGTGGCCATAATGCGCGCCGCCCAGGCCGTCGACGAGCCACCCCACCCCGAGATCATGATCCCGCTGGTCGCCTACGAGCACGAGCTCGAGATCGCCCGCGAGCTGGTCGTGTCGGTGGGGAACGAATACGACATGACGGCGGGCGAGGACTACACGGTCGGGACGATGATCGAGCTCCCACGGGCCTGCTTCATCGCCAACCTGATCGCCAAGCACGCCGACTTCTTCTCGTTCGGGACCAACGACCTGACGCAGACCACCTACGGCCTGTCGCGCGACGACGCCGGCCGGTTCCTGCCGGCGTACCTCGACGCCGGGTTGTTCGCCTCCGATCCGTTCGCAGTGCTCGATCCGGAGGGGGTCGGGGCGCTGATCGAGCTCGCGGTCCGCGGCGGCCGCGGCGTCAAGCCCGACCTCAAGGTCGGGATCTGCGGCGAGCACGGCGGCGATCCCGCGTCGGTCGGCTTCTGCCACCGCGCCGGGCTGAATTACGTGTCGTGCTCGCCATTTCGGGTCCCGATCGCGCGGGTCGCGGCCGCCCGTGCGGCGTTGCTCGACACCCCGAATGGCAAGCCGTGAGTGTCCCGAAAATCGCCTATCTGCCGGAGGCCCGCGATGTCCGCGGCGCGCCTGGGGCCGCCGGCGTGCCCGGCGTGCCCGAAGTGAGTGATGTCATGCAGGCAACCCCCCTCGTTTCTCGCCAGTCGAAGCCCCATTCCATGAGGACTGCCGTGTCGACGTGCGCCTTCCGGCCGGTGTGCTGTGCCCTGGTGTTCGCCCTCGGCGCCGCCGCGATCGCGGGCTGTACGGCGTCCGCCGAGGACGTGCGCGCGCCCGAGGACCAGCTGTTCTTTCCCACCGGCCTGGCCGCAACGTCCGACGAGAAGACCCTGTTCGTGGTCAACGCCAACTCGGAGCTGCGCTACGACTCGGGCTCGATCAACGTGATCGACCTCGCTGTGGTCCAGAGCGTGATCGCGGGGTGGGTCGACCACCCCGATCAGGCGAAGCCCGAGGGCTGCTCGCGCGATCTCGACCACGGCGAGACGCTGCAGTGCGAGGAGGCGATGTTCTTCAAGAAGGGCGCCGGCGTGCGGGTCGGCAACTTCGCCACCGATCTCACGATCCAGGACTTCACCGGGAACGGCGGCAAGACCGACCGCGTGTTCGCCCCGACCCGCGGCGACCCGTCGATCACCTGGGCGGACTACTCCAATGGCGCGCTGCACTGCACCGAGGGCACCGACAGCAACGCGCTGTGCGACGACGCGCACCGGCTGACCTCGGTGCTGAACAGCCCCGATCTGCCGGCGGTCCCGAGCGAGCCGTTCAGCGCGTTCGCCGATGCGACCAACGGCTTTGCGATGGTGACTCACCTCAGCAGCGGCGCGGTCACCCTGATCCGGGCGCCGGCCGACAGCACCAAGGTCGCGGTGGTCGACGTGCTCGGCGGCGTGTTCGCGGCCGATGCCGCCACGGGGCTGCGCGGCGCAACCGGCGTCGCGGGCCGCCGCCCGAACGCCGCGGGCGACATGATCTACGTCGCGAGCAGCACCGAGCGCCGGATCCAGACCTTCACCGTCGGTGATCTCGACATCGGCGGCGGCGCCAAGGGCGCGGCGTACCTGCTGCCGGGGAACTACTTCTTCCTCAGTGCCGTCGGCCTCAACGCCGGCGACTCGAACAACAGCCGCGGCATCCAGTTCTCGCCGACCGGCGACCGGCTCTACGTCGTGAACCGCTCGCCGCCCTCGCTCCAGATCTACGACACGTCGCTCGGCGCGAGCGGTGTGCCGAACAACGACGCGACCGGCGCGAGCGACATCTGCCGCGAGGCGTCCTCGGTCGCCGTGCTCGACCCCGGGGACGGCGAGCGCGCCTACGTCACGTGCTTCCAGGACGGCCAGATCTACGTGGTCAACCCGCTCGGGCAGTCGACGGTCGAGGACATCATCTCGGTCGGTCGCGGTCCGTTCGGCGTGTCCGCGATCGCCGGCAAGAACGGCACCGACCACAAGCTCCTGTTCGTCTCGAACTTTCTCGAGGACACCATCGCCGTGGTCGACCTGTCGCCCGGCTCTCTCAAGCGAAACCGTGTCGTGCTCCGCATCGGCGCGCCGAGGACTCCATGAAGTGCGTATGGCTGCTGGCCGCGCTGGGCGCGGCATCCGGGATCGCCGGGGTGGGGTGTGGGGATCCGACGACCGTCGGTGGGACCGCGCTCAACCTCGATCGCCCGATCGACGTTGCGTTCGCGTGCTATGGCGCGATGCGCCAGACCGACGGGCGTACGACCGGAACGGCGACGGATCCGGTGTTCGCGACCGCCCAGCCGCCGGCGGCGTGCGAGGCGCTGTCGCCGCGGTTGTCGACGGACCCGATCAAGCCGGCCCCCGGCCAGGAAACGATCACCGGCCAGGCGGCGATCACGCCGTCGTGGCACGCGTTCATCCTGCAGTCCGCGACGGGCACGGTGGCGCTGACCAGCTGGGCCCCCAAGCCGGCCGAGGCGATGATCGCGGGGGTCAGCGATGGCGGCGGCGAGTTCTCGGTGCTCGACGCCGATCCGCTGACCCCGGGCAAGAACGCGATCAGCGTCGGCGAGGATCCGATCGCGATCGCGACCGACAAGGCCGGCTGCTTCGAGGTCACCGCCAACGCCGGCTCGTGCGATCTGTCCGAGCTCGACATCAACAGCGCGCTCGATGACATCCAGCCGCTCGCGGGCAAGGTGGCGACCCCGGTCAAGGTCGACCGCGTCCGGGTCACCAACGCGACCGCCACCACCAGCGACGCCGTCAAGGGCGTGATCCTCGCCAGGCCGGCGGCGATGGTCGCGGAGTCCCCGACGACCGTCGTCGGTAACGTGTGCCCCATGACCGCGACCGGCCGGGTCTACATCGCTTACCCGAGCTGCCACCTGGTCGCCGGCGTCGACACCGAGACCGGCAAGATCGTCGCCGGGATCACGTTCGACGCCGCCGGCACGCCCAGCATCCTGAGCGGTGCCGCGCTCGACAACGTCAGCTGTCCCGACGAGTGCGCGAACGCCGCGGGCGTGTTCGCGAACGGCCCGGTCACCGCCGGCGTGCGGCCGGTCGCGCTCGCCCTCCAGCGCGATCCGCGCGTCGCGACCAACCGGCTCGCGATCGGCGCCGACAACTCGGCGTCGATCACCGTGGTCGATCTCGATCCGACGACCTCGGCTCCGACGGCGGTGTTCCAGGTCCCGCTCGAGAACACCACCGGCAAGCTCGGCGTCACCGCGGTCTCGCTGTCGCCCCAGATTGCGATGGGCGGCAACGCCGGCGACCCGCAGAACCCGGTGCGAGACGACGTCTCGCCGGGCGGGCAGGCCCAGTACGTCTACGCGATCGCGACCGACGGCACGGTGCGTGTCGCCGACGTGCTCACCAAGCACAAGGAGTGCGATACCCAGGTCGACGCCCGGTTCGTGCGGGGCATCTCCGATGTCAGCGTGCTGAGCTGCCTCCCGGTCGGAGCTCCGGCCACGCCGCAGCGCCGGTCGGGTGCCCGCGGCCCCGGCATCGAGCTGCCGTTCGGCGCGGTGCCGACCTCGGTGGCGATCGTGAAGGGCCGGAGCGCCCCGCTGATGGGCGGCACGCCGGTTGCGACGCTGCCGCCGTCGCCCACCACGTTGCTGGGCACCTTCGCGATCGTCACGACCTCGAGCGGCGTGGTCTACGTGGTCAACATCGACGATGACTATGCGCCCGACGTGTTCAGCGCGAGCGATCCGGTGGGCACGGCGCCGGTGCTCGTCATGGCCCATCAGCTGCGGGACAGCTTCTCGTTCCGCGGCAAGGGCCCGCAGACCGCCGACGGCACGAATCTGTGCAAGGCGACCGATCCGCTCACGTCGTTCGGAGGTGCGCTCGGCGGCGGCCCGCGTCCGCTGTCGGCACCGTCGCGGACGCCACCGTCCGGGACGATCGCGCTCGACAAGGTCCTGCCGCTGCCGTCGTTCGAGCAGGTCCAGTGCACGCTGGACGGCGGTGCGGCCCCGGTCACCGAGCTCGACTTCGGCGCGCCGCCATCGATTCGCGACGAGGTGTTCCCGGATCTCGGCAGCGTGCTCAGCGAGACCTGGCGACTGACCTGGGAGGGCCTGCTGTCGCTCGACAACGTCACGAGCGCGATCGACGGGCCGCAGGTCCGGTCCGGCCAGCTGGTGATCGACTCGACGGGCATGCACCTCCTCGATCCATCGCGGCCGTTCTGCGAGCTCGGCGTCGAGCCGTTCGACGTCGTGGATCTGCGCGGCTGCAGCCCCACCAACGGGGACTCCGACTGCCCTGCCGGCTACACGTGCTACGTCCACCCCCGGAGCGTCGGCGTCGGCGTCGGGGCGTGCATGCTCAAGACCGAGGCGCCCCGGCTGGCCGACGCGTGCTTCGAGTTCCTGACCACGGCCCGGCGCTACACGGTCGGCGGCAGCAAGCCCGGCGAGCTGCAGCTGCTCGAGCGCAAGCACGAGCTCCAGACCACGCCGATCGACGGCTGCCTCGACGACACCACCAACCAGTGCGACCAGCTCGCGCAGGACGCGGCGAAGATCGACGCGAGCGCGGACCCGTTCACCAGCCGGACCCACTGGTCGTGCCAGGCCGACCCGCTGCGCGCGCCGGTCAGCACCAACGCCGCGCGGAACAAGCGCTGCGTCCAGGTGTGCTCGACCGATCCGGCGCACCCGTGGGATTGCGGGGCCGGCACGATCTGCCGGCCGCTCGCCCCGAACAGCAGCGAAGGGGTGTGCATGGAGGGTGTCGAGCCCCCGCAGGCGTGTGTCAACGGACCGCAGCGCTTCGACGCCCGGGCGAGCGAGGCGTTCGCCGTCATCGGCAGCCGCTCCGGCTACGTCCATCCGGTGGTCGAGAAGGCCGGGGCGTGCGTCCTCGACCCGACCGCGAGCCCGGTGCAGCGGGGACGGCTTCCGCTCCGGGGCCCGGCGGGCGCCCCCCTGGCGGCCTGCGATCCGACGGCGAACCCGATCACGGGCCAGCTGCCGGGCGGTGGGTTCGAGGCCAACCCGTGCGTGGAGACCGTGACGCAGTTCGACAAGAACCCGCAGACCGCCAGTCCGGCGTGCGCGGCCACCCCGCTGCCGCTGTCGACCGACCAGCAGCGCAGCGCCCAGGCGATCAAGTTCCGCAACCGCGCGATGAGGATCGACGTGGTGGACCCGTACCAGTCGTGCCTGCCGAACGGGCAGGGCGCGCTCGCGAACGTCCCTCTGGTCAACCGGGGGTACAGCATCGAGTACGGGCAGAAGGCCGGCTTCACGCCGCTGATCATGCCGGTCATCGCGCCGAGCTATCCCGTCAAGGTGGTCCGCGGCCCGACCGACAGCATCTGGGTCATCGACGACGGCGACTTCCTGTCGAACTCGATCACGCTGCCCTCGACGCGCGGCCGCGTGTTCCGGATCGAGTCGGTCGACCTGACCCTGGTCAGCGTCATCCAGTGAACCGGCCGATCTGGCCGATCCGGCCGATCCGGCCGATCTGGGCGGTTTTCTTGCGCCGGTAGCCGGAGTTGCCGACGCTGGGGGCATGCCCAGCCACGACCCCGAGATCTACAAGGACAAGATCGAGGTCAGCCTCGACGGTCGCCAGATCTTCTACCTGTTCTTCGGCGGCTCCGTCATCGTCGGCCTGGTGTTCGTGCTCGGCGTCCTGGTGGGTCGGCGCGTCGAGGCGCGCGGTCACCTCGATCGCGCCGACACCCAGGCGACCAGCGATCCGCTGGCGGCGCTGGATCGCCTCGAGCGATCCGACAGCCTGTCGTTCCGCGGCGCGCTCACCGGCACCCCGGCACCGACCGACGTCGAGAAGGCGATCGGCGAGCTCGAGCGGCGCCGCACCGCGAAGCCCGACAAGCCGCAGCCGGCCACCGGCGATGACGCCCGGGCGGCGCACCCGGCCCGGCCGGAGGACAGGCCGATCGCCGCCGCGGCACGGACCGAGCCGGTCACCCGCCCCGAGGCCGACCGGCCCAGGCCCGACAAGCACGAGGCCGGGCGCGACGGCGACAAGCACGAGGCCGACAAGCACGACACCGACAAGCGCGACGGCGACAAGCGCGACGGCGACAAGCGTGACGCCGACAAGCGCGACGCCGACAAGCGTGACGGCGACCGCAAGCAGCGAAAGCACGAGGAGGGCAAGGCCGAGCCCCGCGCCGAGGCGGCGTCCGCCAGGACCGAGGCCCGGTCCGGCGAGGCCCGGTCCGGCGAGGCCCGGCCCGGCGAGGGCAAGGTCCGGTTCACGCTCCAGCTGTCGTCGTTCCAGGACAAGGCCGAGGCCGAGGCGTTCCTCGGCGCGATCAAGGCCGCCGGCTTCCAGCCCTACCTGACCGAGGCGGAGGTCAGCGGCAAGGGCACGTTCTATCGCGTGCGGCTCGGTTCCTACCGCTCGCTCGAGGCCGCCAACGACGCCAGGTCCGAGTACGAGAAGACGGCGAAGAAGTCGGCGCAGGTCATGCGGCTGTGAGTGCCGGCAGCGCGGCGACCCAGGCGGGCGCCGCGGGCTCCGCGACGACGATCAGCCCGGCGTCGCGCGGCCAGGGCAGCGGCCGCGCCGCGGGCGGTGCGAGGGCGACCGCGGTGGTGCCGTGCAGCCGGGCCTCGAGCAGGGCGAGCGCGGCGCCGCCCTCGATCACCGCGATCCGGCCGAGCTGGTGGGCGAGCTCGGTCTCGATCGCCGCATCGGACCGGCCATCGCGCGCCAGCCGGGTGGCGCCGGAGCGCAGCGCGGCCGCGGCGCTTCCGATCACGCGGATCGCCCGTGGCCCGGCGCCGTCGAGCAGATCGGTGACCGAGCCGCGCAGCCAGACCTTGCCGCCGCGGCGGCGCAGCATCGCGAGCGCGCCGAGCTCGCCCTGACCGAGCGCCTCGGTCCAGTCGCCGAGCGCGTGGGCGAGCCGTGCCAGCGCCACACCGGGCTCGCCGATCAGGTACGCGCCGTAGAGCGCGACCAGCGCTCGCCGTGCACCGGCCGGCAGGCCGAGGCGATGCACCAGCTGACCGAGCTCGGTGTCGGCCGCGACCACGGGCAGCTCGGCGTCGCTGCCGCGCACCAGCTCGGCGCCGAACGCCGCCAGCGGATCGCGCCACGCCCGGGTGCGCGTCGACTCGGGCGTGCGCGTCGACTCGGGCATGCGCGTCGACTCGGGCATGCGCGTCGACTCGGGCATGCGCGTCGACTCGGGCATGCGCGTCGACTCGGGCATGCGCGTCGACTCGGGCATGCGCGTCGA
>DASWRS010000352.1:0-2654 GCA_036403075.1 Kofleriaceae bacterium
GCTACTGCACGTCGCCGGCGATGACGAGGTAGCCGGTCTGCTCGGCGATCGCCAGGTCGTGGACGGCGACGCCGCCCAGCGACGGCAACGGCAGCGCACCGATCGAGCCCGAGGCGAACGCGATCACCCGGGCGAGCGCGAACGAGGTGATGACCTCGAACTGCGCATTGGACAGCACGTTGGCGCCGTCGACCGCCTCGTCGAGCACGTCGACGTAGGTGATCGGCGTGCCGACGTCGAGCCGCGGCCGGCCGTCGGGGCCGGTGACGACCTTGACGTCGACCTGGGCGCTGACCGCGATCGCGGTGGCGACCGCGTCGCCGTTGCGGAACGTGGCAACGAGGTCACCGAGCGTGAGCCGGAGCGCGCCGCCGGCCGCCGCGACGAACGGCGGCACCTGCGCCGACAGCTCGACGCGATCGTAGAGCTTGCCGAGCTCGCCGTAGTTGCCGGTCGTGAGGTCGAAGGTCCGGTCCATGCCCCGGGCGGCCCAGTAGCTGCCGAGCAGCTGGTTCGCCGCGTCGTCTGCAACCGCCAGGGTGAAGCCGCGATCGGTCGACATCTCCGGCAGCTGGTTGGCCAGGAACACGTAGCCCGGCGAGGCGGCGTCGCCGTGGGCGCGCAGCGTGGTGTCGAGCTCGATCACCGCGCCGCCGGGGTCGAACGCGATCCACGCCGGCGCGACCCGGAGGTCGACCGGCGTGCCCAGGACGTCGACCGTCCGGGTGTCGTCGAGCCCGGCGAGCGCGGTGTCGAGCACGGGCACGACGAGGTGCTCGGCGGCCCAGGTGATCAGCGTGGCCAGCGTGGTGTCGAGGTGGAGCAGCTTGACGATATCGCCCGGCACGCGGCCGAGGTCGACCGCGAAGCCGGTGACGTGGACGCTCGGATCGACCAGCTGGATGTCGAACGCCCCGCCGGTGATGCCGACGCCGATCACGCCGGTCAGCTGGATGTGGCTCGCGCGCACCGCGATGTCGCGGCTGCCGTCGGCGCACAGCGCGGCGTAGCGGAGGTGCATGTCGACCGCGACCTGATCGAGCTCGAGGTCGAGCCCGAGGCCGCCGTTCCGGGCCGCGAGCGTCACGCGGGTCGCGCTGCCGACCGTCATGTGCGTGATCGTGCCCTGGACGTAATTGCAGCTCGGGCCGCCGCCGACGTCGATCACCGGGTTCTGCGCCGCGAGGCTCGCCGCGAGGTCACCGGTCTGCAGGAAGCTGGTGACGCCGCGGCCGATCGCGTCGAAGGTCTGCGCCGAGATCGCGGCGGTGATCGCGCGCGGCACCGCGGCGCCGATCGGCCGCACCGGGCCGGCGATCACGGCGCGCGACTCCTTGCCGACGTTGCCCTGCGCGTCGCGCGCGATCGCGTGGATCAGCTGGGTGCCGGGCGCAACCGGGATCGTCGCGGTCCACGTGCCATCGCCGGCCAGGGTCGCGGCGACCCCGTTGACCTCGACTTGCGTGACCCGGTCGTCGTCGGTCGCGGTCCCGGTGACCACGAGCGTCTTGACGTCGCCCGCGAACGTGCCGCGCGCCGGCCGGGTGATGTGCACGCGCGGCGCGTTGGGATCGACGGCCGGGGCTCCGGGATCGTACGGCTGGTCGCTGCAGCCGATCAGCGCGGTGGCAGCGAGTGCCCCGAGGGTTCCCCAGATCCAGCGGTTGCGCATGACGAGCCTCCCGTGGCGAGAGGCAGCAAGAAGGAGGCCACCGAGCGATACCAGTGGTCCTGCGTCGGTGCGCGCTCGAGCACGACCCGGCCCGCCGAGCGATCCTGCCAGGAGATCCGTGTCGTCCGCGGATCCTTCGAGCTGATCGCGAGCGCGCCGCCGCCGCGCAGCGCAAACGTCGCGAGCACGACCACCGTCGGCCGCGTGCCGCTCGCGTCGAAGCCGATCTTGGTCCGGACCGAGCTCGGCGACACCGGCACACCGTCGAGGGTGACCGTGAGCGGCGCCATGGCGTACGCCGTCAGCGTCGTGCGCAGCGCGTCCAGGACGTGTGATCTCGGCTGGCTGGCGGCGCGCGCGACGATCCGCTCGGTTGGCTCGCCGGTGCCCGCGGCGTAGCCGACGAGCAGCGCGATCTCGCAGCGCTCGACCTGCACCACCACCGTGTGCACCGGCGGGAACGTGTGCCCCCAGGCAGGTGGCGCAGCCAGGGAGGTGGCCAGTGCAGTGGCCAGTGCCGGGACCAGTGACCGCCGCACGCGCATCGACGCGGCGCGCCACACACCGCGCCCGGTCATCGCGAGACCTCCGGCAGGGCGTCGAACCGCGACCGGACGTCCGGCGACTCCGCGCTGCGCGCCCGGGTCCCGGGCAGCGGCGGCCGGGGCGAGGTCCAGCCGTTACCGTCGATGTCGATCCAGATCGGGTTGGTGATCGCGTACGGCGTCTGGATGTGGACGTGGCTCGGCTTGAGCTTGGCGGTCAGCGGCAGGCTCGACAGATCGAGCCCGACCGAGAGCGCCTTGATGATCACGGTGGCGTCGAGCGGCGGGAACTCGGTCGGCGTCAGCACCGGGAACATGTTGCCCGGCCCGGTGACCTCGGCCACGACCCAGCTGTCGCGCGCGAGCTGGAGGTGCACGCGGGTCTGGTAGTCGGTGCCCTGGCTCGCCGGGATCGCCTGGCTGGCGACGATCTGGCT
>DASWRS010000353.1:0-106559 GCA_036403075.1 Kofleriaceae bacterium
GCGCGTCGCCACGACCGCAAGGCGTTCGCGCTTCCCGCCGATCGTCGCGGCATCTTGTGGATCGCCGATCGCGGGTACAGCGACCACAAGCTGTTCGCGGAGATCGCCGACGGCGACGGCTACTTCCTCATTCGCCTCAAGACGTCGTCGCTGCCGACCCTCACCAAGATCCGCAGCGGCGTCGCCAAGGCGCACCTGGACGAGCCGCTCACGCCCGAGCTGCCGGTCTGGGGTGTCGTCGATGTGGACGCTCGATTCCAGGTCGGCCGCACGAAGTCGCGTGTGTTCCGAGTCGTCGGCATCCCCGTCGCGCAGCGCAAAGCCGGCGACCCCGGCTACATCTGGCTCGCGACGAACTTGCCCGACCGCGTCGCCGCCGAGACCGTCGGCGCCTTCTATCGCCTGCGCTGGGCCGTCGAGAACCTGTTCCGCGTGCTCAAGTCCGTCGGTCGGCTCGACGAGCTGCGCTCCGGCAAGCCCGCCGTGATCCGCGCGTTCATCGCCGCGACGCTCGTCGGCTGGGCGCTCACGCAGCTGATCTGCGCTGCCATGCGTGCCGAGCGGCCTCGCTGCGAGCCATCCCCGCACCGCGTCTTCGCGCTCCTGCTCGCGAACCTCGGCAGCCTCGTCGAGGCTGCTGCTGCCGGGCGCCGCGTGCTCCGCGAACGACTCGATGCGTTCCGCGCTGCCCTCTGGCGCGAGGGCGTCAACCCGAACCCCGGCAGGCCCTACGCGCGCGAGCGCCATCTCTCGGCTGTCGAGAAGTGAGGTTGCCCATGCACAATCGCATCCCAGTGGAATCCTCGGTCATCGCGGCCGTCGTGTACTCGTCCGAGGCCGCCCTCGACATCGAGTTCACCTCGGGCGCCAGGTACCGCTACTTCGCCGTGCCCGCACAACTCTTCCACGAGTTCCTCTCCGCCGACTCGAAGGGAGTGTTCTTCAACCAGCGCATCAGGCCCTTCTATCCATGCACGAAGCTCGATCCCTGACCGTCGGAGATCGCTGCTATCCGATCACCGATGCGGGTACCGGGAACCCTGTAGACGGGTCAAGAGGTCGCCGCACCGCAGCCTTGGTCCGCGCGCGTGCCCCGCCAGCCTTTGGCTCCGGCCTTCCCGGCGGCCACCTAACTTCCGGGCCTGTCCCGGCCCCGTTCCGCCCGGACACCGCCGCTTGATGATGATTTGGATCCTAACCAATGACGTATCCGAATATGCAACAAGATGCCGCCATGACGTTGCAGCTCGCAGACTGCGTTGTCGCTCTCATTTACGCATACGCCGATAGCGATTTTGGTTCAGAACCTCAACGAAGGCGTGGCCATAGCAGCGTCAAAAACTCGTCTCGTGGATCACGCCCGTCCCTCGCATCCGTGGCTGGCAGCCGCGCCACCCAGCCCGATGCGATACGTTACCACGCGAAGATCGACTCGCTCTACCTTACCCATCGGGTGGGGCTCGGGGTGCGAAGGAGGACCACAGGTAGTGTCGGCGATCGTGGTGCTATGACAACTGCGCCGGTCCCAGAATTGCCTCAAAGACACCATCACTCTTCATGACACTCGCTGGGTTCTGCATGCCCCCATACAACAAACTTCCCCCACTGGCTCGGTGACATCTTGGAAGTTCGTGCGACGCTTCGCTGCGCAGCAGCGAGCGCGGTTGCCGGATGATGCCAGCCATCGAATGCATAGAACGCATGCATCAGCACGGACGCGTCCTCATCACGAACTGGACCAAGTGTGGCAACAACCGTGCGCGTACCGACGGCGAGAAACGCTTCAGACAGAGCTCCCCAACCTTCAGGATCGTCTTGAGGTGCGCTACTGCAAGTCGCGAGCACCGCGACTGCTGGCGCAATGTGCTGACCGAGCACTGTGCTACCCGAGATCTTGCCATCAGTGAGCCTGAGCGATCCGCCCTCAGGTTGAGAGCTGGCATGCATCGCAACGTGCAGAAGACTGGCTTCACGCGCATCAAACAGCGCCTCGCTTGTAGCATCGCGCCCGATGAACACCTTACCCATAAGCACCTGCCCAACATCTTGCGCCTCAGCACGGGCGCGGGGGAGGTCGCCGTTCGGATCGGCAATCACTATCGGGACACCGATGGTTGAATTGCTGGGTCTGGGTCTGCATTGGAGCTCCGCGAGACCCGAGAGCCGAACCAACGGTCGATCGTTGATCAGATATCGTTCCGAACGACGCAAGGTTGCAAACGAAAATGAAGAAAGCGGTCCCTGTGCGACGATGTACAATGGGCGGTCCGAGGGCATGATATCGACTGGGATTAGCATAGCACCGAGCTGATCAAGGATGTCTTGATTGTCGGAGTCCTGTCGCCATCGTGCAAGCCATGCCTCGGCCATAGCCGGCACCTGCGTAAGCTCGATGACGTTGTGACCTTCGACGTGCAAGCGCCACAGAGCGCCACGAGCGTAGACGTATATTAATGCCTCGCGATCGCCTAACAGCGAAAATAGCGCCTTAGTCGACAAAGCTTCAACAGCAGGTGCGACGCCAAGAACAGGTCGTACGCGTATCTCTCCAGTCATCGCGCGAGCATCAAGCCAGGTCCGGGCGTGCAATTGTTCAGCGACAGTGAGCGCATCGACACCTTTGTGCTGCCTCGCCAGAAGATCGAATAGTGCATCGTATGGTCGCCGACCTGCGTCTAGAACGCTAGGTCGTGTATCGAGCATTGCGCGCGCGCGCATGTCCTCAACGCGTGCGATAGACGCTCGCAAAGCCTCTTCTGCAGCCACAGGATCATTGCGACGCTCGGCAGCTAGCCCTTGTTGATAAGCGGGTTCCCACTGTTGATCATTGAATTCGATGCGGCCCGATGCGCGATATTCATTCATTGAAACAGCGGGCTTGGGAACAAGGCGCTCTTGCATCGCTCTAGTGGGGGAAATAGCAATGACTGCCTGGCTTTGGATGGGGGATAGCCGGGCCCACGCTGCGAATGCGAGAAGCAACACCACAAGGGGCGCTGCAGAGAGCGCGACACCGTGACGGCGTTTCTGTCGCGTGGTTCTCTCGACTTTGCGTGCGCTCAGGCCTTCAGGGCCATGGGATCGCGAAATACTTCTCTCTGGACGCACCACATGCTCATGTAATTGTCGTGGCTCTTCGCAGTCCTCATGTGAGGAGGCATCTAGCTTTGAGTAAGGAACCAAGAAGACGTTGTCGGCATCAACGCCAATGCGAACCCAAAGCTGAGGCCGCTTAGGGTCAGTATCTGATTGGGCGACAAGACTGACGGCTGCATTCCCGTGTCGGAATGCTGCACTTACGGATTCAGACTCACCAAGTGCTCCATAGAATCCGATTAGGAAAGCACGCGCAGATTCAGCAGAGATCGCCGCACTGATACCGACAATACAGGCGACGTGTGGTAACAAAGCCTCCGCGAATGGCGCGCTATCGCAGGAGCTGAGGACGATCAGCCTCACCGAGGATCCCGCCGCCTCGAACGCGTGTGCGATCGCTGCCGGCGGAACCGCACGAGTTTTCCCATCAATGGTCGGAAACCAAAGCCCCGTTCTGTCGCCATGGCCGCTGCAATGCACCACCGTTGGTTTGACCTCACGCAGTGCGCGCAATAAATCGAGCGGCTCCGACGCCCACCGAGTCTCAAGAGAAAAGCACTCGCGGCGGGCGGTACGTCGGAGCTCGCTATAGAGAGTTCCTGCCTCGTCGATCAGCGCGGACTCTGTGCTGTTGCATGGAGCCACAGCGAGGAGCAAGATCGTGTGCTCAGCCATTGATTCCGTGCTCCTCTGGAATGCGGCTGCGCGCACGGGGGATGCAGAGCGACCGTCAACCGGGATTCTGGTCAGTTGCTGGAAGCTACCACGACCCGTCAACGACCGGTGCGGAGCGTGGCGACAGCTGCTCGTCACGGCCGCAGCGTCGGCCGTTGCGTCGTCGCGGCTCCGGGTGATGTTGCTGGGTCCCGAGCGCTCCGCTGCCGCGATCACCCTGCCCCTCGGCGCTGGGGATCCCCCGCCGATCCATCCTCGGCAAGTTCGTTGCCGACCTCGAGACCAGCGCGACTTCAGCAGGTTTGCTTGGCATACAGCGCCGGTTGACCGCGTCCGTTGCTATTGGGCGACGCAACCCGCCGCCGTAAGACACGTGAGGGCGGCGAGTTGCGCGGTCCGCCCCCCCGCAACCGTTTGCTACAGGTGGTACGGATCAAACCCGTCCGTCACTGCGGTCAACTGTCAAGGGGTGGGCCTGGTGACCGCGCCGGGAAAGCTGCGTGATGGCGGACAACTTCGCGCCGGAGATTGGTTGGGCGACGGCCGCTACCTGCTGGTCAAGCAACTCGGCCGCGGCGGGTTCGCCGTGGTATGGGAGGCTCATGATCGCCGCGGCGAGCGGCGTGTCGCGATCAAGGTGCTTCACTTGCATCTCGCCAGCGACCCGCAGCGTCGCGAACGATTCGTTCGCGGCGCGCGAGTGATGCCGGAGCTCGCACACCCCGGTGTCGTGCGTGTATTCGATCCGCATGGGGAAAACGGGAGAAGACCGCTACCAGGTTAGTTGCCCGACCCGATCTCCGACGACCCAGCCGCCGGGTGGATGCACAGGCGGGTCGCGCTTGCCGGCGAGCCGAGGCAGTAGGACGAGGTCCTCGCGGACGGCTGTGCGCGGGTGGTGCTGCAGCGATTCGCTGCGTCCGGCGATGCCGGCGTGGGCGTGCCGCGCGTCGATGCCGGTCTCGGCAGGCCGTCTCCCAGAGCGAATGGTGCGCCGACCAGGCTCGGGCTCGTCACGCTCGGAGGATCGGCACGGAGGCGAAGCGTTGCAGTCAGTAGGTGCCGGCGGGAAACGCGGTGGCCACGCCGTCTCGCCAGCGTGCGCGAGCGTTGGCGTAGTCGTCGACGAAGATGCGGTTGCGCTTCAGCGCTTCCATGCGCGCCCACTTGTTCGGCGATGCGACGCGCGGGCGCAGGTTTCGCCTGGGCTCGGAGCTCTGGGGCTGCTGGCGCCAGGACTGCGCGAGCACCGCTCGTCGCCCCAGGACCCGCGTGCCGGTGCGCTGTCGCTCGGCGGCCTGATCGAGCTCACGCTGATGCACACGGGCGCGCAGCTCGGAGATCACGTCGGCCGCGGGCCGAGCTCGGCGGGGATGGCCAACGCGAGCTCGAGGGTCTCGGACATCGGGCCGTCCGGGCGAAAGAAGTGGAGCGGCCGGGTCGCGCGCAGCGGCCGTCCGTTGAGGAGCGCGGAGAGACCGTTGACGCCCGGCCAGTGGTGAGCGCGCTCGACGAGGTGATCGACGACGGGATTGGTCGCGGTGTAGACCAGCTTGTCAAGGACCGCTTCGCGGCCGACGAGGCGGAGACGCAGGTCTGCTCGGACGCCCAGAAGTTCTCCCAGCGACCGCGCAGGGCGTTCTGGCTCCGGGCGAGGAGCTTGTGACAGTGCTCGATGAACTCGGGGTAACGGCCGGCGCGATCGTAGATCACGACGTGATAGTGGTTGCTCATCGCGCAGGTTGCCCGTGGAGCACGCGCACGGTGCGATCGTCGCAGACAAGCGTGCGGACCCGTTCGGCGTAGCTCGCCGGGCAACAGCTGGGCACCGAGTAGCGATTGGTGTCGACGCGAACGGAGCCCTGACGGTTGACCTGGATGGGCTCGACACGATCGGTCTCGGGCAAGGGATCGGGCAGCGCCAGGAGAAGCGCGCTCACTGCAGACCGGTTTACGCTAAACGGGCCGCCGAGATCCCGGCGGGAAGGCCGTGGTACCAGCCGGCCGGCAGCGTGACGTGCGGTGACGTGCGGATATCCCGCAAGCGCCGGCAAAACGTCGACCGCAGTCTGCGGGAAATGTGTCGCCGGCGCTCGGGTCGATGAGTGGCGAGGCTTTCGGAACCGATCGGGTACGGTCAACGTGGGCGCTCACGTTAGGGCTCCCGAGAAAGGAGCGAGAACATGCGAGCTCGCGGCATTTGCTGGCTGAACACGGTAGCAGTGTTGAGCGCGTGCACGAGTGCGGCCGACACCCAGTACGGGTCGAGCACCAGCTACGCCACGACGTGCGTCAACGCGACGTACGAGGCAGAGACGATGTACCACTCGACCGGCGGGGCCACGACCGGCGGGTGGAACATATGGTCGAACGGCTACATCTCCCAGAACCACGACTTCGCCACCTCGCAGGTCACGATCACGGTCATGGCGGCGGGGCGGATCGCCGCCAACGTCTGGCCGCACATGGTCGTGTCGGTCGGGGGCACGGCCATCGGCAACGTGTACGTGAACACGACGAGCTGGGCACCGTACGCGTTCAACTACACGGCTACGGCGGGCGTACAGGAGATCCGTGTCACGTTCGATAACGACTCCCTTACCAACGGCGAGGACCGAAACCTCCACGTCGACAACGTCACCGTGACCTGCGCCGGTCCATGTGGCGGGCAGACCGGCGTCGTGATCTCGACGCCGCTATCGCTCGACAAGAGCTCGGTGGCGATCGGCCAGACCATCACGGGCAACGTGACCTTCCAAAACTGCAACATGAGCTCCACCACCTTGCAGCGGATTGTCATCGCCGGACGGCCGCCCGGAGGGACGCACCAGGGAGGGCCGTGGCTGGACTTTTCGCCGGCGAAAGGCTCGACGACGTTGGCCTCCGGCGAAACAGTGTCGTGGACCGCGTCGCGCACGATGGCCACGGATCCGACGGGCCCGTGGTACAGCTTTGCGACGTACCAGGACACGGGCGGGACGTGGCACGACGGTTCGGACGTCAACTTCACGGTCACTGCGGGCGGTGGATTGCCTGCGGGCTGGCTCTACACGAACGGCAACAAGATCTATGTGGCCGACGGCGCTGGCGGCGGGACGCCGTGGATGGCGCGCGGCGTCAACGTCAGTGATGTCTTCTTCTGCGGCTACAACAACACCCTCTGGGTGTCCGACCCGCAAACGACGCTCGAGACCGTCTTCAGCGGGCTGATGAACGACTGGCATCCAACGTTTGTCCGCATGAGCCTGGGTATGCATAGCTACGTGGACAAGAACTGGACCACGGGCGACGCGACGTACACGACGCCGACCACGAATGCGATCAACTTCCTCGGCAGTTATCCCAACGTGCACGTCCTGGTCACATTGCGCAGCCATAGCTCGATGACCGAAACCGACGCGGGCAACGAGGCTACCTATATCCCGACCAGTGCGACCGACGCGACGTATAGGGCACTCGTGGATACCTTCGCGAACGCCAAGTTCGTCATGTTCGGGATCTCCAACGAGCCCGGCACGATCTCCTCGTCCAGCCTGGTGCCGGTGATGAGCCATGCCGTGAGCGTGATCCGTGCCGAGGAGGACCGGCTGGGCGTGCCGCACCACCTCGTCGCGGTGCAGGGCCGCCAATGGACGAGCGATATCAGCTTCTACGCGTCGTCGCCGCTGCCTTACGACAACGTGGTCTACGAGGTCCACGGCTACGAGCCCTCTTCGTCGCAGTACAACTACTCGAACATCCCGGTCATCATTGGCGAGTACGGGCCGTCGAGCCAGAGCAACGGCAGCACGGTCTCGAGCACTTTTCTCAATGACATCGAGGCCAAGCAGATCCCTAACCTAGCCTGGACGTTCGAGCCCTACAGCGATTGCCGCCCGTCGCTGCTCCAGACCACGCATAGCGCGACGAGCCTGATCCCCACGACATGGGGTACTCAGGTCAAGAATTACCTGCTGTCGCACGCCCCGTAGTCACTGCAGCTTCTTGACATAGCGTTGATGCGGCGAGCGCCGTTGCCGGTCGCCGACGTCGGACCGGGGCTTGCTGGCTAACCTGGTACGGTCTGGTTCGCGTTCGCCCGCGATGCCGGCACGCCCAGGCGCGTGAAGATCTGGTAGCCCGGTCGCCGCCGTGGCGTTCGACGCCGCTCCACGTGGGCGGCGTTGCTCGTTCGGGGGCCGTGGCTCCGATCAGCGCGAGAGGTCGCAGATCCAGTTCACCTCCCACGTCTTGCCGCCGTCGGCCGAGAACGCCTGCTCCATGTGCGCCGACTTTGGCGAGACGTCAGACCACTGATAGCGGACGAGGATCGCGCGGCCCTTGTAGAGCTCCTGGTCGTAAAACTCGCCGCGCTTGCCGGTGAACTGGCCGATCACGGGCGGCATCGGGAGCTTGCCCTTGTCGAGGTCGAGCAGATAGATGCTCCACTGGTGCGCCTCGGGGTCGTACAGCCGGAGCGTCTGCCCCTTCAGGTGCTGCGCCTTGTCCTTGCCCCAGACCTCGAACTCCTCGAAGTTCGCGTTGCTGTCGAGGAGCTTCTTGTGGCGCGAGGTGCCGTCATACTCGAGCCACGTGGTGGACCCGACGAGCCGGTCCGGCAGGCGCTTGACGTGCGCCTTCCAGTCGCCGATCACGAAGTCGAAGTCGTGAGCGCCGTCGTGTGGCGGGGCTGGCTGCGCGTGTGCGGTGGTGGCCGCACACAGGAGGGTCGCGGTCGCGATGAGGAGTCGCATGGTTCCGGGACGGTGACGCATCGCGGGTCCAAGCCGTATAGCCAGATCGTCTCCGATCGACCAGGCCAGTCGAGTATGCTCGCACCATGCGGATCGATTCGGTGCTGGTGCGCGTCGACCGCGACGGGCCGGGCTCGTTGCAGCGCCAGATCGCGACCGGGCTGCGCGAAGCAATCGCCTCCGGGCTCGTCGCGGCGCGCACGCGGCTCCCCGGCACGCGGACGCTCGCCGCCCAGCTCGGGGTATCGCGCACCACCGCCGCGCTCGCGATCGATGCGCTGATCGCGGAAGGCTACGTTGTCGCGCGCCCGCGCTCCGGTTGCTTCGTCGCCGACGATCCGCCGCGCGCCGCACGTCCACTGCGCACCCGCCAGGCCGCTACGCCGCGCGCGACCGTTCGGCCGTCCCGCGCAGCACGCGCGCGGGCCCGCGACGCGGCAGCGAGCCCCCCGGACCGCCGCTCGCGTACCGCGTTTCCGCTGTCGCGTCCCGCCCTCGATGCGTTCCCGATCGAGACCTGGAGCCGGCTCCTGTCGCGCCGCGCCGCGCGGACGAGCATCGCCCAGCTCGACTACGGCGGCGGCCTGCCCGTGCTCGCACGGGCGATCGCCACGCTCGTCTCGGCATCGCGCGGCGTGCGGATCGAGCCTGCCCAGGTGCTGATCGTCGGCGGCGGCCAGCGCGCGATCGAGGTCGCGGCCGCCGCGATCCTCGACCCTGGTGACCGCGTCGTCGTCGAGGATCCGGGCTACCCGGGTGCGCGCGAGGCGTTCCTTGCCGCGGGCGCCGAATTGCTTCCGGTCCGCGTTGACCGTGACGGCCTCGACGTCGCCGCCCTCCCGCGGCGTGCGCGGCTCGCGTACGTCACCCCGGCGTGCCAGTTCCCGCTCGCCGTCCCGCTCTCGCTCGCACGTCGCACCGCCCTCTTGCGCTGGGCCACGCGCGCCGGCGCCGTCATCGTCGAGGACGACTACGACGCCGAGTTCCGGTTTGCGGGCGCGCCCTTGCCATCGCTCGCCGCGCTCGACCGCGACGGCCGCGTCCTCCAGGCCGGCTCGTTCTCGCGCACGCTGTTCCCCGCGATCCGCCTCGGCTACCTGATCGTCCCGCCTGCTCTCGTCGAGGCCGTGCGCGCCGTCCGCGACGCCCGCGATCCTGACATGCCCTCGCTGCCCCAGCTCGCGCTCGCTGACTTCATCGAAGCCGGCCATTACGTCCACCACCTCCGCCGCATGCGCGTGCTGTACCGCGCCCGGCGCGACGTCCTGATCGCCGCCGCGCGCGCAGCCGGCCTCACCGTCCGCCTGGGCGAGGTCGGCCTCCACATCGTGTGCGATCTCCCGCCCGGCTGCGACGCCCGCACGGTCTCGAGCACCGCGGCCGCGGCCGGCATCACCGCGGCGCCGCTCGCCGCCTTCCAGCTCCGTGGCCGCGCGCCGCAGGCCATCGTGCTCGGCTTCGGCTCCGTACCACCGGCCCGCATCCGCTCCGCGATGGCGCTGCTCGCCGAGGTCGCGCTCCCGCCACCGCTGCTTCGGGGAAGACCGCTACCAGGTTAGCGACCGCGTTGAGGCACAGCCGGGTCGGGTACCGTCTGGTCCGATCACGGGAGCGCGACGAACTGGTGCTCGGGCACCGCGGCGACGACGATCGATCGGCACGCGATCCCGGACGACCCGGTGCAGACGCGGTACGGGCCAGGCGTCAGCGCGTCGAACCGGACCACCCCGGTGGTCGCCACGGCCATCCCCGGTCACGGGCACGGGCGGGGCTTGATCGACCTGCACCGTGGCGCGCCTCGGGGCCCGCCCGCCCACCAGGATGCGACCGCGGAGCCCACCCGGGGCGACCAGCACCAGCTGGACGTCGCGCGCGCCGCCGATCGCGGTGACCGCGCCGGCGGGGTTGCGAGCGCGCTCGACGAGGTGATCGGCGACGGGATTGGTCGCGGTGTAGACCAGCGTGCACCGCGGCCGGCACTCGGCGCGCCCCGCCGGCGGGTCACGCGTGTCGCGCGCTCCGCATCAGGCGGAACAGCTCGCAGGTGCCATCGATGCCGTGCAGCAGCGCATCGGCGACGCGGCCCTGCTCGAGCAGGCCGGTCGCGCTCGCGGTCAGGGAGTCGAAGCTCGGTCCCCAGCGCTCCCACAGCGTGTCGGTCGCGCACATGCTCGCCTGGCGCTCCGCCGTGCTGAGCGCGACCACGAGGTCGGCGCACGGCTCGTAGTAGACATAGCTCCCGGTCGCGGAAGGCTCCGCCGGCGCCTCGGTCAGAACGATCGCCAGTCTCGGCTCGGTATCTCCGAGCTCGCGGACTCCGTGGGCGAACCGGCGGTCGGCCTCCATCAGCACGTGCTCGGGCAGCAGGCGGCCGGTGTCGATGTCGATGTGCTGGACGAACAGGCCGTTGCGGCCTGCGTACTCGGCGCGGTTGCCGCGCGCGGGGACGCCGGTGAACAGCCGGGTGAACAGGGTCTGCAGCACGGCGCCGAGCGAGGGCCAGCGCGCGACCACACCGGCCTCGCTCAGGTGCACGACCGGCAGCTCGCCGTCGTCGGACGCGTGGGATGGATCGAACGCCAGTGCGTCGCGCGACTCCGTGCCGCAGGCGAAGATCCACCGCCAGTGTTGGGGCGCCGCGGCCTTGAACGCGCGCATCTCGCGGCTGCCATCGACGATGGTCCCGATCGATAGCAGCGCGACATCGAACCACAGCCTGTGGTCTCCGTTGTGCCTGGCCAGCACGCGGCGATACAGCGGGGGCAGCCGCCGTCCCCAGTGGCGCTCCAGCGCCGCCATCTGGTCGGGCGACGCCGGCAGTCCGCGCTCGTGCGCGCCGGCGCCACCCTCGGCGCACGCGCCGAGCAGCATGCCGAGCGCATGGTCGATCGAGTCAACAAGATCCTCGCGTTCATCGCCGAATGGAGGTGCGCGCGCGACACGGTCCGCGCTGCTTGTCGCTGCAGGTCAGCGCGGCAGGAACTCGGTGATCGCCTGGGCGTAGGCGTCGAACGCCTCGACCTGCGGGACGTGGCCGGCGCCGGCGATCTCGACCAGCTTGGCACCGGGGATGGCGGCGGCGGTCCGCTTGCCGAGCGCGGGATAGTCGCCGAGCTTGGCGGCGGCGTCCTTGGGGGCGAGCGCGCGGCCGGGGGCGGTGCGATCGCGCTGACCGATCACGAGCAGCGTGGGGACCCTGAGGTTGGGGAACTCGTAGACCACCGGCTGGGTGTAGACCATGTCGCTGGTCAGCGCGGAGGCCCACGCGACCCTGGGGTAATCGGGGTGCCCGAGCATGCCGACCGCGGGCTCGATCAGCTTCTCGTACTCGGGCTTCCAGACACCGTTGTAGTACGAGTTGCGCTGGTAATCGCGGATCGAGTCAGGAGTGGCCTTCTTCTCCTGGTCGTACAGCTGATCGATCGTGCGCGCCGGGACCACGGTCTTCCAGTCCTCGAGCCCGATCGGATTGACCAGGATCAGCTTCTCGACGTGTTCGGGGTACATCAGCGCGTAGCGCGTGGCGAGCATCCCGCCCATGGAATGGCCGATCACGCTCGCGGTGGTCACGCCGGCGGCGTCGAGCACGGCGCGCGTGTTGGCGGCCAGCTGCTGGAAGCTGTACTGGTAGCGCTCGGGCTTGCTCGACTTGCCGAACCCGATCTGATCGGGCGCGATGACGCGGTAGCCGCGCGCGGTGAGCAGCTTGATCGTCGGCTCCCAGTAGTAGGCGCCGAAGTTCTTGCCGTGCAGCAGCACGACGGTGTGGCCGTTGGGCTGCACGGCGGGCACGTCCATGTACGCCATCCGGACGATCTGGCCCTGCGAGGTCAGCTCGCGGAGCTGGACCGGAAACGGATAGGGATACGAGGTGAGCTCGGCGTCGAACCGCGGATCGGCGCGGGTGGCCGAGGCGGACGGCGCGGACGCGGCGGGCGCCGCGGGCGGCCTGGGCGCGGGCTCGTCGTGCGAACGCGCCGGCGTGGGCGCCCACGGCGCCATCGGCCCGCTGGCGGGCGACGACGGCGACGTCGGCGACGTCGAGCCGCAGCCGATCGCGATCGCCATGCCGGCGCCGAGCGTGGCGCGCGCGAGGGGCGGGAACTGAACAGGGAGAATCGCCATGCGTAGATCTAACCTGCTTCCGGCCACCGCGTGTCGATCGAGTTGCGGGTTCCGCGCACGCGTGGCGCTCTCGTCGCGGCGCACGGCTCGAGCGCTGGCGCACGGAGCGCTGGCTCCGGCGTCCAGAATCGGACAAGAACTAACCTCAACTAACCTGGGTACGGTCTGGTCCGGGTACGGTCTGGTGCCCGGCCCGGTTCGACGGCCAGGGTCACCACCGCGCGAGCGCGACGGGTCGTCAGTTGCAAGCTGTCTGCGGGTCCCTCGAGAGGTACGGCTCTCCGTTGTTGCTGGAGAGCGCGTAGCCGGCGCCCCACGGGCTGGAGGTGAAGTGGGCTATCCTGGTCGTCCAGTTCACGGTATCAACCTCGAGTCGAGCGCCCAAGGTCATCCTGATGCCGGTGTCGCAAGCGCCGGGATTGTCGCACGTGCGCAACGCCAGCTGGTTGGTGCATACGATGTAGTTCGTGGCGTGCGCTGTGACGTTCGCGGATGCGATTCCCTCGGCGGGCTCGTCCGCCCCGGTGGCACATCCGGCGAACGCAGTCACCAACGCGGCGGCCAGCACAGATCTGATCTGATTCTTCATGTCTTGATCTCCTGAATTGTTGTTCGTGATCGCACAGTACAACGAGTACACTGCAGCTCAGTGACAGCCGTTGTTGGCGACTGACAGCAGCGGACCGTTGGCGCCGTCGATCCGCATCCATCCGCTTTTCGGATGCGCCGGGGTCGCCGTGATGTTCGCCATGCCGGTAGCCCAGTGGACCTGGCCGACATGCACGACGAAGCCGTATGGCAAGGTCTCCTTGACGTCGGCGTTCGGATCATCCCACCATCGCAACGCCAGCCCGCCGCACGCCAGCACGTAGTTGGCGGCCTGCTCGGTGACCGCCGACGAGACGGATCCTTCGGCCGGGCCCGCCTCCTCCGTTGCACAGCCAATGAACGAGGCTGCCAGACCGAACACCAGCGCAGAAACCATGAACTTTCTCATCTTCGACCTCCCGGGCTCTTGTACTGCCCTTGCACACACTAAACATGATCGTTTCGGCGATCGCAAGAGGTCATCACGGGAGAGTGCATGTAATCTCAGGATAGGTAATTCACAATCCAAGCATTGCCGATACAGCAACCTCGAGTCCGCAGTAAAACATCATCTGTTCAAATCGCCCTCAGCAAATCGTCGTCGCTGTGCGTTTACGCCCAGGAGCATTTGGCAATTTGTCGATTCGCGAACAGCTGGTTGCACTGGATTGCAGACGGCGGGTTGCACGGTTGCAAACGGGTGTTTGCAGCGAGAGTTCGCAGTCGGGGATCGCGCGGGCGCGGCAGGGAACCGTCGGAGCTCGCGCGGCTCGGCCGGAGAAGGTCGCTACCAGGTTAGTTGCACGACCGAGCTCCACCGGCCTGACCGCCGCGTTGACGCACAGCCGGCGAGCCGACGCAAGAGGACGCGGTACTCGCGGGCGGCCGTTCGCGCTGGTGCTGCAGCGATCCGGTGGGCCTGCCGATGCCGGCGTTGGCAGGTCGTGCGCCGCCACCGGTGTCGACAGGCGCGATCTGACCGGGTTCCGGCTCCAGGTCGGCAGCGCCGCGCTCGGCGAGGTGCCGGCGCACCGAGGAAATTCGCCCGCGCGGCTGATGCTCGGTCAGGGGGGGCGAGGCGCTCGTTGCCAATGCAGCGAGCCGCCGGCGAAATCCGATGAACGATGGCTTGCGCGGCACATGCGATCACGGCGATCGCTGTCTGGATGGCCCTGTCGCGCGCGATCCATCCGTGGCGCTGCATTGCCATCTCTAGATCGACGATCAGCACGCTTGAGGGACAGAGGATCGAATGAAGCAGTACGTGTTCGTCGTGGTGGCCGGCCTGTCGTGGCTCGGCGATTCCAGCATCGTCGCCGCGGCTGCGCCCGCGTGGTGCGGCAACGCGAAGCTCGACGCGAACTCCTCGGACCTACGCAGCGTGTCGTCCAGGGATCCGGGGCAGGCGATCTCCGAGGTCGCGCTCAAGGCCCGCGCCGAGTGGGCCGGCGGCGTCGGTGGGAACACCCAGCTGCTCCAGCTCGTCGAGGCCAACGACTCGGGCGCGCTGTTCCACTCGCGCAAGCTGGCCGAGGGCTGTGAGGCGCGGACCGCCGAGGCACTCGCCACGGCGGTCTCGGGGATCCCTGCCAAGGCGTTCACCGCGATGCACGACGTCCGCGACGATCCGTACGCTGGCTTCGCCGCGGCGGCGGGGCCGCTCCTGGCCAACACGCCGGCGGTCAACCTCGCCGCGACCGCATTCGTCGAGTGCAACCGCGGCACGGCGACCGCGGACTTCCTCGGCGAGTACCTGCAGCGGGTGCCCGGCGTGCGCGGCCCGCGCAACGCGGCGCTCGGCGCCGTGATGGGCGAGACCTTCAAGTTCGACGATCCGGATGCCAAGAAGCTGCAGTACCCGCCGTTCGATAGCCGGCCCTACAAGCGCAGCGGCGGTGCGATCAGCAGCGCCGGCGGCGTCGTGAAGTCGGTCAAGCCGGAGGGCGACGCCCTCGCGGTCACCCTCGAGAAGACCTCGATCATGCAAGAGGATTGCGTCCAATCGCACCGCACCCACCGGATCACCCGGCTCAAGCCCGATGGGACGCTCGAGTACGAGTCGATCTGCGACAAGACCGCGACCGTCAAGCACGACACGACGTGGAGCAACTTCAAGGTCAACCCGGCGCACGCCAGGTGGCTCAAGCCCGGCGTGCAGTTCTCGAGCGTCCAGGGCAGCAAGTTCGGCGACGTCGTCGCGATCTGGCCGAACAGGCCGCGAAGATCCCGGCGATGGTGCTCGGCGGCGCGCTCAAGTGACGCGCTGACCGCCCCGGGAAGACGCTACGGTCTGTCCCCACCGTCGGGAAGACTGCTTGACGTCAACTACATTCACCCAACGTGTTGCCTCACCAGCCGTTCGTACCACATGCGTCACAGGCTTTCGTACCCGGGCCCTCGTTGAACACGACCATCCCCCTACAAGAGCCGTATCGCCCCTGCGCACGCACGATCGAGGTCTGGCAGACGGCCGTTTGGACGATCCGGAGAGAGGCACCTCGACCGAGTCTCGAAGCACTGGGCGACGCAATCGATGCAACTCACGGCAGCCTCAGTCCGCGAGTAGAGTGCCAGCCTGCGAGCGCACGATTCGCTCACGCAGTCGAATGCGTTGTCCGTATTTAGGACATATGGTCCGCACTTCGGACATATTAACATTCAAAGATGATTTCCCATTGGGAGCGACGCCGCGACACCCCCAGATGGTAAGCGACAGACTTCGGGTCATGCTCGCGCAGCTCGGCCGAATGCGCATACAACCACCAAATGTAATATCCGATATCCGGACATCGTGCTTGTGGGCGAATTGAGGCTCGAGCCGCGCGGTTCCATCGAGGCGGAGCCCAGTTGCTCATCGCGCAGGCAACAGGACATCGATCTGGCAGCGCGAGGCGGCATCGATGAGACAATGGAGGAAGGCGTTGTTGGTGGGCCCGTCGAGTCGGAGGAGGAACTGGCGCTGGGTGCAGCGGCGCGTGATCAAGTAGAACTGACGCGGGAGGACCTGGCGTGGGAGCATGGGGGCAGGGCGGAGCAAGTTGTCGGCCAGGCGGCTCGCACGACCTTCTGCGGCGTTGCCCGCCGAAGTGTCCGATGGTCGGCCACGTGTCCGAATCCGGCCGTGACCTCCCGGCGAGCGGCGAGCGCCGGGGCGATGGGCAGCCCGTGGTTCGCACGCCGGAATTCGGACAAGAACTAACCTGGGTATGGTCCGTCCAACCTGGGTACGGTCTGTCGCCTCGGCGATGCCGACCTGCTCGGCCAAGTCGTCGGCGTGTTCCGATTCGCGGAACAGCGCGGAACAGCGCGGAACAGCGCGGAACAGCGCCTCTTCCGAAGAGCAAGTTGCGCGATTCTTGTTTCGGCTATTGAAAATAGCGACTGCCGATGTTATCGGAGTTGTGATTTTGGTGTTGTGTTTGATTTCTTTGCGTATAACTCATAGCAACATGGGAGAATTGATATGGTCAAGTTCTTGAATATCTTGTTGTTGTTTGCAGGGTGTATCGTTGCACCCAGCGCGGCAGAATCTTCGAGCATTGCCAGCGAGACAATGCGAACCCCATCTATGGGCGACTCTTCTGATGCGGATTTTTGGCATCTTCGTTTGTGACCGGTCAGGATCTTCACGCATTTGCCTGCGACGATCTTGACTGCAACAACAATGGAGATTGCATCGATTCGCCATGTGGACACGTCTGTATCAAGAATGCAGTATTTCAGGGAGTTTGCGGAACGTTTTCGTTCTGATATCCCGACTTTTCCGGTCGTCGAGATCACCCTTCTATCACGCGTCAAGTCGAACTGATATTGGCCGCGCAGTGCGAATGTTGATACCTGCGTGAACGCAGTCGCTGCTGGGTGGCGCATCACAGCGGCGTGACTGCGTATCATGGCGCATTGGATTATTGCCTGTTGAAAGCATTCATGGATGGGTTAACACGTTTGCTGGGATCGGGATGAGCAGCGGTATGGGTGATCTGCACGGTGCTGGGAGGGCCAGTGCATCGCAGACATGCTTCGTCGCGCTCGGCTGCCGCAGCGTGATCTGGAACGTGATCATCCACTTCGACAACTGGCGCGCGCGCGCTGCTGCCAGTCGTCGAACCGCAGCGGCCGGTCGTGCGACTTCGTTGCCCGTCCGCGCTGCCGGGCGCGCAAGCAACCCGTGCACGGCGATCTGCGATCGACATCAACAGGCTTCTCAGACGTCGTCGCAAGGGGCATGCTGGCCACGTCATTGACACAGGTGGGGCATTCGCATGGCCAAGGCTCGAAGATCACGGGGCTCGCTGTTTATTGTCTGGAGTGCTGGCTTGCTGGCGCTGCTCGTCGGCGGCGCGTGGTGCGTGCGCTCGCGCGAGGCACGCCTGGCGCGGACTGCCATGACGCAGCGCTCCACGGCGGCGCCCCGAGGCCGTGGTGTGGTGGCCGGCATGGGGGTGACGGCACCGGCGGCGCTGACGATCACCGTGACCGACGACCGCGGACCGCTCGGCAGTGCGATGGTCAGGCTGGCCCCCAGGGCGGGCGAGATCGTGGTCGTTATTACGGCCGCGGATGGCGTCGCGCACGCGGAGCGGCTCGAGCCCGGGAGCTGGCAAGTCAGCGCCTCGGCCGAAGGTCACATCCCGGCGACATTACCTGTCCGCGAGCTCGCGGCGGGCGGCGTCGAGCAGCTCGCGCTGCGCCTTGCGTCCGGTGGCCGGACGCTCCACGGCAAGGTATCGGATACCAGCGGTGGGCCGGTCGCGGGGGCGCGGATCGAGGCGGCCGAGCTCACGGCGGCGGGAACCCCGGACGATGCGGTGTCGACCACATTCACTTCCGACGATGGGACCTACCACATGACCGTCGCCGAGGGCTCGTTCGTGGTCGCCGCGACCAGCGCGGACTATGCATCGCAGATCCGCAGGATCGAGGTCGGCCCCGCCGGCGCGGTCGCCAACTTCGCGCTCGTGCCGGGCGGTGTGATCGAGGGCGTGGTCCTGGACGAGCGCACCCATGAGCCGGTTGGCGGCGCGAGCGTGCGGGCGCGCCGCAACCCCGGCGTGATGTTCAGCGCGGAGCGCCGCGTGCTCGCCGGCCCCGACGGCCGGTTCCGGATCACCGGCCTCAAGCCGGGCGACTGGCAGCTCGATGCCTTCGCACCGCCGCGCTTCAGCCGTGATCCGACCCACGTCGGGCTCGCGGTCGCCGAGCAGGTCAGCGGGGTCGAGTTGCAGATCGGCGCAAGCCCGGTGATCCGCGGCCGCGTGGTCGACGAGACCGGCGCAGCCGCGCCCGGCGTCCAGCTCCACGCGGTGGGCTACGGGACCGGCAGCACGGCCACCGCGGATCCCGGCGGCGAGTTCGTGATGCAAGGATTGCCGCCCGGGGGTTACACCATCTCCGCGGAATCCAGCGCCTACCTGCGGATCCGCGGCACGAGCGTGTGGCTGGCGGACCAGGACGTCGACGGCGTCGTAGTCTGCGTCCAGCGCGGCCTCGCGGTCAAGGGCCACGTCGAGCCGCGCCAGCCCTGTCATGTCCAGCCCGAGTTCGGACGCGCCTCCGGGCGTTCCAGCCACGCAGTCGCCGATGTCTCGACGGGACCCGACGGCGAATTCGTGGTCGGTCCCTTCGACGGCGGCTCGACCAGGCTGGTCGCACGGTGCGCGAGCGGAGATGAAGGCTCCGTCCAGGTCGAGGTCGTGCCCGGACTTCCGGACGCGGTGATCCGGGTGAAGCCAGGCGGGGCGCTCGGCGGTCGGGTGGTCGATCGCGATGGGACGCCCGTGCCGGGTGTCAGCGTGGTCGCGAACCCGGCAGCCGTGATGACCGCTCTGGATTCGGGTCTGGTCGGCGTACCGCTCCACATGGCCGGCGGCATGATCACCACTGGTGAGCGAGCGCTGACCGACGCGGGCGGTGCGTTTCAGATCAACGGGCTGCCGGCCGGCGTGTACGGGTTCCAGGTGCTCGATCGCGGTAAGCCGCTGCGCCCGCTCGGTCCGTCGCCGGAGGCCACGCTCGCCGCCGGCGAGCACAGGGAGGGCATCGCGCTCGCGGTCGAGTCCGCCGGCGGCGTCATCTCCGGCACGGTGACCGATCCGGATGGCGCGCCGCTCGCGGACGCGTGGGTCTCGGTGTATCCCCAGCTTTCGGCGCTCGATGTCATGAACATCGGCACGATCGATGCGCCGGTGATGAACCTCGGGCCCGGCGGCAATGACCCGGCTCCGCCGCCTGCGCTCACCGACGCTCAGGGACACTTCGAGCTGACTGGCCTGTTTCAGGTCAAGTACACCGTCATTGCAGAGGGACGGCGCGGGCAGCTGCGCGCACGCCAGGCCGATATCGTGCCCGGCACCACGCTGCAGCTTCAGACGCACGGTGTCTCGACGCTGGTGGGTACGGTGACCGGCCCGGCGGGACCGGTCGCGGTCTTCAGCGCCGCGCTGCGCGGGCCAACCGTGGCCGATCACAGCGTCACACAGGGCAAGTTTGCGTTCGACCACATCAACCCGGGGAGCTACACGGTGTATGTCGAGTCGCTGGTGGGCGGCGGCGTGGGGCAGGCCACGGTCGCGCCTGGCGCCACGGCCACGCTCGACATCACGCTGGCGGTGAACGGCACGGTCACAGGCACGCTGGTCGATCCCACGGGCAAGCCGGCACGTGGCATGGAGGTCGTGGTCGTTCGCGCCGACGAACAGGGAGGCGAGATGATCCGACCGCCGGTGACGACGGAGGTTGACGGGAGGTTCCGGATCGAACACGCACCCGGGCCATGTCACGTCGTCGTGTTTCGGCGACCGGCGCGTCCTTTCGTCAAGCGGGGCTTCGTCGTCGAGTCTGGCAAGACCGTCGAGCTGGGAGCGATCGAGCTCGACGCACCGACCGCACCGCCAGCGCCCCCCGCATCGCCCAGGACCCCCGCCGGGAACGCAATGCCGTCCGGCACGCCTCGACGCGCGCCTGCCGAGTCCTCCCGGGCCACCGCACGGCGGTGAGGCCGGATCAAGTCCGTACTCCCTTCCGCTTCCGCCACACCGGAGCGCCGTTGCCGAACCACGCTATGCGCCGACCAACAACGTGCGCATGCGCATAGCGTTCGGCTTCCGCGTCGAGCCTCGGATCTCACGCAGGGTCGGGATGGCCTGCCGTTGGCTCTGATCTGATCCAGCATGCATCTCCTGGATGGTGGCGTCGAGCGCCGCAAGCGCGTGCGCGGCGAGCTGTGTGACTACCGCCGACGTGAGCATCGCGCCGGTCAGGCGAGCCGGACGATCGCGCCGGCGTGCCGCGCGGCGAAGTCCGAGAACTGCTCGGGGTGCACGCACGCCGCCAGGATCTCGATCGACTCGACGAGCCGCGGACCGGGCCGGTTGAAGAACGCATTGCCGTCGGTGAGATAGACACGCACGTCGCCCCGCATCCGCAGAACGCCGCGCTCGATCACATCGCGTTCGGCGAGCGAGCGCTCGATCGTGAAGCCGCACGGCTTGATCACCACTACGTGCGGCGCCATCGCGGCCAGCGCCGAGGCATCGATCGTCGGTGCCGGCGCTCCGGCCACAGCGCCGATCGCGACACCACCGGCGATCTCGACCAGATCGGGCATCCACGTGCCGCCGACCATCAGCGGATCGAGCCACTCGAGCGTGACCACGCGCGGCCGAGCGGAAATGGCGGCGGCGCGCTCGGCGATCGAGCGGATGCGCCGGTCGAGCGCTGCACGAACCGCCGCGCCGCGATCGCCGTGACCGAGCGCTTCTCCGACGCGCTCGATGTCGCCGAGCACGTCGGCGAGGCGCGCTGGATGCAGACTCACGACGTCAACGCGGTCGCGATGTACCAGGCGCGCGACGGCAGCGCGCACGTCGTCGAGTGAAACCGCGCACACTTCGCACAGATCCTGTGTGACGATCACGTCAGGTGCGAGCGCGGCGAGCTGCCCATCGTCGATCTCGTAGATGCTGAGTGCGTTGCGCGCCACGTCGCGGACTGCCACGTCGATCGCGCGGCTCGTGCCGCGTACGTCGATCCGGGATCGCGTGAGTACGGTGCGGTCGCGAATCTCCTCGGGGAAGTCGCACTCATGTGAGATGCCGATCAGTTGATCGGCCGCACCGAGGGCACACACGATCTCGGTCGCGGACGGCAGGAGCGAGATCACCCGCATGCAGATGGCTCGACCCTACACCTCCGCAGTCGGCGCCGCACGTCGAGTGACGAGCGGTCGACAGCTCCATGAGACGTCGCGGTCCGTACCCGGTCGAGCTGCATCGGGCCGGCTGACCGTCAAGCGCGACCCGATGCTGGCTGCTGCGCGCCGGGCCGTGAGACGACCGCTAGGTACGGCGCGTGGGGGGCGGGCCAAGGGCGCCACCCGCCGGGCGCGCTGCTACGATCGCGTGGTGACGATCCGGCTTCGCGTCAATGGTACCGACCACACGGTCGCCGCGGACCCAGACACTCCGTTGCTGTTCGTGCTGGCCGATGACCTCGGGCTCCGTGGGCCACGGTTCGGTTGCGGGACGGCGCACTGCGGTTCGTGCACGGTGATGCTGCACGGCCAGCCGGTTCGCTCGTGTGTGCTCCCGGTCCGTCATGCCGACGGCGCGGACGTCGTGACGCTCGAGGGCCTGGGCACGCCCGAGGCGCCGCATCCCCTGCAGCAGGCGTTCATCGACGAGGGCGCGTCGCAGTGCGGGTTCTGCCTGAGCGGCGTGATCCTCACCGCGAAGGCCGTGCTCGATGCCAAGCCCGACGCGAGTGATGCAGAGATCCGGGGGGCGCTCGGCGGCGTGCTGTGCCGCTGTTTCACCCACACACGGATGCTGCGCGCGATCCGACGCTACGCGGACGGCTTGAAGGGGACGCGATGACGACGCGGCGCGACTTCCTCAAGACCGGCGGCGCGCTCGTCGTGAGCTTCGGCGCGCAGGCACTGCTACCGCGGGCGGTCACCGCCGCGCCCGCGGGCGCCTTCGACACGCGGCCTTCGCACATCGACGGCGGCGCGCTCGACGCGTGGCTCGCCGTCGGCGCCGATGGTCGGGTCACCGCGTACACAGGCAAGTGTGACTTCGGCCAGGGCATCTTCACCGCGCAGGTGCAGCTCGTCGCCGAGGAGCTCGACGTGCCGATCGGGTGGGTGACCATGATCGAGTGCGATACCGCGGTCACGCCGGACCAGGGAACGACGTCGGGCAGCCAGTCGACGCCGGTCAACTTCAACACCGAGAACCTCGCGCTCGCGGCCGCGACGGCGCGCGAGGCGTTGCTCGAGATGGCGAGCAAGCGGCTCCGCGTACCGGTCGCGCGGCTGGCGATCGCCGATGGCGCCATCTCGGGACCCCACGGCGCGCGGGTGACGTACGGCGAGCTCGTCGGGGGTCGTCGGTTCGAGCTGCCACTGCGCAAGACCGCGAAGCGCAAACCGCCGTCGGCGTGGACCACGCTCGGCAAGCCGGTGACGTCGCTCGATCGCGTCGCCCTCGTGACCGGCCGCTTCGAGTATGTCCACCACGTCCGCGTGCCCGGGATGCTGCACGGCCGGGTGGTACGGCCGCCGGACATGGGAGCGACGCTCGCGAGCGTCTCCGCTTCGTCGGTGCGCGGGGTGCCCGGCTTCGTCGATCTGGTCGTGCGCGAGAGCTTCGTCGGCGTGGTCGCGCGCACCCAGTTCGCGGCGATGGTCGCGGCCGAGCAGCTGAAGGTGCAATGGAAGCCCGGTCCGGCACTGCCGCCGCAGGGCACGTTCTTCGACTTCCTGCGCCGGCAACCGTCGCGCGACCAGGTCGCGGTCGACTCGAGCGACGTCGACGCTGCGCTCGGGCGAGCCGGCGACCGCGTGGTCCGCGCGCGGTACACGTACCCGTACCAGATGCACGGCTCGGTCGGTCCGTCGTGCGCCGTCGCCGACGTTCGCACCGACGGCGTCACGGTGTGGTCGCCGACGCAATCGGTGTATCCGACGCGGAGTTGCATCGCCAAGCTGCTGGGCGTGCCGGTCGAGACCGTGCGGGTCGTGTTCAAGCGCGGTTCGGGCTGCTACGGCCTGAACGGCGCCGACGCGGTGTCGTTCGACGCGGCGATCCTGTCGCAGGCGGTTCGCGCGCCCGTGCGGGTCCAGTACACGCGCCAGGACGAGATGAAGTGGGAGAACTACGGCGCGGCGTGTGCGATCGAGCAGCGCGCGGTGCTCGGCTCGGACGGCATGATCGCGGCATGGGATCGCGAGGCGTGGGTCGCGGCGCTCGGCAGCCGCCCGGGGTACGATCGGCCGGGCAACGTCATCACCGGCATGCTGCTCGGCCACGAGCCGGAGCCGCTCGCGATCGGGCCGGCCGCGCCGGCGACGGGCAAGCTCGACAACCGCAGCAACGCCGTCCCACCCTATGTCGCGGGCTGTATCGCCGGCGCGTGCGGCGGCGAGGGCACGATCCGCAGCGAGCGGGTGGTGACGCATACCGTGCGCTCGCCGCTGTTCACCGGCCCGCTGCGCTCACCGCTGCGGATCCAGAACACGTTCGCGAACGAGTCATTCATGGACGAGCTATGCGCGCGCGCCGGCGCCGACCCGGTCGCGTTCCGGCTACGCCACCTGCGCGATGACCGGATCATCGGCGTGCTGCGTGCGGCGGCAAAGGCCGCGGGATGGCAGGCCGGTCCGCGGCGCGGTCGTGCGCCGGCCGGCGAAGGCATTGCGCGCGGTCGCGGCGTCGCCTGCGTCGCATACGAGGGGCACAATGGATACGCGGCGCTGATCGCCGACGTCGACGTGCACGTCACGACCGGCGTCGTGCATCCGCGGCGGTATGTCGTCGCGCTCGACTGCGGTCCGATCTCGAACCCCGACGGCCTGCGCAACCAGATCGAGGGTGGGTTGCTCCAGGGCACGAGCCGCGCGCTGGTCGAGGAGGTCACGTGGGACGAGCGCCGGGTCACATCGGTCGACTGGTCGTCGTATGCGAGCCTGCACCTCGACTACGACGTGCCCGCGATCGAGACCGTGTTCGTGACACCGGCAGGCGTACCCGCGACCGGCGCAGGGGAAACCTCGATCACGCTCGTCCCGGCCGCGATCGGCAACGCCGTGTTTGACGCGACGGGCGCGCGGTTGCGCGACGTACCGTTCACACCGGGGCGCGTGCTCGCCGCCCTGCGTGGCGCGGGCTCGGCCGGATAGCCGGTTTCCGTGCGCTGCTCGCGCGCCGGCCGCTGACGAGCTCGGAGCCGCGACGCCGGTGAACGAGGCCCATTCATTGCCTCGCGACGTGCGAACCTGGGGGTGGCGTAGTCACGCCCGGAGATGCTCATGCAAGTTGATATGTCGACTGGAAGACGGATGGGATCTGCCATGCTCGGACTGGCGATCTCGATGCTGGGCAGTGTCGCGTGTATGACCGAGCCGCCCGACCCTGCGGCGGCAGAGTCGGCGCTGTCGACGAAGCCGGGCGTGCCGGCGAGCACGCCCCTGAGCTATCACGGCGGCCCGCTGCTCTCGAACGTGCAGGTCGCAGTCGTCCACTGGGGCGCTGATGTCAATATCCAGGTGCAGAATACGCTGCCCGGGTTCTACAGCGACGTGATGAGCGGCGGATACTTCGACTGGCTGGCTGAATACGACGAGCCGCAGCGGCCGATCGGCCACGGCAGCTACCTCGGCACGTTCGTCGACACCGGCGCGCCGGCCGGCTCGTCGATCACGGGGGACCAGATCGAGGCCGAGCTCGCCCGCCTGATCGGCAACTTCTCGCTGCCTCAGCCCACGGCGAACCGGCTGTACATGGTGTACCTGCCGCCCGGGGTCACGCTGACCGCGCTCGGCTGGTTCTCGTGCACTGCGACCGATGGGTTCTGCGGCTATCACCACGTCTTCACCTTGCCGGGCGGCCAGCCCGTGTACTACGGCCTGATCGCGGATCTCGGCGGCTGCGCCACGCGGTGCGGCACCTTCGGGCAGGTCGGCAACACGACGATGAACTCGTCGCACGAGCTGGTCGAGGCAGTCACGGATCCCGATGGCACCGGCTGGTGGGCACCGGCGAACCGCCTGGAGATCGCGGACCTGTGCCAGGACGGGCCGTCGTCCACCTGGGGTGGCACGTTCGACGGCTACGCCGTGCAGAAGCAGTGGTCGAACCGATACAACAGCTGCATCATCACGCCGCCGGTCGCGGTGAACGCGGCGCAGTTCGTGAGCCAGAGTGTACCCAGCACGATGCTGGTGCGCGCAACCACGACGGTGTCGCTCACCTTCCAGAATACCGGGACCACGCCATGGACCGAGGCGACGCGGTTCCGGCTTGGCTCGCAGCACCCGCAGGACAACGCGACCTGGGGCCTGTCGCGCGTCGCGCTGGCGGCGGGCGAAACCATCCAGCCCACCGCGACCAGGACCTTCACGTTCACGATCACCGCGCCGCCGACCGCCGGCCCGGCGGCGTTCCAGTGGCAGATGGTGCAGGACGGCGTGGCGTGGTTCGGCGATCTATCGCCGCTGGTCAACATCACGGTGACCGACGCGCTGCCGAGCGCGGCGTTCGCGGCATCGTGCGCCGGCCGGGCGTGCGCGTTCAACGGCTCCGGCTCGTCGGACCGCGAGGGCGCGATCGCGACCTACACCTGGAGCTTCGGCGACGGCTCGCCGGCCGGCACCGGGGTGGCGCCGAGCCACAGCTACGCGGCCAATGGCACCTACAGCGTGACCCTGACCGTGACCGACTCGGCGGGACAGGCCGCGCAGGTCGTGCACAGCGTGGTCGCGGTCGACACCGCCCCGACCGCGGCGTTCACGGCGTCGTGCGCCATCCGCGCCTGCACATTCAACGCGATCGGCTCCTCGGATCGCGAGGGCCCGATCGCGAGCTACGCGTGGAGCTTCGGCGACGGCTCGCCGGTGGTGACCGGCGCGACCCCGAGCCACAGCTACGCGGTCAATGGCACGTACAGCGTAACGCTGACCGTGACCGACTCGGCGGGCCAGCTCGGCGAGCTGACGCGATCGGTGATCGCGTTCGACCAGGCACCGGTCGCGGGGTTCTCGGTGGTGTGCATCGACCGGACGTGCACCGCCGACGCCGAGGCCTCGAGCGACGACGCGCTGATCGCCGGCTACAGCTGGGCGTGGGGCGACGGCACGACGACCAGCGGCGGCAGCCGCGCGTCGGCGCCGAGCCACAGCTACGCGAGTTACGGCACGTACACGATCACCCTGACCGTCGCCGATGGCGCGGGCCAGACCGGCAGCGCCAGCCACGCGGTGACCGTGTCGCCCGGCCCGACCGCCGCGTTCACCGCGAGCTGCATCGCGGCGCAATGCAGCTTTGACGCCTCGGCATCCGGCGGCCTGGCCGCGATCATCGGCTACCACTGGGACTGGGACGACGAGTCCACGACCGATACGACGACGCCGCTCGCGAGCCATCGCTACGCGTTTGGCGATACGTTCCGGGTCCACCTGACGGTGACCGATGCCAACGGCCGCACCGCCGGCATCACCCAGGCGGTGGTCGTCGTGGTGCCGTGAGGGTGCGATGCTGAGACCTACCCGGGTAGACGCTTCCGGCGCTACCTGGTGCTCCAGATCGGGAACACGCCCGCCTTGTTGAACTCGTGGACCTCGCGATACCGCGTTCTAGGACGGCCGCAACACGCTGCGCCTGTCTCCCGAGCCGAACTGGGTCGACGACGCCGCCAACAAGCTCGGCGTTGCGACCTACGCGATCACCACGGCCAGGAGCCGCGGACAGACTTCTCCTCCGATCGCCACCGCGTTCGCTGAGCGCGCGGTGGTGAGGCGTACGCATTGTCCTACAGCGCGCGTCGATCTACCCCCTGCAGGACCCTGGCGGACGCCGCTACGCTGCGCCATTAGCCTCGATCGAGAGCTGTCGAGCTATGCCGGGTTTCGGCGCGCCGTGACGATCCAGGCGCGCGAGTCGAACAGGACACCGTCGCCGGTCTGGTGGGCCGTCAACGCCGCGCTCAACCGCGACACGGCGCGCTGGGCCGCAGCCGAGTCGAGCTGCGCGATGTGGTCCCGGATCCCTTTCATGTCGCGCACCAGGTCCAGCGCCGCGGCCGCATCGGGCCCGTAGTAGACCGGCTCGCGCACGTCGGCGAACGCAACGTCGGCGAAGCCGGCCGCCGTCAGGAGGGGCTCCACCACCGCCGGGTCGGCCAGCGAGAACGGATCCAGCTTGGTCGCCCGCAGCGGCTCCGCCTCGAGCGCGCGGCGGATCTCCATGGCCCACTGGTTTTGCTCCTTGGTCTGCCACACCATCATGACCAGACGCGCGCCGGGCCGGGCTGCGCGCGCCAGGTTGGCGAACGCGGCGGCCGGATCGGCGAAGAACATGGTGCCCAAGCGGCTGATGACGACGTCGAAGCTGGCCGGCGGGAACGGATGGACCTGGGCGTCGCCCAGCTCGTAGGTCGCGTTGGACTGACCCTCGTCGGCGGTGCGGCGCCGGGCGCGGTCGAGGAGCTCCTCGGAGATGTCGACGCCGAGCGCACTGCCGGTCTCGGCGGCGCGGGCCGCATCGCGCGTGGACTCGCCGGCGCCGCAGCCGATGTCGAGCACGCGCTCGCCCGGGCGCACGCCGGCCGCCGAGCGCAACCGTTCGTTGTGACGGCGCAGCTCGTGGTCGTAGTGGTCGATCAGCCGGAGCTGCGGCCGCCGGCGTCGTCCGGCGTCCTCGAGCAGGTCGGCCAGCTCGACGGGGCGGCTCAGCGCCGCGCAGTGGCCGGCGGCGAGCTCGTCGGGCACGATGCCGAGGCGTTCGGCCACCACGCGCCGGACGAAGGCGGCGGGGAAGAACCGGTCATCGCTGCACAGGACGAAGCGGGTCGGCACGGCAGGCAAGCTCTCGAGCGGCCACGGCGACGCCGTCGCGGCCGCCGACGGGTGCGCGCGCTGCTTGCTGACCGCCACGGCGGCGAGCTCGCGCGGCACGCCGTTGTAGAAGCCGACGTACGGGTCGTCGCTGCCGGTGACGCCGCCGTCGCGCGCGGCTTGCTCCGCCACGGCCTGCTTGTATCCCGTCTGGTCCCACCAGTCGCGCGGCGCCTCGCCCGGGGCGGGGACCATGGCGGTCACGAACACCAGGGCATCGACCGGGAGCCGGGCGGCCACCAGCGGCGCCGTGAAACCGCCGAACGAGTGGCCGACCACGACGAGGTCCCGGCGCTGGCCGACGGCGCCGACCACGGCGTCGGCGTAGTCCTCGAGATCGAGCGCTTCGTCGTTCGCCGGGAGGTCGGGAGCCACCACGTCATGCCCCCGCGCACGCAGCTCCGCCTCGACCAGGTGCCAGGACCAGCCGCCGTCACCGGCGCCGTGAATCAAGACGTACGTGCTCATGCTGACCTCATGCGAACGCTATCGCAGGCGGGAAAGACCGCTACCAGGTTAATTGCATGTTCGATCTCCACCGACCCGAGCGCGACGTCGATGGGGAAGACCGCTACCAGGTCATCGCGCAGGGCAACAGGACGTCGATCTGGCAGCGCGAGGCCGCGTCGATGAGGCAGTAGAGGAAGGCGTGGTTGGTGGGCGCGTCGGGTCGGAGGAGGAACTGGCGCTGGGTGCGGCGGCGCGTGATCAAGTAGAACTGCCGCGGGACGACCTGGCGTGGGAGCATGGGGGCAGGGCGGAGCAAGACAAGAACCAACCTGGGTACGGTTTGTCCCACCAGGAGCTGCTAGTGCCGGCGGTAGGTCTCGAGCTCGTCGCCGGCGGCGTCGCGGGCGATCAGCGCGTCCCAGGGGGAGGGCGCCGACCAGACGGCGACGAAGAAGCTCGCTCGCGCATCTCCGGTGTCGATGATCCGAGCCGGCAGGCTGGTGCCGTCGGCGAGTAGCACATCGACGGCGGCGGTCTGCTTCGAGACCACGCCTGCGAGCTTGAACGTGCGCGGAGTCCCTAGCCCGTGGCTCTCGCCCGAGTCGACGCTACCGAAGTGGCCCAGCTTCTGCCAGCCCAGGTCCGCGAAAGGGAGCGCCCCTCCGGCCGAGCCTCCACCACCGGTGCTGGTCTGCCACCAGGTCGCCACGCCGGGCGCACCGATGCGCCCGCGCAGGGACCAGGGGCGGCCTGCATCGGTGCCCGAGGCGATCACCGGGCCGTAGGTCCGCTCCTGCTCGTCCTGCTCCACGTCGCTGAGTCGATCGGTCGCTTGCGCCTCGACGACCTCAAGGCCGGGGACGGCCAGCAAGCGATCGATCAGCTGCCGGCTGCCCCCCACGAACGTCGAGTCCAGGTCCAGGTATTCGGGGATGCGGACGAACCAGGCCCGGTCCTCGGGCCACCACAGGTCGGGCGCCCGGCCCTGCAGATCGGGCGGGCCGGCGGCCAGCCACTGCTCGAGCTGGGCACGGGTGGTATCGATCGGGAAGAAGGCGATGGTGTCCGGCTTGCCCTCGAGTTGCTTGCGCATCGCGGCCAGCAGATCCGGCGGGGGGGCGCCTTCGGGCAAGGCCACCTGCAGCGACTTGCCGGGCGGTGACACCAGCGCCCGATCGACCGGCCCGCCATGCATCAGGTAGGACGCGCTTCCTGTCGGCAGCCGCACCCGTTCGGTGACGCCTTGATCATCGAGGCTGCGCGAGCGATCGTCGACGCAGAACCAGCAAAGATCGGGCGTGGTGGTTTCGTCGCGCAGGATGTCGACGAGGACCTGGAGCTGGTGGCCGGGAAGCTGGTGGGGCGGAAACGTTGCCGGCGGATGGATGATCCGGGCGTAGGCCTCGTACCCCGCGGGCACCAGCGCGGTGAAGCGGCCGGTCGAGCGGTCCAGGCGCGCGCCGATCCAGGCCGCCGCGGCCAGGTCCCGCGTCCACCGGATCGGGTTCTTCTCCACCATGCCCGCATTATGCGCCGGACCATCGGCTGCGGCACTGCTTCGGGGCTCACGCCGGGCTGTTCGGCAGGCTCCGGCACGTCGGCATGTTGGCCTCGCATCGGATCGGCTTCCCACCGACCCGCCCGCCGCGTTGATGCACAGCCGGAAAGGCCACTACCAGGCATCGCCCGGCGGCCCCTCGGTCATCGACGCGTGAGCCAAGCTCGTGGACAGCGACAAGGTCCAACGCTCGGAGCTCCCGCGCCGGCGCGCTCACCCCCGGTCGCGGACGATCTCGGTGATGGCAGCGGGGTGCTCGACTCGACGCGACGCCGCCGCCGACGAGCTCACGGCTCGACCAGCGTCGGCTGCGCACCTCCATGAGTGGTGTTCGGCCGCGGCTCTGACCCACGTCCGCGAGGTCGTGACAGGAACGCAGCGCGCAGCAGCGGGCGCGCGCGGGCGCAAAAAACCCGCCGGGCCTCAACGCCGGGCGCGGACCGGTGTTCTCCTCGACATGGCCATGACCCGCGACCGTGAGCTCCGGCTCGTGCCGGCCTCCTCGACCGGGACGGCGGTCGAGGACCGCTCGGACGAGGATCTCATGGTCGCCACCGGCGCGGGCAGCCGCGATGCATTCGCCGTGCTGGTCGCGCGCTATCTCGGCCGGATCGAGAGCTACTGTGCCAAGCTGACGACGGACGATCGGACCGCCGAGGAGCTCGCGCAGGAGGTCATGCTCGCGGTGTGGCGCACGCGCGGCGCGTACCGCCCGGCGAAGCCGTTCCGGGTGTTCGTGTTCACGATCGCGAGCAACCGCTGTCGCAACCACGCCCGATCGTGGCGCCGTCGGCTGCGCTGGTTCGGCTTCGCGGATCCGGCGGCGGAGCCCGACCACCTGCCCGCGCTCGAACCGGGGCAGCTCGATCGGGTGCTCGAGATCGAGCGCCAGCGTCGGGTCCGGGCCGCGCTCGGCGCGCTGCCGGCACGCGCGCGCAACGCCCTGGTGCTGCGGTTCGAGCACGATCTGTCGTACGCCGAGATCGCCCAGATCGCCGGCGGCTCGGAGGGCACCGCGCGGTCGCACGTGTTTCACGCGCTGCGCAAGCTGCAGCGCCTGCTCGAGGAGGATGCAGCATGATCCCGCCCTGTCCCACGCCCGAGGAGCTCGCGGTCTGGCTCGATCGCGAGGCCGGCCAGCGCCGCGCGGCGGAGATCCAGAGCCACGTCACGGCGTGCTCGGTGTGCACGGCGCAGATCGCCGCGCTCGAGCGCCTGATCGCCGAGCTGCGCGTGCCGCCCGCCAATCCGGCGTCGCAGCGCGCGATCCGCAGCGTGATGGCACGCCTCGACCCACCGGCCCGGCGCGCCCCGGGCCGGATCCGCTGGGCGGGTCTGGGTGCGGTGGCCGCCGGGGCGGTCGCGGTCGCGATCGCGGCGCTGGTGTGGCGCGCGCCGGCCGCCTCCGGCGTCGACGAGTTCCAGGCCCGCGGCCCGGGCGCCGTGCGCGCGCTCGCGCGCGAGGTCGGGACCACGCTGTACGCGCTCCGGCCCGGCGATGACGCATCGCCTGCCGTCCCGCTCGCCGCGGACGCCGTCGTGCGCGGCGGCACCGCGTTCGTGCTCGGCACGCGCAACCTCGATCGCGAGCGGCCGCTGTGGCTCCTGAGCTTCGCGATCGACGCGGCCGGCGACATCCACTGGCTGTATCCCGGCTATGTTTCGTCGAGCGACGACCCGGCGGCGGTCCCCCTGGCCCAGACCGACGACGAGCGGATGATGCCCGACAGCGTGGTGCTCGATCGCCCCGCCGTCGGCGAGTTGCGCGTGATCGTCGTGATCTCCCCGACGCCGCTGCGGGTCTCGGCGATCGAGCAGCTGCGCAGCCCCGAGCTCGCGGTGGCCGCGCTGCAGCGGCGGTTCCCCGACGCGGCGATCTCCGAGCTGGCATTTCGGGTGGTGCCGTGACGGCGCGAATCGCGGCGATCGCGCTCGCCGTCTGGGCGCTCGCGATCCCGGCGATCGCGGCGGCCACGCCGATCGTCGCGCCCAGACACCAGGCGTTCGCGCTGATCGTGACCAACAACCGCAGCACCACGCTCGGCCGGCCGGATCTGCAGTACGCCGATGATGACGGCGCGCGGTACTACGAGCTGTTCCGCACGCTCGCGCCGGCCGACCACCTGCGGCTCCTGACCGAGTTCGATCGCGACTCGGTCCGCGCCTTCCCCGAGCTCGCGGTGCTCGCGGCGCCGGCGTCGCGCGCCAACGTCCGGGCCGCGGCCGAAGCCATCGCCCGCCAGGTCGCCGCCGCCCAGCGCGCCGGGACCGCGACCGACTTCTACTTCGTGTTCGCCGGCCACGGCGACGTCGACCACGGCCGCGGGTTCCTCGAGCTCGTCGACGGCGCATTCTACGGCGACGACGTCGAGGCGCTGATCGCGTCGGTCCACGCCAGCCGCGCGCACATCATCCTCGACAGCTGTAACTCGTACTTCGTGATCAGCGCACGCAAGCCGGGCGGCCGCCGGTTCGCGACGCCGATCGCGGCCACCACCGGGCTGGCGCAGCGCTCGCCCAGCGTCGGGGTGTTCGTGTCGACCAGCGCCGAGGCCGAGGTGTTCGAGTGGTCGGAGCTGCAATCGGGCGTGTTCAGCCATGCCGTGCGCTCCGGCCTGGCCGGCGCGGCCGACGCGAACCACGACGGCGAGATCAGCTACGACGAGCTGCGAGCGTTCGTCGATACCGCGACCTCCGAGATCCGGAACGCCGCGTTCCGCCCCAAGGTGTTCGCGCGCGGCCCGAGCGGCGATGACCGCGCGGTGCTGTTCGCCACGACCACCGTCGGTCAGCAGCTGACGCTGGACGCGAGCCGGCCGATCCGGCTCACGGTGCGCGACCGCGACGATCTCGCCTGGATCGACGTCTACAAGGAGGCCGGCGCGCCGCTCACGCTCCGGCTGCCACCCGGCCTGACCCCGGCGTTTGCGGACGAGCTCGTGGTCCGCGGCGGCGAGGTCTCGCGGCTGCGGCGCAGCGAGCTGCCGGTTCCCGCCACCGAGCGCGTCGCGCTCGCGGATCTTCCGGGCGCCGCGGGGCCGTCGGCGCGTGGACCCGACCAGCTGTTCCGGCGCCTGTTCACCGTGCCGTTTGGTCCGGCGGCGCTGGCGCGCTACAACGCCGAGCGCGCGGCCGCACCCGCGCCGCTGTTCGGGATCTCGCACGACGAGGCGATCCGGATGGCCCACCTGCTCGCGCAGGTCGACGACGAGCAGCGGGAGTTTCGCTGGCTCAGCGGCGGGCTGGTGGTCGCGCTCGGGGCGGCCACGATGGCCGGTGCGGCGCTGACGCCGAGCTACATCGGCTCGGAGCTGGCACGCGGATCGGTGGCGCTCGGCGGGGCGGCGCTGGTCGGGCTCGGCACGTATCAGCTGTTCCGGCATCCCGCCAGCGAGCACCTGCACGGCGACCTGGAGCGCGGGCTGACGTCGCACGCCGATCCAGGGCAGCTGGTCGCGAACATCGATCGCCGGTTGCATACGGCCGCCGCGGCCGCGGCCCTCGGGCGCCGGATCGAGCTCGGGGTCGGCGCGCTGCTCGTCGCCGGCTCCGCGACGATGTACGCGGTGGGGCGTCACGAGATCGACTACGCCCGTCCGGTGATCACGGCGACCGCGGCGCTCGGCGCGATGATGATCGTCGCCGGCAGCCTGGAGTCGCCGATCGAGCGCACGACGCGGCTGTGGGATGATGATCCAGGGGTCGCACTCCCCCGCATTGGCCTGGTGCCGGTCGCGCGCGGCGCCGCGCTGGCGCTCAGCGGGACGTTCTAGCGATGTCGTCCGCGCAGCACGTGTCCCGCCCGGCCCGCGCGGCGGCGTGCCGGCTCCGTCGACGGCTCACCTGGCTCGGCGCTGCCAGCCTGGGCCTCGCCGGCCCCGCGCACGGCGCACCGAGCTGGAGCGTCGGCATCGACCTGCACGGAACCGACGATGCGTTCGCCGCGCGTCGGCCGATCGGCGTGGCCGGTGCGATCCGGTACGGCGCGGTCGAAGGCTCCGTGGTCGCCGATCCGATGCTGTTCGTGCTCGGCTGGGAGATGCTCGACGCCACGCTCGGGCGCTGGTTTGCCGGCGACCGGATCGAGCTGCTCGGCGGCTGGCGCCAGACCAGCGGCGAGCTGAGCGGTGGCCGCCGATACGACGAGGCGCTGCTGCTGGGCGCGGATGCGGTCGCGATGTCCTCGCCGCGGTTCCGGATCGTGTTCGGCGCCGAGCTCGCGACGTCGCTGTGGCGACACGGTGCCGGGATCCCCGCCAACACCATCGCGCTCGCGTTCGATGCCGATCTCGCGACGCGGGTCGAGCTAGGATTCCATCTCCGGTTCGAGATCACGGGAGCGCTGTGAGCCGGATCGCAGCTGCCGCACTCGCGGCGATCGGATGCACCGCGCCGATCGGCGACGCGCTGGTGATCTGTCACAACGCGAACTGCGCCGAGGCCGCGACGCTGGACGGCGACGACACGCTGCCGGCCTTGCACGACTCGCTTGCGCTGCGTGGTCCCGATGGATCGGTCGTGTTCGATGGCATCGAGCTGGATTCGGTGTGGGACCGAGCGCTGGGCCGCTGCACGTTCGCGCATGGCCCGGCGCATGGATCCGACGGCGGCCCGGCGGCGCTGGCCGAGGCCGCGGCGGTGGTCGCGGCCCACATCGCTAGCTCGCCCGCCAGCGCCGCGGGCCATGGCGGCACGTTCTATCTCAAGATCGAGCTCAAGACCGACGTCGGCGGCGGCGCGGCGCACACCGCCGAGGAGGTCGCCGCCCACATCGCGTGCGTGACGGCGGCGGCCCGTGTGGCGATCGCCGCCGGCGCGATCTCGAGCAACCTCGTGGTTCCGATCTTCGACTCCGATGATCCTGGGCTGCTCGCCGCGATCGATCCGGCCGAGCTCGAGCTGCCCCATGGGGCCGGTTGCCTGTTCGAGACCGGCTGGGGCGCGCGCCTCCCCGCGGGCTTCGTCCCGCAGATCCTCACGGTTGGCTGGTACGAGGCATCCCGGCGGCTCGCGCAGGATCATCATCAGCGCGCCGAGGCGCAGGCCGAGCGCGGCACCGCGGCCCAGGTCGGGCTCGCGATCTGGGCCCGCGCTCCGACCGCCGAGGACCTGTACGCGATGCTCCTCGAGCGCCCGCGCTACATCGTGGTCAACAACGTCGAGGACGTGCGCGGCCTGCTCGACGGGCCGCTCGCCGAGTGAGGCCCACCGCCCTGACCGGAGGGATGACCGCTACCCACCGAGCCGACTGCGGCGTTGATGCACAACCGGTGGCGTTCGCTGGCGAGCCGACGCAACATGCCGCGGAACTCGCGGGCGGCTATCCCCACGTGCATGCGGCAGCGATTCGCCACGCGCGCCCACGTCGGACCCGTTCCCTATGCCCGTGCCCTCGATGCCTGGTTCGAGGCCACGGCCAACGACACGCCTCGCCGGGTCTCCGGCTTCTGGTACCCGAGCTTCAGCGGCGGGACGATCTTCTCGTTCCAGATCCGGGGACTCTACGTCGACGACCTGGCGTGATGCAGCGGGGGGGAGACCGACGTCTGGCGAGCGCGGCGGTGTAGCCAAGCGACGCAGAGGATCGCGAGCAGCGGAGCGATCAGACACCAGAAGCCGACGCGCACGAAGCTGAGGCCACCGGCGATCGCGCCGATCGCGAAGCCACCGACCGACGGCAGCAGCTTGCGCAGGCGCGACCTCGCGGGCGCAGGGTCGGCGCCGAGCGCGACGTCGACCGCGTCCATCACGGTCTGCGTGACGTTGCCGGTCATCACCGTGGTCGGCGCGTGAGCCGCGAAGATCGTCCGCGCAGCGACATTCTGGATCGCCATCGCGGCGACGGCGAACACGCCGATCACGAGGGTGGTGGCCGAATCAGCATCCTGCACCGGCGAGGCCCACACGCCGAGGCCGAGAAACAGCACCAGCGCGACGGCCTCGCCGAACAGCACCAGCAGCGCCGGATCTCGTCCGCTCCGTTTGCAGTGGTGCAAGGCGAGCTGCGTCGCAGCGACGACGAGAATGAACTCCGGGAACGCGAGCAGCTTGGCGAGGATGCCGGGGCGCGGGCTCGCCAGCGTCGCGCCGATCAGCACGAAGTTGCCGGTGACGTGCGCAGTGAACAGGCCGAACAGGGCAACGAAACCGCAGGTGTCGACAAATCCCGCCGTGCCCGCCATCAGCATGCTGATCACGCGATCGTTCGACGCAGTGGCCTTGCTCTCCTCGGTCGCGGCAGTTGCGCTCATCTGCGGTCGAGTCTAGAACGCCCAGCATCAGCAGCCCAGCGCAGGGCAACCCATGAGCAACGACTGCACCGCCGGTGTGGGAGCATGCGGGCGGGCGAGCCAGGCGGCCTCGAGCTGATGCCCCGTGGCGAGGGCCCACTGGGGCGCGTCGGGGCCGCCACGGAGACGCGGTAGCCTCGCGGCGTTGCGCGCGCCGGGTGTCGGCCAGGAGAAGAAAGCGACCGTGCGGCACCGAAGAGGTTGTCGCGTTGCCGGGCGTGATCACGCAGATCGCGGTGTGCGCGCCTCCGAGGTGATCGTCCACAGCGCGCCGAGCTGGTCGCGCAGGCTCGCGATCTCGGAAGCGAGCGCCTCGTCATGCTCGGCCCCGGCGGGTATCGCGGTGAGCTCTTCACGCCGGGCAGGTAGGAGACGATCCGCGATCGCGATCAAGAGCAGCGTCACGGCCTCGGCACGTTCGGCACCAACCGCAGCTTCGACCCGGGGGAACACGGCGAGGTTGCGGACCGCGTTGCGCGTGGCACCGATTGCCTCCTGATGAGCCGTGCTGTTCGGCACGCGCATGGTGAGGTGTGTTGCGACGGGAACGAGCGCCGTCGCTAGCTCCTCGATGCGCGCCACAGGGCCAAGCTCCTCGATCGCCGAGGACAACCGACGCGCGAATCCTTTCAGGTCACCGCCCTCGCAGCTGAGGGTGAACCCGAGCGACAGCCCTTGCGCACGGCGCTGCAGCGCGATCCATCCGCGCGACCGGCCGGTTGCCGGATCGATGGCGTGCATGGCCTGCCAGAGGCGCTCGGCGGAGATCCAGTGGGGCGGATACTTGAAGCGCGCGACGTCCAGGACGAGAACCAGGTCTCGTGCCGCGTGGTACCCGCCAATCGGCGAGAAATGACCGCTGCCCGTCTGATCGAGGCCGGCTCGATCATACGAGGCGATCAACACGCCATCCCCGCGGGCGGCGGCGATCAGCGCTGACCGCCACGCCGCGGCATCGCTGCTCTCGGCGCGGAACAGGTCGACGGCCGCTCCGTTACACCGCGCGAGGCAAGCGACCTCATCGAGGTCGAGTCCACGCCGCCGGACCTGGTCGAGGGAGACGCAGCAGTCCAGAAGTTCCTCGGAGAACCAACGCCAGGGGCCTCTCCAGAGCCGCCCGGGATCGATCCCCAGCGCGTTGAGCGCGACCACGAGCGAGCCGAGGCCGCAGAACTCCGGCTCGGCCTGCGTATGAAACTGTTCGGCAAGCCTGAAGTATCCGTCGAGACCGCCGGACGCGAGCGCCTCTGCAAACAGCTGACGGCCGGCCGCCGAGGAGAACTCGGTGGCGTCGGTCGGCAGCGGTCGTCGGTAAAGCGTCTGGTTCATCGGCGCCAAGCACAGCCACCAGGGGCGGATACCTCGCAGCGCGCCCCGGGGCGATAGCGTAGCAGACGCCGGGTTCACGAACCGTCGGCGAGCCAGCGGCAGGACGTGGTCAATTTCCTCGGCGTCACTGTGACGGAGCTTGAACGGCGGCACGTCACCAAGAGGCCGCCGGGCGCGCCGGACGTCGTCGCGCGGTTCCAGCAGACGGGCGCCGCGCGAGCTTCCAGTATGCGCTTGCCGATGCCCCTACGGCATGGCAGAGTCGCCGTCAGCAATAGTAAGGAGCGGAAAGGGTAGGGCGTCTCTCTCGTTGCCCGAGCGCTTGGGCCGCAGTGCGCATGGCCACGACCGAGGGCGGTGGAATGGGGCTCGTTGTGGAGCATGCCCGAGCATACGAGCGGCCTCCCACGTCGAGCGCGCACCTGCGGCCTCCACCAGTGACAGCCGCCGTGGTCCGCCGTGGACCTCCATGATTCCGCGTGCCGTGTGCAGCGAGCTACACGCGAAGTAGATAGATGTCCGAGATCATGGTCTGCGGACGGAGGTTTGATATGGTATTTCCACTAGATCTGAAGATTAAAATCGAAAACATCCATTGCCAAGTTTCGGACGAGAACAATGGCGCAGAGCCGTACCTGTGGGTGGTCTACTTCAAGATCGATGGTGACACTGCCTGGGTGGATGCGACGAAGCCGTACCTCCAAGGCACGGCGACGGTAGTTTCGACGCCTGGCAATCACGGAAATTTGGGCGTCAGTCATGCTCACTCGGGCGATGACATCAAGGTTCCCGCCGCGATCGGCGAATGGAACACGGTGCTGAAGCCGATCCCCCTGAACATTCCGGGGGCGACCGCGCTCGACAATCTCGACGCTGCAGCCGGCTTCGTTGTCGTGCTGATGGAAGAAGACAGCACGAATGATCACATCCTGTCTCGGGCCCACGATGCCCTCAACGGCGCTGTGCAGCGCGCGCTGGACGGTCTGCTTTCCAGATTGACCATGTCGCACCCACGGCCGGGCGCGGAAGAGGTCAGTGCCCTCATTGCACAAGTGGGGAGCGAGGTAAAAGCTGCTATCAAGGACGAGGCCAGTCTATGGGATTGGCTCGGGGGCGCCGGCGACATGGACGATCGCATCGGTGTGGATGTTCATCAGTATACTGCTCAACAACTGGAGACCAACGCCCAGGGTGGTATCGTCGGAGGCGTCAGCCTGGGCGGTATAGGGTTTCGGTCGTACTGGCCCAACGAGGGCGAGTGGGATCTAACGGGCCATATCTACGGCAATCCGATCGTCGAATTCATTCCGCTTGTTCCGAACGTGCTGACTCCTGTTCGTGGCGGGTCCGGCAGCAGCTGGGATGGTACGTGGCACGGCACGCTTCCGGACCGCGCCGTCCCTGCGATCGTCCTCGACATCGTGCCCAGCTCCCCCGCTGGGCACACCGTGGACGCGCGTGAGACGATCTTCCACCCGCCGGCGACCGCCCACATGACGAACGTTGAACCCTCCGGCGGGATCGTCTCATCGTACACGACCGACATCTGGACCTTTCCACAGACGGAAGCTCCAGCGCACTCCCAGCTCGTACGCGCCCAGCAAGCAAACGCGTCGAATCCAGCGATGGCCGTCCACGCGCCACGAACCGCTCCCGTCGCGGCGCAAGCGAACCCGCTCACGAGCTCGGCCATCCTCGCTCACCGAGTCGGCGAACCCGCAGCCGCCGAGCTGACCACCCAGTCCGGCAGTAGCGCGCCGTCGCACCCATCGAGCCCGCGAGGCAACGCGGGTGTTGCCCACAATCCGCTCATCGATCAGCTACAGATCTCGAAAAATCTGGTACTGTCACTCTATGCCGAGGTAGGCGCGCACGGCGCCATCGATGCATATCGCATTCGATACCAGCGCTCGCGCGACGATGGCGCGATCATCGAGGACGTGATGTTGAATCGATATACGGCAGTTCACTAGAAGTTTTCCGGCCGCGCCGTAGCTGCGAGGCCGCGGACGCTCAGAACGCCTGGGTCAGCCGCAGGTACGTGAACCGGCCGAGGACGTCGTACGCCGAGGTGTCGAAGTTGGCGGCGGCGCCGTTGAAGATCGCGGGCGGCGTCACGTCGGTGACGTTGTTGATGCCGACCGCGAGCGTGGTCTCGCCGCCGAGCGCGCGGAACGTCAGGCTGCCGAACACGTCGAGCTGGGTGTAGGCGTCGACGGTGCGCGATGGGTTGCCGTCGTTGCAGTCGTTTTGATCGCACTCCTGGAAGCTGTCGATGAAGTGGATGTTGAAGCCCGCCGAGGCGACGTGCGGGCGCTGCAGCACCGCCGACACGCTGGCCTTGCGCCTGGGCAGCACGCCGAGGTCGTAGACGCCGACGCCATGGAGGGTCGTGCCGGTGCCGGTGTCGAGGTCGTAGGTGTCGAGCTGCTGGAGCTCGGCGCGGGCGTGCAGATCGCCGAGGCCGGGCAGGTGATGGTGGAGGTTGATCGCCGCGTCGACGCCGGTCGTGGTGATCCCGCCCGCGTTGGTGTTCCGCAGGTCGACGTGGCTGATCTGGTGGGTGCGCGAATCGCGCTGGATCAGGTCGCAGAACGCGGCGATGCCGCCCTGGTAGCAGCTGTTGAACACGTTGTTGATGTTGAAGGTCGTCACCGAGTCGCTGAGCTCGATCCGCCACAGGTCGACGCTGAGCGACAGCCCGGGCGCGCGTGGCGCCTCGAGGACGACGCCCGCCGTGGTGACCATCGCTTTCTCCGGTCGCAGGTTCGGGTTGCCGCCCACCGTCGCGCGCTGCTGGCTCGTCCCGAACACCGAGCCCGCCGGCACGCCCTGCCGGGCGCACTCGGCGGCGGTCCGCGGATCGGGCGGACCGAGCCGCGAGTCGCATGGATCGCTGGCGAACGGGAAGCTGTCGGACTGCGCCGAGAACAGCTCGGGGATCGACGGCGCGTGGAACGCCGCCGAACGGCTGGCGCGCAGGGTGATGCCGCGGACGGGGCGCACGAGCGCGCGGGCGCTCGCGTTGATGCCGCCTTCGAAGGTGTCGTAGCGGAACGCGCGCGCCGCGAGATCGAGCTCGAGGCGCTCGACGCCGTCCGGGTCGCGCAGCAGCACGGTCTGGAGCTCGGCGGCGACCTCGGCGGCCTTCACGCTGCCGTGGACTGCGGGGATCGCGTTGTCGGTGGTGTCGCCGGTCGCGGCCAACGAATCGGGCGTGAGGTCGCCCTTGTCCTTGCGGACGTCGGCGGTGACCGCGAGCGTGGTGTCACCGCCGCCGGGCAGCGAGACCAGGCGACGCTGCGCCGAGGCCAGGAGCGTCTGCTCCTGATCGGCCCCCGTGACCGTGCCGGTGAAACCGACGTAGGCGAGCGCCTCCGGGGACGCCGAGCCCGCGCCGGACAGCAGGTTGAGCGGCACGCAGCCGAAGATCGGGCGGCTCGGCGTGCCACACGTCGGGCCGCTGGATGGATCGACGAAGCTCGGGCCGAGCGCGCTGGCGAGCCGCGAGCGGACGAGCTGGCCGAGCCGGTGCTCGGTCGCGTCGCTCCGGCTGTAGCGATAGGACAGCTCCCACGACCAGTCATCCGGTGTCTTCGCGTCGCCACGAAGCCCGACCGCGACATGCATCGTGTTGATGCCCTGCTGGAAGGCGCGTGGGCCGTCCTCGACGAGCCGGCGGTTGTAGTCGACCACGTCGACGCCGAACGGGTTGTAGATGCTGTTGCGGGAGATCGGGGTGCCGAACAGGCCCAGGGTGAGCGGCAGCGGCGCGAGCTGCTGCTGGCTGTCGCGGTGCTGGAACCCGGCGTCGAAGAACCCGCGGGCGTCGGGGGTGAGCTGGAAGCTGCCGGCCGTGTACACGCTGGTGCGCGATGACGGCGTGTAGAGGTAGTTGGCTTCCTGGAAGTTGTAGTTGTCGCCGAACGAGGTCGCGGTCGGCAGGATGAAGTTGCGGAATCCGCCGTGGCCGTCGGCGGTGCAGAACCTCGTGGTGCAGCCCGGGATGGTGAGCCGCGGGCCGCCGGGGGGCACCGTGTTGATGCGGCCGTTGGGCGCCGAGGACGATCCCGTGAGCGTGCGCGCGACGCAGAGGCCCGCGGCCTCCATCTCCGGGGTGCACGTGAAGTCGAAGGAGAAGGTTCGCGCCGAGAACTCGCGGTCGCGCGCCTGCACCGGATCCTGCTGCTGGGTCTCGGCGGCGAACACGAGGTGGGCGCGGCCGTCATCGCTGCGGTGGCCGGTGATCACGCTCGCGTCGTAGGTGAAGCCATCGCGGCGATCGCTCTGGCCGGTGTACAGCGAGGCCTCGGAGCCGGTGAAGGTGCTGCGCGTGATGATGTTGACCACGCCGCCGATCGCGTCGGAGCCGTAGACCTCCGAGCCGGCGTCGCGCAGGATCTCGACGCGATCGATCGCGGCGAGCGGGATCGTGTTGAGATCGACGCTGGCGTCGGCGCCGTTGCCGCTCTGCGAGATCCGGCGGCCATCGAGCAAGGTCAGCGTGCGGCTCTGGCCGAGGCTGCGCAGGTCGATCCGGGTCGAACCATCGCCGCCGTTGTTGAACTGCGCGTTGAGCCCGTTGCCGTGCGCGGGGAGCGACTGCAGCACGTCGCCGATCATCGTGCGGCCCTGGGCGAGCAGCTGGTCGCGGCGCAGGATCGTCACCGGCGACGGCGTGGTCTGCGTGGCGCGCGGGATCAGCGAGCCGGTCACCACGAACCGCGCTGGAGCGCTGGCCGCGGCCGGCGCCGATGATGCGGCGGGCGTGGGCGACGCCGCGGGAGCCGACGACGCGGGGTCGGCCACGGCGTCATCCGCTGGCGGCACGGCCGCTGCGCCGGCGTCGGGCTCGGCGCCGGCCGTCACCGCGGACCGTCGCATGTGCAGCGATGGCCGCGGGGCCGCGGTCTCGGCCATCGCGGATCCAGCAGCCAGCAGGAGCCCACCGATCCAGATCCCTCGGAGCACGGTCTTTGTTCCCTCCACCCGTGTGCCTCTTTCTTGACGTTGATGTGCCCGTCCGTTCTATCAACAAGCGAGCCCGGAGTCCGGATCGTTCGCATACCGGGCGTCGGCTGCCACGGGTTGCCGGGCCGCCCCGGGGTGGATCTTTCTCGCCGATCCTCGTCGTGACACGGGCGAAGTGACCGCTCCCGCGAGGCTCGCCACCCTACCTTTGGATACTGCCGCACAACGCGACACGGAGTGCCTATGGGGAAGACCGCTACGAGAAGCTCCTCGGGGCTCGCAGGCAGGTACTGCATCTGCGGGCCGGGGCCATTCACCGTGCCGTGGGCGCGGGTGCAGTGACGACCTCGTAGAACTAACCCGCTGCAAGTCGGGTCCACAGCGCCTGCGTGACCGGGCCGATTGGCTCGTCGCGCCGGCGCGCGGTGAACAGCTCGATCGCGCGGACCTCGAACTGGCGGACATCGAGCGCGACCAGCGTGCCAGCCGCGAGCGCCGGCGCGACCACGTGCTCCGGCAGGCCGCCCCAGCCCAGGCCGGCCTCGATGATCTCGAGCTTGGCGGGCACGTCGGTGACGCTCCAGCGCAGGCCGCCGTCGAGGACGTTGAGGGTCTGCGTGAGGTCGCCGCGCGCGCTGTCGGTGAGCACGACCTGCGCGTGCTCGCGGAGCCGCGCGGCGGGCACCGGGCCGGCGATCGCGGCGAGCGGGTGGTCGCGGTGGGCCACCGGCACGAGCCGTACCTGGCAGAACGGCTGCGCGGTCATCGTCCGCGCGTCGACGCCCTGCGCGCCGGCGATCACGAGGTCGGCGGTCTCGTCGTGGAGCGCCTCGATCACGCCGGTCAGCCGCTCGGTGCGCAGCTCGTAGCGCACCGCCGGAAACCGCGACCGGACCTCGCGCAGCGCGGCGACGACCCGCGCCAGCGGCGTGATCGCCTCGACGACCAGGCGCACGATCGGCTCCGCCGCGCCGCCGAGCGCGAGGCCAAAGCGGCGCAGCGCATCCGCGCTCGACAGCAGGCCCTCGGCGCGCTCGAGGAACAGGCGCCCCGCGTCCGTGAGCGCCGCGCGGTAGCCGGAGCGATCGAACAGCGCCACGCCCAGCGCCGCCTCGAGGTTCTGCACCAGCTTGGTGATCGCCGGCTGCGACTTGTGGAGGTGCGCCGACGCCGCCGCGAAGCCGCCGCGCGTCGCGACCGCGTGGAAGGCGATCAGCTGGTCGAACGTCACGGGTCACATCATAACCTGCCGTTATTCACTCGATGCCAATTTACGACTTTATCTTGGCTGGTCGGCGGCCCAGCTTGTATCTCCATAACCGATAAGGAGAACGACCATGGCAGGGATCGAACGGGTCATCGTCACCGGCGCGAGCAGCGGCATCGGCTTCGACATCGCGCGGCGGTTTCTTGCAGCAGGCTCGCGCGTGCTCATCAATGCGCGCGACGAGGCCAAGCTCGCCCGCGCTCGCGCGCAGCTCGGCGCGCCCGGCGACCGGCTGATCGCGGTAGCCGGCGAGATCGGGCAGCCCGAGACCGGCCGGCGCCTCGCCGCGGCCGCCCGCGCGCAGCTCGGCGGCGCCGACGTGCTGGTCAACAACGCCGGGATCTTCGGCGCCCGGCCGTTCCTCGAGGCCACCGAGGCCGAGCTCGACGCGTTCTACACCACGAACGTCAAGGGCACCTTCCTGGTCACCCAGGCGATCGCGCCGCTCCTGATCGAGGCCGGCGGCGGCTCGGTGATCAACATCGGCACGGTGCTCGTGGAGCAGCCGACCGCGGGCGTGCCGAGCGCCGCCGCGATGACCAGCAAGGGCGGCGTCCACGCGCTCACCCGGTCGCTCTCGGTCGAGCTCGCGCCGCACAAGATCCGGGTCAACGCGATCGCGCCGGGCATCATCCGCACGCCGCTGATCGGCGCCGGCGCCGACTCGCTGGCCAAGCTCGCGCTGCTCGGCCGCATCGGCGAGCCGGACGAGATCAGCGAGGCCGCGCTGTACCTCGCGCGCGCGGCGTTCGTCACCGGCGTGGTGCTCGACGTCGACGGTGGTTATGCTCATGGCCGGTGAATCGATGCGCCACGTCCAGCTCTACGGCCTGCAGCTCGCCGATCCGGCGAAGTACCGCACCTATCGCGACCACATGACGCCGATCCTGCATCGCCACGGCGGGCGCTTCGGCCACGACTTCGCGATCGCCGCCGTGCTCGCCAGCGAGGTGGCGCATCCGATCGACCGAGTGTTCACGATCGCGTTCCCCGATCGCGCCGCCGCCGAGCGGTTCTTCGCCGACCCGAGCTACCTCGAGGTCCGCCGCACCTGGTTCGAGCCCGCGGTCACCGCGTACACGCTGATCGCGAGCTTCGACGAGCCGGCACCCCGGGCGGCGACGTAGGTCGCTCTCTGCACCCGCGGCCGCCAACGCCCACGGCAGAGCACAGAATGGCTTTGTGACTCGAATTTTTCGCCACTCGTCACCATGGGCCCACTCCGCGAGGAAGAACCGGCGCAGCGCAGATCCTCGGCAAGCTCCGGGCTCAACTCCGGATGATGACGGGGCTGCGCGTGGGCTCGGGCCGTGTCTGGAGACACGCAGCAAAACGCTGCACATGAATTGGCCTGGGCAGCCCTCGACGTCGACTTCACCTCACCACGCACCGCAACCCGACCTGAACCAAACCTTCGTGTGTTTCGCGATCATGCTCAGAGGATCGCGGAGGATGGAAGATCGGTTGGAGGCAGTGGTCCAAAGCCGGCCGCTGCATTAACCTGGCAACGTGTCCCACCGGCTGTCCTGCGGTGGACGCCAGTGTGCATTCCGCGCGCTGGCCTGGCACGGCAATCCGAAGCAGAGGAGCTGAAGATGAAGATCAAGACGAAGGTTCGTGGTGGCCCGCGTGATTGTGGCGGCGGCATCGGCCGTCCCCAAGAGGTATAGGGCCGCTGCGCTGACTGCTCGAGCTCGCTCGAGTAGATCACATTCAAACAAGCAGTACCGATGAGGAGCCAGGCCCCGATCTGGGGGCTTGGGCTCCTCGTCGCTTTTGCAGCGACGTCCGTGCCGCACGGGATGAATGGCCAGCACCTTGACCACTGCGGCGGACATCCGGATGCGGGCCAGTCGGCAACGGCGCGCGATTGGCGGTGGTGGCCGAGCTCGCGGGTAGCGGCCGGCGCGATCGGTCCTCGACCGCTCTTGCGCAAGGCTTTCTCGATGACGGGCAACTCCGGCGCCGTCGTTGTCGCGCTACGATGCCGCGGTGCATGCAGCGTGTCCCTGCGGTTCCGGTGCTCCGTTCGCCGGCTGCTGTGGCCCGTTGCTCGATGGCGTGGCCGCAGATACCGCCGTGGCGCTCATGCGCTCTCGGTACAGCGCGTACGTCCGCGGCGCCATCGACTACCTGATCGAGACCCACGACGCGTCGACCCGCGGCGAGGTCGATCGCGCCGGAATCACCAGCTGGGCGCGCCAGACCGAGTGGCACGGTCTCGAGATCCTCCACACGGTGCGCGGTGGCCCCGGTGACGACGAGGGCATCGTCGAGTTCGTGGCCCGTGGCCGCAGGAGCGGCGCGCCGTTCGATCACCGCGAGCGGTCGGAGTTCCGCCGCCGCGACGGCCGGTGGCTCTACCTGGCGGGCAAGCAGGTCCGCGAGCCTACCCGGGTCGGGACGCAGGTCGGCCGCAATGATCCGTGCCCGTGCGGCAGCGGCATGAAGTACAAACGCTGTCACGGCCGATGACCGCGCGCGCACCCACAACCGCTCTCGAGGGACGCGTCGCCCTCGTCACCGGAGGCAGCCGTGGCATCGGGCGCGCCATCGCGCTCGCCCTCGCCGACAGCGGCGCCAGCGTCGCGGTCAACTACCGGACGCGCGGCGAGGACGCCGCGGCCGTGGTCCGCGAGATCGAGGCGCAGGGTCGTCGCGCGATCGCGGCGGGCGCCGACGTCTCGTGCGAGCCGGAGGTCGAGCGCCTGTTCGCCGAGGTCAGCGCTGCGCTCGGACCGATCGACGTCCTGGTGTCGAACGCCGGCATCGCCAACCCGGCGACGATCGACACGCTGGACCTCGCGCGCTGGGACGAGGCGATCGCCGTCAACCTGCGCTCGGCGTTCCTGGTCTCGAGCAAGGTCATCGCGTCGATGCGCGCCCGGCGCTGGGGGCGCATCATCTACATCACGTCGACCGCCGCGCAGACCGGCGGCATCGTGGGCCCGCACTACGCGGCGTCCAAGGCCGGGCTGATCGGCCTGATGCATGGCTACGCCTCGTGGCTCGCGCGCGACGGCGTCACGGTGAACGCGGTCGCACCCGCGCTGATCGAGACCGACATGACGACCACGAGCGTGAAGGCGCGCGCGGACCGGATCCCCGTCGGCCGGCTCGGCCGCGTCGAGGAGGTCGCCGGCCTCGTCTGCGAGATCGCTGCCAACGGCTACATCACCGGCCAGACCTTCCAGGTCAACGGCGGCCTCTACATGACGTAGCGCGTCCGCCGGCGGTTCCGCGACGATTCGGCACCCGCCGGACGATTGTCGTGCGACATCGCGCCGGTCGCTGTTCCTGAATGGAACATGAAGATACACCACGTCATTCCAGGGCTGCTAGCAGCCATCTACGCCGTCACCATGGTCGCCGCGTGCGCCGGGCTCGACGACCCCGCGGCGCCGGGCAGCCCCGACGGCGAGCTCGGCACCGCCGTCTCTGAGCTGGCCTTCGACGCCCCGCGGATCCAGGTCGAGGGTGCGGTCCAGCTGGCGGGGAGCTTTTTCAATGGCGTCACCGACAGCCGCACGATCGGCGGCCCGTGCCGCGATGGAACGAACCACGACACCGTCCAGATCTGGAGCGACTACGCCAGCATCTCTGGCGCCTGGTGGACGTGGTCCTGGCTGAACCCCGGCACGCCCCAGGACTGCACCGCCGTGATCACGATGAACGTCGGCGCGGGAGGGCACTGGGACAACTTTCACTGGCGGCTCTACGGCAGGGCCTACAACCTCGCCATCGGCACGACGGCGAGCCAGTCGAGCACCCTCGATGGCGCCGGCCCCTGGCGCGCGATCGACGGCAACGCGAACGGCAACTGGTGGAACGGCTCGGTCACCCATACGACCCTCGAGGCCCGCCCGTGGTGGCAGGTCGACCTCGGCGTGCCGCGCAACATCGGCACGGTCATCGTGTTCAACCGGACCGATTGCTGCAGCGAGCGGCTGTCGGACTTCGACGTCTCGGCGTGGGACGGCACCACCTGGCAGCCGATCGGCGGCATCACCGGGCCGGCGCAGCCGCGGAACGACTTCCAGACGAACGTGATCAGTCGGTTCGTGCGGGTCCAGCTGCGCGGCACCAACTACCTGAGCCTGGCCGAGGTCCAGGTCTACGTACCGTGACCGCCGCGCGGGGATGACTTCGCGCCGCTTCGAGCACGCCACCCGCGGGTCGGACTCACCGCTTCTCGATCTTCAGGGCCTTCGCGAGCGGGATCGCCCCGCATCGATCACCACGACGCTCGAGCGGCGATCGAGTACCATGGCGTGCGTGCGTGTGGCCTTCTCGCGGGTGGTGCGATCGGCATTTGCCGTGGTCGGGGCACCCGATGCAGATACCGAGCGCCGGTCGCGGCTGCTGCTCGTGATGGCGACTGCGATGGTGGTGCTGCTGGTGCTGTCGGCTGCGACGGTCCACCTGGTTCGCGGCAGCGCCCAGACCTGGCTCACGCTGTCGCCGATCGGCAGCGTCGCCATGCTGGTGACGTTCCTGCTCGCGCGCCGCGGCCGCGCCGACGCCGGCGCGCTGGTGCTGAGCGTGTTCGTGTGTGCCGCGCTCGCCGCGATCGCGTGGACCGAAGGTCCGGGTGGCGTCCGCATGAGCGTGGCCGTGCTCGGCGTGGTCGCGGTGGGCTCGGTCGTCCGCACGCGCTTGACCGCGGCGGTCGGCTTCGGGCTCGCCGCGCTGATCGCCGGGCTCGGGATGCTCGAGGCAGCCGGCCTCTACCACGGGGCCGGCGATGCCGCGCCCGGGCTCGCCTTCGCACCGTTCATCCGGCAGTCGATCTCGCTCGGCGTCATGGTCCTGGTGCTGCGCCGGAGCTACGATCGGCTCGTGGTCCAGGTCCGCGACCGCGAGCGCGCCTGCGGTGACGCCGTCGAGCGCGCCCGGACGATCAACTCCTCGCTCGAGGCGCGCGTCGCCGAGCGCACCGCCGTGCTCCAGCACACCCGCGACCAGCTGAGCGAGCTCGCCGCCCAGCTCACGGTCGACGTCCGCGGGCACCTCGGGACGATCCGCCGCCAGCTCGACGAGTTCGCGCTCGCCGAGGCCGCGCTCGGCCCCGCCGCGCTGCGCGACGTCGCCAAGGCGAGCAGCGCAGCCGCGCGGCTGTCGCTGATGACCGAGCGGCTGCACGACCATGCGAGCGTGGGCACCACGGCGCTGCGCCCGGCGCCGATCGCGATGGACGCGCTGGTCCGCGAGGTGATCGACGACTACGACCGCGCGGGGCCCGGCGTCGAGTGGCGCGTCGACGCCTTGCCACCCGCGTGGGGCGACGCCGCGCTGCTCCGCACCGTCGTCGAGAACCTGATCGGCAACGCGGTCAAGTTCAGCCGGAACCGCACCCCGCCGCGCGTCCACATCGGCCACGACCCCGAGCGCGGCTACTTCGTGCGCGACAACGGCGTCGGCTTCGACCCGGCGCGGGCGGGTAACCTGTTCTCGCCGTTTCACCGCTTGCATCGCGAGGACGAGTTCGAGGGCCACGGCCTTGGCCTGGCCAACGTCCGGCGCATCCTCCACCGCAGCGGCGGCGACATCACCGCCGAGGGCGAGCTCGATCGCGGCGCGACGTTGTTCTTCCAGCTCGCGGCGCCCCGCAGCGAGCGCTCATGATCGGCGGCAACCCCGACCAGGCGCGGCGCGCGCGGCTGATCGTGATCGCGACCGCGGTGGCTGCGCTCTACATGATCGGTGTCACCGTGCTTCACGCGGCCGGTGGGCACGCAGGCGCCATGCGGGTCGCGCTGAGCGTCGCCGTGCTCGCCGCGCTGACCCACGCGCTCGCCAGGACCGGCCGCCTGCAGGCGACCGAGCTCGCCACCGCAGGCCTCGCCGGGTACGGCGCGCTCGCGCTGATCGCGCTGCAAGGCCTGCACTCCGCGCGGCTCGGCGGGCTGCACGTCGTCGTGGTGCTCCTGGGGCTGGCGGCGCGGCCCTGGATGGCGGCGGCGCAGGTGGTGCTCCAGATCGCGATGATCGCGATCGCCAGCGTGGCCGGCCTCGCGATCCCGCTGTCGCCGCCCACGACGCCGGTCTGGGTCGACGTCGCCCTGCAGCTCGTGCTGATCACCGTGCTGATGATGATCTTCACGCACAGCTATCTGCGCGTGCTGGCCGCCTGGATCCAGCGCACGGCGGGGCTCGAAGCGGCGCACGCCGAGCTCGTCGCCGCCAGCGCCCGGCTCGAGCGCTTGGTCGGCGAGCGCGCGATCGAGCTCGAACGCGCCAGCCGCGATCTCGAGGCGTTCGCCACCACGATCTCGCACGACCTCCAGGCCCCGCTGCGCCACGTGCGCCAGTACCTCGCGCTGTTCATCGAAGACGCCGCCGCGCTCGGCGAGGATCGCCTGGCACCGATCCTCGCGGCGCGGCACGCGGCCGTCGAGCTGACGGCCCGGATCGAGGCGATCCTGGCGGCCCACCACCGCGCGTCCGCCCGGGAAAGCTGACGCCGACGGGCCACCGCTGCACCGATTCCACCCCGGCGTGCATCGCATCCGGGAGACGCTCGATCATGTCGCCGCTGCCGCCCGGTCCCCACAGCACGCTGTTGCACGCGCTGCGCTATGCGCGCGATCCGTTCGGGTCGTCGCTGCGCTGCCTCGCGACGTACGGCGATCCGTTCACGGCGCCGACGGTGTTCGGGCCTCAGGTCGTGACCGCGGATCCGGCGGTGGTCGAGGACGTGTTCGCCGCAGATCCGGCGAGCTTCGCCGCGACCGGTGCCGCGCTGCTCGGGCCGGTGATGGGGACGAGCTCGGTGATGCTCGTCGATGGCGACCGGCATCGGGCCGCGCGCAAGCTGCTCGCGCCGCCGTTCCATCGCGCCGCGATCGAGCGCCTCGGCGAGGCGATCCTCGAGCTCGCGCGACATCGCATCGCCGCGCTGCCGCGCGGGCGCGCGTTCGACATCCACGACGCGCTGCGCGAGATCACGAGCGACGTGATCGTCCGGATCGTGTTCGGCGCGACCGAGGCGGCCACCGCGCGCGCGCTCACCGCGCAGCTGTTCGATCTGGCGAGCACGCTCGAGCCGACGTTCTTGCTGTTCCCGGCGCTCCGCCGCCGGCTCGGTGGGCTCTCGGCGTGGGCGCGATTCCTGCGCGCGTGCGAGCGCAGCCAGGCCGTGGTCCGCGACCTGATCGCAGCGCGGCGCGACGCACCACCCGCCGCGGACCTGCTCGGCCTCCTGCTCGGCGCGCGCGACGCCACCGGCGCGCCGCTCTCGGAGCGCGAGGTGTGGGAGCAGCTGATGACGTTCTTCATGGCCGGGCACGACACCACGGCCTCGACGCTCGCGTGGGCCATCCAGCTGGTGCACCGCGATCCCGCGGTGCGCGATCGGCTGCGCGCCGAGGTCGACAGCGCCGGCGATGCCGCCGCGCTCGCCGCGCGGCCCTACCTCGAGGCGGTGTGCCTCGAGACCCTGCGGCTGTGCCCGATCGCGCCGTACATCGCGCGCGACCTCCGGCGTCCGTTCGCGGTCGGCGGTCACGAGCTGCCCACCGGCACCAGCCTCGCGATCTCGATCATTGGCATCCACCACCGCCCCGAGATCTATCCGGAGCCCCAGCGCTTCGACCCCGAGCGCTTTCTGGGCCACAGCCACGCGCCGTCGCAGTTCCTGCCGTTCGGCGGCGGCGCACGGCGCTGCGTCGGCGCCGCGCTCGCGCTGCTCGAGCTGAAGCTGGTGCTCGGCGCCGTGATGCAGGCGCCGCCGCTGCGGCTGACCGGCGACCCCGCGATCCGCGCCACGGTGCGCAACACCACCGTCGGACCGCGCGGCGGAGTCGCGGTCGAGATCGCCGCCTGCTGACCTCCGGCACCCGCACGGATCGCGATCGGCCGCGTCGCGGCGGTCAGGGGCCGGCGGGCAGGATGTAGGGATCGACCTCGGTGCCGCCGGGTGGCGAGGTGAAGCCGGACACCGGCAGACCGGGGCCGAACAGGTTCGCGGGAATGACGCCGAACATCAGCGGCGGCGGCTGCATCGGCTGGCGGCGGCGGTCATCCTCGAGGTTGACGCCGGGCTGCAAGGCGAGCGCCGCGGTCTTCAGGGTGAAGAACGGGTTGCTGTTGTCGTGGCAGCTCAGGCAGAAGCCGTTGGCCGACGAGCTGGGCCGCGGTACGCTGTGCTTGAGCGGCCCTTCGGGGAAGATCACGCGCTGGCCGACGCAGCGCGGATCGGTGCGCGAGGTCTTGCACGCGTAGGCGGGCGCGTCGGCGCCGGCCAGCACCTGTGACTCGCAGTAGTAGCGTGCGAAGCGGGGCGAGCTGGCGGGCAGCAGCGCCGAGACTGCCTGGTGGCTGGCGTCGGGGTAGTTGTTGGCGAGGTTGAAGCCGGGACCGCTGGTGACGCCGACCAGGGGTCCGTAGGCGTGGTTGCACAGCTCCTCGGGATTGGGTGCCCGGGCGATGACCTTGAGGTCGTCGATCCAGGCGGTGACGCCGGGCGCGGTGGTGTTGGCGCCGACCGTGAACGTGCCGGCCGACATCCGCAGCATCGGCGTGGGCGCCGCCTGGGTCTCGAGCAGGAAGCCATCGACGTACAGCGACAGGGCGGTCGGCGTCGACACCAGCGCCAGGTGACTCCAGCGCGTGGTGGCCAGCCGGAGCGGAATCGGCACCGTGAAGTTGACGATGGTGGTGCCGCGGCGCACCTGGACCCGGGCCGCGATCAGGTTGACCTGGGTGCCGTCGGCGGTGACCAGCAGCTGGCGCGCGGTGGCGTCGAGCGCGGTGGTCGGGTTGACCCACAGCGCGTACATCCACGCGCTGCTGGTCATGTCGGCGCTCTGCGGCTGGGCCGGCACCACGTAGTCGATGTGATCGTCGACGCCGTCGAGCCAGAGGCCCTTGCCCTTGACGCCGCCCGCGGCGATCGGCTCGAGCCGCGCGCCGCCGAGCAGCGAGCCGAACGCCGCGATCTTCCAGTACACCGAGGTGGCCGCGTTCTGGACGTGGGGGTCGAGGGTGAACCCGGTGCCGGTGAACGTGTCGGTGGCGTTGAAGCCGTCGTTGTAGTTGCGCTTGTGCAGCGCCGCGGCGGTGTTGTTCACCGAAGGAGTCATCGGCGAGACGATCAGGGCGCGCCGCAGCAGGTAGTCGTCGAAGGCGACCTCGTCGGTGCCGGTGGTCGACGACAGCTGCCAGACCACGTCCCGGGGGGTGGTCGGCCGCAGATCGGCGTCGTGGTCGAGTGTGTTCTCGATCGAGTTGATGAAGAAGTTGTTGGACGCGCCGATCCGGGTGCCGCCGGGGGTTGCCGTGTACAGGTCGATCATCCGGTCGTGGATCGGCGGATTGGCATTGAGGACGGCGAGGTCGCTGTTGTTGAGCCGGCTGTCGAGCACCACCATCTTGCCCTGGGTCCACAGGCCCATGACGGTGATGCCGTTGCGGCCGCCGATGTCGCCGATGGCGAGGATCTCGTCGAGGGTGGTCGGCGGGTTAGGCGACGCCCCCGGCACCGGCGCGCTCAGCACCGGGTAGAGTGCCTTGATCCCGCTCGGGCTCTGGAAGTACAGCGGCCGGCCGGCGGTGGTGACGAACAGGTTGGCCGCGTTGCGATCGATCCACGGGTAGGCGCCGCCGACCTCGGTCCCCGCGGGGATCAGGTTGTTCTCGGAGTCGCGCAGCTGGAACCTGGCGATGCCGTACGACGCCATCAGCGGATCGCCGAACATGTCGGCGATGGTGCGGGCCTGGTTGAAGCCGCGGGCGTCGCACGGCGGGATGCCGCTGCTCGGCGGGTTGACCGCGTACTTGATGGTGCGGCCGTCGTGGTAGACGAGCAGCCGGCCGTCGCCCGACACCACGGGCTCGAGGATCGAACCGGCGGTCTGCTCCATCTTCACCGCCGGAACGAGCGGGGTGACGCTGGCGATCTGCGCGCTCGGCGTCTTGGGGTTCGTCACCTTGACCTCGAACGCCCGCGACCACACCTCGTTGGGTGCGCCGGTGTCGGCCTCGAAGTGTGTGATGGTGGTGAGGTGGTAGCAATCGGAGGCAGGGTCGCCCGCGCACGGCTGGGGATCGCCGTTCGAGGCCCTCGGATCGACGCGGCCCTGGGGTTGGCTCGGCGCGGCGTCGCACACCGCGCCCTGGATGCCGAGCAGACCGGTGCGCACCGAGGCGTGGAAGGTCGCGGCCGGCAGACAGAACCGCTCGGTCGCGCCCAGCGCCTGGGTCGAGCCGCTGATGTGGCCACCGAGGGACTCGGGACGGATCAGGCGGAAGCACCGGCCCTGGCGCTTGGCCGCGCTCTCGGCCTCGAAGGTGATGCGGCTGTCGTACGACGCCCGGGTCGGCGGGATCGACGCGTGGTTGATGGTCTGGACCCCGTCCGTCCAGAGGATGTCAGGTGGGATCAGCGGCCTGGGGCGCTCGGCGGCCGTGACCGCGAAGCTCGGCTCGGTGGCCACCGGCGCCGGACCGGAATCGGCACAAGCCGTGATGATCAGGAATGACAGAGCAGCTGTCGAGTGGCGCATGACAACCACCCTGGACGTCGGCGCGCACGATCACCATCGTCGTGCAGCAGCAGCCGATCACACGCGGCTGCGACCATGAGGGTCGAGCGCGGCGCGACAGCGGGCGGCTGCGCCGCGACCGGCCGCGCGTCACTACCCGACGAAGATCGGCTCGCATACGACCGTGCGTGGGTCGCACTGCAGCGGACAGAGGCACCTGCCGGCGAACCCGATGGCGAGGGCGACGTTTCCAGCTACATCCAGATTCGCTCGACGACGCCGAACGTGCCCGGGCCCGGCGTGCCCCCGGCGTCGCCACCGGCGACGAGCAGCAGGTGCTCGCTGTAGACCTGCAGCCCGCCTGGCACGCTGGCGTCGCCAAACGACACGGCGACCTCGCCGCGGGTCCCGAACCGCGGGTCGATCGCGCCGCCGGCGGTCAGTCGCACCACGGTCGAGCGGGTGGTGAGCACGGCGACGTGCCCGTCGGGGAACACGACCATGTCGAGCGCCGCGCGATCCGGGATCTCGGCCACGCCGCCGCTGCCGAAGCTGGAATCGAGCGAACCGTCCGCGAGCAGCCGGCGCACGCGGACGCTGTCACGGCCGGTGCCGCTGGCGGAGGACGCCAGATAGAGCCAGGCGCCGTGCGCCCGCAGCGCGACTGCCTCCTCGCTCGCAGGTCCGGAGAGGATGATCTCGCCGTTGGTTCCGAACCGCGGGTCGTGGGCGCCGTTCGCGAGGTAGCGGATCACGGTGAGCGCGGACGGACCGTCGCCCAGGATCGTGCCAGCCACCACGACGCCGCCCGCGCGATCGACGGTGACGGCGTCTGCGCGCGACGCGGTGCCGCGCACCACGCGGTCGTAGCCCGCCGGCGCGGCGAAGCCGGTATCGAGCGCGCCGTTCGCGGTGAGCCGCGCGACCAGGAACTGGCCGTCCTTGGCGCCGACCGCGAGGATCGCGTCCGTGCCGAGCACGAGGCCGTCGTGGACCTCCTCGTCACCGCCGAGGTCGATCGTCACCCTGCCAGCGTCGCTCGAGTTGCCGAAGCTCGGATCGAGGGCGCCATCGGTCGACGAGAAGCGCGCGACCGCGAGGTCCGAGGTGCACGGGCACGGCGGGCGCGACCCCGCATCGTGGTTGGTGCCGATGATGACGATCCGACCATCGCGCTGGCGGCCGACGGCGCTGGCGGTCGCCTCGTCCCCGGTGCTGCTGGTCCCGAACGTGGTGCGCACGACGGCTCCGGCGTTCCACGTGGGATCCGCGAGCCCGTCGGCGGTGAACCGCATCGTCCTCATCGAGACCTCGCCCAGGCCTCCGGTGCCGGCGCCGGTCGCGATGATCCGGCCGTCGCTCGCGTCGAGCGCGGTGAATCGGCCGTCGTCATCGGCCCCGAACTTGATCCGCGCGATGCCGGTGCCGTCGGGGCCGAACGTCTTGTCGAGCGAGCCGGGGCTGCCGGTCACCGGCTTCGCGGCGCGCTGCGGGCCCGCCATGCCGGGCGTGTCGCCCAGCTCTGGCCCGGCTGGTTCGTTCCCGCCGAGGTCTCCGCAAGCACCCGCACCGAGGAAGACTCCAACCACCATCCATCGAGCATGCATGATCTGCAATGTATCATCCTCGTCGTGGAATGCTCGACCGCCGGACGCGAGCGCTCCGGCTCGGGTCGGCGTGCACCCGCGCACGCGGCGAAACTGCGCGGGCGAGCGCAGCCGCCCCTCTGCACGTCCGAGTCTCGGACGCGAACCGACTCTGCTCGCATCGCCGATGGCTATCTCTATCGCCTCGGGACTCGCAGCGCGATCACCGTCGGCGTGGTCCGCGCCGTGCCGACCGGTACGCGAGCTGCGGCGACACCGCGTGCCTGGGCGCGGCGGCGTGGCTGAGCGATGGCTGTCCGCGCGCCGGGCTACGTCCGACCGGACGCGGTGGCCTGGCGTCGGTGCAATAGTCGATCGGCCCCGCGTCTCCGATCCGGATCGGCGATGCCGCGCTGGCGCGGGATGCGCTCGCCTCAGGGGCTGGCCACCGGCTTCTCCGACGCGCTGCGGGTGCTGCGCGGCCAGACCCCAGACGAGCGCGCGAGCTGGCTCGCGGATCAGCGGCGCGAGCACCTCGGAGCGATCGCGCATGCGATCGACGACGCGCATCACCGGGACACCGAGCTCTGGTCGGAGTACCGGCAGTTCGTTCGTGGTGCCGGTGGCTAGCTCTTGAACACGACGCGGAACGAGACCGGGAAGCAGGCCGCGGACTGCACGCCGGCTGGGTTGACATACGGCGTGTAGCGCCAGGTCTGCATGCTGCGCTGCAGCTCGCCGGCGACCTCGGGTGGGGCCTTGACGACCTTGACCGACGACACCGCTCCTTGCTCGTCGATGCACAGCTTGACGACGACGTCGGCGAAGTCGCCGATGTCGCTGCTGACCTTGATCGCCGGGATGGTGCCCGACCGCCTGGACACCGCGGTCGCGGACACCATCGGCGGCGCCCTGGGCACCGTGGGCGCAGGGCCAGCAGCCGGCTTCGACGCCACGCGCGGCGGATCGGCGGCGGGCGGTTCGGTCACCGGCAGCCGTGCGACCGGCGCGCTCGGAGCCGGTGCGGTGACGGCCGGCTCGGGCTCCGCGTTGGCGGCGGAGGCAGGCTCCTCGTGCTGCGCGACCCGCGAGCCGGGGTGCTTCTTGCGATCGGTTCGGCCGCTGTGCTCGGGTCGATCCGCCGCGGGCGACGGCGCCGTGGCCGCGACGACCGCCGCGGCCGGGTTCGCCGGTGGATCCGCGGCCGGTGCCGGGGCGGCCGTCGGCGCGGGAGCCGGCAGCGGCGCGGCTGTCGGCGCCGGGGCGGCCGGCGGTGCGGCGGCCGGCGGCGGCGCGGCGGCCGGCGGCGGGGCGGTCGGCGGCGCAACTGCCAGCGGCGCGGCCGGTGGCGCTGCCGGGGTCGGGCCGGCGTCATCGTCGTGGCGGCCGCGAACGACGATGGCGAGCAACACCGCGACGGCGATCACCCCGGCTGCGATGCCTGCGACGAGCGGCGTGCGTCGCGACGGCGTCGGCGCGCCGCCGAGCAGCGCCACGGTTGACGCCGCCCCTCCAAGCGTCGTGTCCGCGACCGGCGTGAAGCTGGGGACGGAGAACCGGGTCGGTGGCTGGGTCTGCATCACGCCGGCCACGCTCGCCGCGGCGAGATGATCGATCGCGCGGACCACGTCGGCCGCGGCGGCGGGGCGCGCCGCCGGATCCTTCTGCAACAGCCAGAGCACGAGATCGTCGACGTCGGCCGGGAGCTCGGGGCACAGCGACCGCATCGGCTGCGGCGGAAAGTAGAGATGGCGCGCGATGAGGTCGCCGACGCCGTCGGACACGAACGGCGGCTGGCCGCACATCATCTGGTATGCGACGCAGCCCAGGGCGTAGAGGTCGGCGCGGTGATCGACCGAGCCGGCGCCGCGGCACTGCTCAGGGGCCATGTACGTCGGCGTGCCCATGACCATGCCGGTCCGCGTCTGGCTGACCTCGCCCGAGATCGGTGCGAGCTTCGCGATGCCAAAGTCGAGCAGCTTGACCCGCTCACCACTGGCCAGCTCCGGATCGGGAACGAGGAAGATGTTGTCTGGCTTGAGGTCGCGATGGACGATGCCCTGCTCGTGCGCGGCCTGCAGCGCGCGCGCGATCGCGCGGACGATCGTCATCGCCGCGGCGACCGACATCCGGCCGCGCCGGATCCGCGCGCCGAGGTTCTCGCCCTCGAGATACTCCATGACGATGTACGCGCAGCGATCGTCGAGGATGCCGAAGTCGAAGACCTCGACGATGCCCGGGTTGCGAACCGCGGTGGCGGCCCGGGCCTCGTTGAAGAACCGCGTGACCATGTCCTGGTTCGACGACAGCGAGGGATGCAGGACCTTGATCGCCGCGAGCCGGCCAAGCGTCACATGGCGTGCGAGATACACCGCACCCATCCCACCTTCCCCGATCTTCGACACGACATGATAGTTCCCAAGGCTTCGGCCTAACATCCTGATCCTCCGGGACTGCGTGTAAGCGCTCCAAACCATAACACGCCGGATCGCGCGAACGAGGATCGGTTCGCCGTGCCGCGAGCATGCGAGAGCTTCATCACGCGCAGGTTGAGTCCGAAACACGCAGGGCAAGAACCGGCACGCCGCACGTGGCTTTGTGCGCGGGCTTGCAGCGCGCGTCGTCACCGAGATCGACCTCCTCCCAAAAACCGCCTGAGGCACGCAGCGCCTCCGGCTCGAGCTTGGCAAACGATATACAGATCACTGGAATTACGTAGGATCGTGGGGGGCTCTTCGAGTGCACTCCCACATGTCCTACACACAGCTACAACGATAGAGCAGCGGTTTGTGCCACAGTTTTTCGCGGCGGGCGCGGGTATCGAGCTCGAGTCGAGCTACGCGATCTGGCGCATCGCCGTCAGCACCTGCTGCACGCGCGCGTCGACGTCACCGCGCACCTCCACCGTGGCCACGTCGAGGTCGTCGATCAGCGTCGCGAGCAGCTCGTCGACGCGCCGGCGTAGCGCGCGATCCTCGTGCGCCGGCACCGGGATGCGGTCCTCGATCGGCACGACCACCACGAGATCGAGGGAGTCCAGCGCATCGCGCAACCCGTCGAGCCACGGCTCGAGGTCGTGGTCGTCGTCGAGTGCGCGCAGGTACGCGACGAAGTCGAGCGGGCTGCGGTCGAACAGCGTGTCCGCGCCGCTCGCCGCGATCGCCTCGAGCGCATGGCGGAGCTGGACCTCGAAGTCCTCGGCCGCCGGCGGATCGGCAAACTCGTGACCCGCATCCTCGAGCTGGTGGTACGGCTCCTCGACGGCGGTGTACGCCGGGAGCCGTGCGGCGAGCGCCTCGACCAGCGTCGTCTTGCCGGTCCGATGGGCACCCGCGATCGCGACGCGCACTATGCCTCGACGCGCTTCCTGCGGGCCCGCTCGCACACGAGCCAGGAGACCACGAAACGGACCTCGCCGGTGCGCGCAGGATCCGGAGCGCCCTCCGAACCGACCTCCCGGCAGACTGCATTATTTCAGGCACGCTGTTGCCCCGTGCGGATTGCGGCGGGGCGACGTGAGGCTGTGCTCGCTGGCGAGGTGTTGCAGCTGCAGGTACATTCAAATTCCGACTCCCCTGGTCACCGATGCGATCCGGTGCGGATCGACTCCGCGCGATTGCCGACTTGCTCGAGCTCTGCGAACCCGCCGCGGAGCTCGCCGAGGTCGCGGCGCGCGCGCTCGAGCGTGTGGGAGCCGCGCTGCACGAGCGCGGCGCCGATGGCGAGATCGCCGACGCCATCGAGCCGCTGCGCGGCGTGCGGGCCGGCGACTGGCAGCTGTTCGAGCACCACCTGCGGGAGCTCGGTCGCCGGTACTCGCTGGCCGGAGTCGCGGTGCCGGCGTGGTTCGGCGTCGCGAGCGCGGTGTTCCAGGCGATCCTCGCGCGCGCCGTCGACCGCCACGCCGCGGACCCGCCGCGGCTCACCGCGGTCCTGCGCGTGCTGACCGAGCACGTCGAGCGCGCGCTGGCCGCGATCACCGGCGGCTACTACGCGGCGAAGCACGAGCGCGAGCGCGATGTCGCGCTGCAGCGCGAGCGCCTGATCGATGCCGCGCTCGACGCGGTCATCGAGATCGACGACCACGGCGTCGTCACCGAGCTCAACCCCGCCGCCGAGCGGATGTTCGGCCACGCCAGGGCCGACGCGATCGGCCGCCCGCTGGCGGACCTGATCATCCCCGAGCGGCTTCGCGAGCGGCATCGCGCCGGGCTGGCGCGGTTCGTCGCGACCGGCGTGGCGAAGCTCGTGGGGACCCGGATCGAGCTGACCGCGATCCGCGCCGGCGGCTCGGAGCTGCTGGTCGAGCTGTCGCTGGTGGTCACCCACCAGCTCGATGGCAGCCGCCGCTTCGTCGGGTTCCTGCGCGACCTGGACGAGCGATCCCAGGCCGAGGAGTCGATGGCGCTGCGCGAGCATGCGCTCGAGCAGGCCCAGTTCGGCATCGTCGTGACCGATCCGGGCACCCGGCGGATCACCAACGTCAATCCGGCCTACGCCCGGATGATCGGCTACAGCCGGAGCGAGCTCATCGGAACCACCGGCGGCCAGCTGGTCGCGCCCGCCAGCCTGACCGCGGCCGCGGAGATCTCGCGCGTGATCGATCGCCGGGGACACCACACCTACGAGCTGGACCTGCTGCACAAGGACGGCAGGTCGGTCCCCGTGCTGGCCTCGTCGAGCACCGCGCGGGTGCCGTCCGGGGCCGAGGTCCGGATCTCGACCGTGGTCGACATGTCCGAGCGCAAGCAGCTCGAGCAGGCGCGCGACGACGCCGAGCAGGCGCTCCAGCGCAGCGCAGCGCGCCTGGCGGTCCTGGCGAGCGCGTCGCACGCGTTCGCGTCCGCGGCGGGTCACGTCGAGGAGCTGCTCGAGCTGGTCGCGCGCCGGCTCGCCGACGTCATCGGCGACGGCTGTGCGGTCCGGTTGATCACCCCGATCGGCGCCGGGATCGAGCCGAGCTTTTGCTTCTACCATCGCGATCCTGCCGTGCGCGAGCTCGTGGACCGGGCCGCGACGGCGGAGCCGCAGCGCTCCGGGACCGTGCTGAGCGATCGGATCGCGGCGAGCGGTGAGGCGGTGCTGATCCCGGTGGTCGACCTCGAGAAGTTCCTTCCGCTCGTGCCGCCGATGTTTCGACCGCTGCTGAGCCGCACGGGCGTGGCGAGCGCGATGGCGATCCCGCTTCGCGCCCACGGCAAGACGATCGGCGCGGTGATCATGCTCCGTGCCACGGCGGGCAATCCCTACACGATCGATGATCAGCACTTCGCGCAGGACCTCGCGGACCGCGCCGGGCTGGCGATCGACAACGCCGTCCTGGTCGCCACGCTCGAGCAGCGGGTCGCGGAGCGCACGCGAGCGCTCGAGGGCGCCAACGACGACCTCGAAGCGTTCAGCGCCTCGGTGTCCCACGACCTGCGCGGGCCGCTGCGGGCGATCGACGGGTTCAGCGTCGCGGTGCTCGAGGACTGCCAGGACGTGCTCGACGACCACGCCCGCAACTACCTGCAGCGGATCCGCGCGTCGGCCCGGCGGATGGCCGGCCTGATCGACGACCTGCTGATCCTGGCGCGGGTGTCGCGCGTGCAGCTCGACCTCGCGGCGGTCGACCTGTCGGCGCTCGCCGCCGAGGTCGTCGCCGAGCTCCGCCAGTGCGAACCGGCGCGGACCACGCCGGTCCACATCGCGCCGGGGCTGTCCGCCGCCGCCGCCGACCCGCGCCTGCTCCGGATCGTGCTCGACAACCTGCTCGGCAACGCGTGGAAGTTCACCGCCAAGCACCCCCACGCCGAGATCTGGTTCGGCGGCGACGGCGACACGTTCCATGTCCGGGACACCGGCGCGGGGTTCGACATGGCCCACGTCGAGCAGCTGTTCGTGCCGTTCCAGCGCTTCCACGTCGCCGGCGACTACGACGGCACCGGGATCGGACTGACGATCGTACACCGGATCATCACGCATCACCGCGGCCGGATCTGGGCGAACGCCGAGGTCGACCGCGGCGCGACGCTGTTCTTCACCCTGGGCGAGGCGCGCGCGCGCACGGCCGGCGCGTAGGCTAAGCTCCCCCGATATGGCTTCGTCGAACGAGCGGGACGATCGCGGCACGTCGGATCCTCCGCGCGAGGAGGCGGCGTCGGCACGGGTCGAGCTCGTCCCCGACCAGCTGTTCGCCCGCGTGTACCTGCACGAGATCGCCTCGCAGCACGGCAGGGTCCAGTGCTGGTCGTACGTCAGCGAGGGGCTGGCCGCGCTGCACCAGACCGAGATCGTGTTCACGCTGCGCCGCGATCCGGGCGAGCCGAGCGACCGGGTGCCCAACGAGCCGTTCCAGCTGTTCGCGACGATCCACCAGCTGGCCGAGAGCGGCCAGCGCGTGACCTCGGGGAGCTTCACCGAGCTCGGCGACGGCGGGTTCTTCGGCCACCACCTGCTGTACGTCGAGGCGCAGCCAATCGCGGGCGTGACGCTGCCCTCGCCGTGCCTGACCGCCGTGCTGGTCACCGCCGACGAGCTGCGCGCGGTGCGCGAGTTCGGCAGCACGCGCGTCCTGGCGCGCCTGGGGCAGGCCGCGAGCCACTACCCGTTTCCGCCGTGGTCCGATCGGCGCCGCCGCGGGCTGTCGCTCGAGCGCACGCTCGAGGCCAGCCTGCTGTCCAGGGTCGCGCGCGCCTCGGCCCACGATGCCCACGTCGGGCTCCACGATCAGCAGATCACGCTCGCCGTGGTCCGGTCCGAGCAGGGCTCGTGGAAGGACCGGCTGGCGCAGATCCCCGAGACGGTGCCGCTGGCGCTGCTCACCGCGTTCGATCCCGCCGCCAACGGCTGCCTGGTCTGGGTGCCCGGCCAGAAGGCCCCGGAGGCGATCATCCCGCCGGGGAGCGACGGCTCGCGGGTCTGCGGCTGCTTCGTCGTGTTCGTCGCCGAGCAGGCGTCGTGCGGCGGCAAGCTGCTCGAGGACGGCTTCGCGATCGAGCTGACCAGCGAGGCGTGGCGCCAGATCCGCCGCGCGCTGATCGAGGGCAAGGAGCTGTCGCTGCCGGCGACCGGCGACCGGATGGCGTTCGCGCTGACCTGGCGCGACGAGGTCTACGTCAGCCCGATCGATGCCCAGGCCTACCGTGCCGAGGGCGGCTGGACGACGCACCCGGCGAGCCCGGCGGGCGACAGCGATGCACCGAGGACGCCGGCGCGCGTGACGCTCGGGCAGGTGCGCCTGCTGATGCCGCAGGACGAGTTCACCGCACGGACCTCGGCGCAGGGACTGGCGGTGTTCTGTCGCGAGATCCAGCGCTGTGCGGAGCGCGTGCTGGCCGATCACGACGGCGAGCTCGAGATCCTGCTGCAGCTGCGCTGCGTGCCCGAGGGCCACGAGGTCGGGCTGTCGCATCGCGGCGACGCGTCGGCCGAGCTCACCCAGGCGCTGCTCGACGAGGTCAACGGCCTGGTTCGCCTGCCGGTCCAGGGCGGCGAGGTCCGGTTCGAGCTGCAGCTCGCGCTCGCGGGCTACGCGCCCCGATCGACAATCTAGTCGATCTGGTCGATCTTCTGGTCGATCTGGTCCGGCGGCACAGCCGGTCGATGACAGGGCGCGACGAGGACGCTGCGGAGCTGTCGCAGGTGTTCCGCGGTCGTCACGCGCACCGGCGGGCACCGCGCGGCTTCGCGCGCCGCCGCGCCGCCGTCGAGCCCGGGCCTGCCGGACCTTGCCGGAGGTGCGTCACCGGGTGAGTACGCCGGTCGTCGTCCCTATCATGATCACGAGCCAAGGCGAGAGTGACTTTGCCATGGGTGCGTCAATCAGTGAGGTATTGCGATTGTGTGTCGACACTGCAAGTTAGCTTGCCGCCGGCGAGTTGCGCTCCACGGTGTGACAGTGTGAATTCGCAAAATGCGGAGCAGGTAAATGACAAGAATGAAGACTCTCGCTTGCGGTCTTGGTCTATTTCTCGTCGGGATTGCGCCGGTCGCGGCCGACAATCACCCGCCGAGGTCGTTGCGGATGCGCGCCAGGCAGGCGCCCGGCGCACATGGGTCGCCGGTGCGCTGGGCCAGGCGGGTCGCGCAGGCGCAACCGGCGGCCGACCCGGCGCCGACCCCGGCCGGCGATCCACCGCAGGCGAGCGCGAGCGGCGCCCCGGCCGAGCCCGCGCCGCCGCCGCCGAGCGCCGAGCCCGCCGCACCAGGGCAGGGCGAGCCCGCGCTGAGCGAGGCCGACCTCCAGCGCCTGGCCGACCAGGCGGCGACCAAGGGCTCGGAGACCATCACCGTCACGGGCTCGCTGATCAGCCGCAAGGAGATCGACTCGCCGTCGCCGGTGTCGGTCGTCGACCGGGAGAAGATGGCGGCGGCCGGCCTGACCAACGTCGGCGAGATCCTCCAGAACATCCCGTCGCAGGGCAACGCGATCAACGCGCAGAACAACAACGGCGGCGACGGCTCGACCCGGATCAACCTGCGCAGCCTCGGCACGGCGCGCACGCTGGTGCTGCTCAACGGCCGCCGCGTGGTGTCGAGCGGCCTGGGCGCCGACAGCTCGGTCGACTTCGGCACGATCCCGCTGGCGATGATCGAGCGAGTCGAGGTCCTCAAGGACGGCGCCTCGGCGATCTACGGCTCGGACGCGGTCGCCGGTGTGGTCAACATCATCACGCGCTCGGACATGACCGGCACCGAGGCCACGGTCTACACCTCGACGACGCAGGTCCGCGACGGCACCAACTACGACCTCAGCTTCGTGACCGGCCACTCGTCGGACCACGGCAACATCACGTTCTCCGGCGGCTACCAGCAGCAGAAGCCGGTGATGGCCGGTGATCGCGGGTTCGGCAAGCAGAGGTACTCGTACGACTTCACGTGCACGCCCGAGGGCGAAGCCAGCGGCGAGTGCTCGCAGCGGATCCTGAGCGGCTCGCCGGCGGGGGTGACCGGGCGGATCAATGCGCTGCCGAACAACGGTGCGCCGCTCAGCGTCCCGGGGTGCACGCCGACCAAGAACAACCCGTACTGCACCGCGGACGGCCACGGCGGGTTCCGCAACTACGTCCTGCCGACCGCGGACAGCTTCGGAGACAACTACAACTTCCAGCCGCTCAACTACCTGTTGACGCCGTCGAGCCGCGTCAACCTGTTCTCGAACGGCCACTACGACATCACCCGCAATGCGCACGCGTTCTTCGAGGGCCAGTTCAACAACCGCAAGTCCGACCAGCAGCTCGCCGAGGAGCCGGCGACGCTCGGCCTGTTCGGCACGCCGATCTCCAAGGACAGCATCTACAACCCGCTCGGCCAGGACGTCGTCGACTACAACCGCCGGCTGGTCGAGTTCGGCCCGCGCACCGCCCAGCAAGAAGTCAACACGATGCGCCTCGTGGTCGGCGTCAATGGCAACACCCCCGACGACGTACCACTGGTCCACAACTGGAAGTGGGAGGGCTCCTACAACTTCGGCAAGACCGACTCGACGCAATCGAGCCACGGCGACCTGATCCTCAGCCGGCTGCGCAACGCGCTCGGCCCGAGCTTCATGGATCCGACCAACGGCGCGCAGTGCGGCACGCCGGGCCACGCGATCGCGGACTGCGTCCCGCTCAACCTGCTCGTCCCCGGGCACGTCGATCCCCGGGCGATCAGTTACCTGACGTTCACCGGCACCCAGTCCGGGGTCGACGAGCAGCACACGGCGCAGGTGACCACGAGCGGCAAGCTCGTCGATCTGCCCAACCACGGCGACATCTCGCTCGCGTTCGGCGGCGACTACCGCTTCGAGCACGGCGGCCAGCAACCCGATCCGCTGACGGCGACCGGCGACACCACCGGAGTCGCGGGGCAGCCGACGCTGGGCTCGTACCACACGTTCGAAGGCTTCGGCGAGCTGTCGATCGTGCCGTACGCGGGCGGCGACGTGGTGAAGTGGGTCGAGATCAACGCCGCCGGGCGCGCCTACGACTACAACACGTTCGGCTCGGGCGCGACCGGCAAGGTGACCGGCCTGGTCCGCCTGGCGGGCGGCGTCGCGGTGCGCGGCACCTACGGCAACGCGTTCCGCGCGCCCAACGTCGCCGACCTGTTCTCGGGCCAGTCCGAGGGCTTCGTGTCGCTCGAAGATCCGTGCGACACCAAGCCGCCCAGCTCGAAGAACCCGGTCGAGCTGGACGCGATGACCGCCAGGCAGTGCGCGGCCCAGGGCGTGCCCGCCAACTCGGCGTTCGCGTCGAGCCAGCAGCGGGTCCGCAGCGGCGGCAACACCGAGCTCCAGCCCGAGACCGCGAAGCAGGCCACCGCGGGCCTGGTCTACGAGCCGATCAAGGGCCTCGACGTCACGCTCGACTACTGGAACATCCAGATCGACAACGCGATCTCGTTCCTGCCGCCGCAGACGATCCTGGCGCAGTGCTACCAGGGCGGGATCGAGCGGTTCTGTCACCAGGTCGAGCGTGATCCCGTGACCCACGAGATCAGCCACCTGGTCGACACGATCCAGAACGTCGGCGCGCTGTCGACGTCCGGCCTGGATTTCTCGGCGGCGTACCAGTACAAGAACTGCCTCGGCTCGTTCCGGCACGCGGTCGAGGGCACCTACCTGCTCAAGTACAACATCGACACCGGCACCGTCGATCCGAGCACGCTCAAGGAGCAGGTGCTGCACGGCCGCGGGTTCTACGACCTCGGCGTCAATCCCAGCCTGAAGTTCAACGTGTTCACGATCTGGAGCCATCCGTCGGGCCTGAGCGGCGGCTTCAACGTGCAGTTCGTCAACAGCTTCCAGGAGTGCAACCAGGACAACTGCAATGATCCGAGCAACGGCCGGCGCGAGGTCGCGGCCTATGCCAAGGGCGACGTGTTCGCGGCGTACGCGGTCAAGGGACCGCAGGGCACGACCCAGATCACGCTCGGCGCCAACAACGTCACGAACACCCGGCCGCCGCTGATCTACAATGGCGGTGTGCTCAACGCCGACGAGTCGGCCTACAATTTTCTGGGCCGGCAGTTCTACCTGCGCCTGAGCCAGCAGTTCTGATCGGGCCGGTCGACACCGGCGCGCACGGGTGATCCGCACCCCGCGTCCGCGGTAGCATCGCCGCGGACGTGGAGGATCGCGAGCTCGGGAGCGCCGGGACCTTGCCGCTGGAACACCCGGTGGCGGCGGTGACGTCTGCGGCGAACCCGCCGGTGGCGCGGTGGGACCGCTACGAGCTGCAGGGCCTGCTCGGCAAGGGCGGGATGGGGGCGGTCTACCGCGCCCGCGATCGCCGCCTCGATCGCAGCGTCGCGATCAAGTTCATCCACGGCGCCGATCCGAACCTGACGATGCGGCTGTTGCGCGAAGCCCGCGCGCAGGCGCAGATCGATCACCCGAACATCTGCCGGATCTACGAGGTCGGCGAGGTCGAGGGCCGCGCGTACATCGCCCTCCAGCTGGTCGACGGCGAGCCGCTGCACGCGGCGGCCGCGCGGATGGTGCTCGACGAGAAGATCGCGGTGATGCGCGACGTCGCCGAGGCCGTCCAGGAGGCGCACCGGCTCGGCATCGTGCACCGCGATCTCAAGCCGGCGAACATCCTGGTCGAGCGCACCGAGGACGGCCGCTGGTTCCCGGTGGTCATGGACTTCGGCCTGGCGCGCGAGGCGACGATCGAGGTCGGGCTCACCGAGTCCGGCGTGCCGCTCGGCACCCCGGCGTACATGTCGCCCGAGCAGGCGCGCGGTGACCTCCGCGCGGTCGACCGCCGGTCCGACGTCTACAGCCTCGGCGCGACCTTGTTCGAGCTGCTGGCGGGCCGGCCGCCGTTCACCAATACGTCGCTGGCCCAGGCGCTGGCGCAGGTGCTCCACGACGATCCGCCGGCGCCGCGCAGCCTGGTGCCGAGCCTGCCGGTCGATCTCGAGACCATCACGCTCAAGTGCCTGGCCAAGGATCCGACGCAGCGCTATCCGTCGGCCCGCGCGCTCGCCGGCGATCTCGGCCACTACCTCGCCGGCGAGCCGATCCTGGGCCGGCGCCCGTCGCTGTGGCAGCGCGTACGGCTGCGCGCCCGCCGGCAGCGCGCGCTGGTGGTGCTCGGCGTCTGGTCGCTGGCGATCATCGCGGTGGTGGCGGCGCTCGGGATCCGCGCCTGGATCATCTCGCGCGGCGAGATCTCCCGGACCGCCGAGCGCACCCGGCTCGCCGAGCGCCTCGGTCGGGACGCCAAGGAGATCGAGCTGTTCCTGCGCACGGCGTACATGCTGCCGCTGCACGACACGCGCCCGGACCGCGCGCGCGTCCGCGAGCAGATGCGGGCGATCGCCGCCACCGAGCACGATCTCGGCGAGCTCGGCGACGCGCTGATCCACGAGGCGCTCGGCCGCGGTCACCTCGCGCTCCACGAGTGGCGCGACGCCGCCGACGAGCTCGCCCGGGCCGCCCGCGAGGGGCTGCAGACCCCCGAGCTCCACGCGGCGCGCGGCCGCGCCCTCGGCGAGCTCTATCACCGCGCGCTCGAGGACGCGCGCCGGTTCTCCCAGGACGACAAGGACCGGCTCCGGCGCCAGCAGGAGCTCGCGCAGCACCACCTGGCGCCGGTCCTGGCCGAGCTCACCCAGAGCCGCGCCTCGGGCGACGACGCGGCGGTGCTCGAGGCGCTGATCGCGTTCTACCACCGCGACTTCGCCGCCGCCGAGCAGCGCGCGCGCCAGGTCGCCGGTCGCGCGCCGTGGCTGTTCGAGGCCGGAAAGCTCGCGCCCGACGCCGCGTACGGCGCCGCCGTCGAGGCGTTCGACCACGGCGACTACGATGGTGCGCGTCCGGGGCTCGAGCGCGCGGCCGCGCTGTACGCCGAGGCCAGCGAGGTCGCGCGCAGCGACGCCTCGATCTACGAGGCCGCCGCACAGGCCGCGCTGCAGCGCGGCGAGGCCGAGTTCCGGCAGGGCCGGACGCCGCGCGAGCCGCTCGAGCACGCGCTCGAGCTCCTCGACCGCGCGCTGCGCGCCGATCCCGACGACGTCTCGGCCTACACGACCCGGGCGTACGTCCTGATCCTGTGGTACCGCGCGCCAGCGCTGGCCGGCCCGAGCGAACAGCGGCCGCTGCTCGACCGCATCGTCCAGGCGGCGACGCGCGCGACCGAGGTCGGTCCGCACGACGCCCGCGCCTGGGACGCGCTCGGCAACGCGCACTACTTCCGCGGCGTGTACGAGGACAAGCAGGGCGGCGACGCCGTCCGGTGGTGGAACCTGGCGCAGGACGAGATCGGCCGGGCGCTGGCGATCGACCCCGACGATCTGTGGGCCAACAACGACGGCGGCATCGTCCACGCCTGCCTCGGCGACAGCCTCGACAAGGCCGGGCGCGATCCGACGCCCGAGTACGAGCAGGCGGCGCGGCGCTACGAGCGCGCCACCGCGATCGATCCGCGCTACCTGTTCGGGTGGTCCAACCAGGCGAGCCTGTATGCCACGATCGCGGAGTACCACCTGGCGAGCGGGATCGATCCGCGCGCGGCGGTCGACAGCGCGCGGCGCACCGGCGAGCGTGGCCTCCAGATCGATCCCAACTATGCCCCGCTGCTCAACGCACTGGCCCGCGCGCAGGTCGCGGCGATGCAGTGGCTCGCCGAGCGCAGCGGCGATCCGGCGGCGCTGGCGACCGCGCGGCGCCACCTCGACGACTGCCTCGCGCGCTCCGCGCAGGTCCGCCCCGGGCAGTGGGGCGTGGCCTACTACCGCCTCGCCGCCGCCGCCGCCGAGGCGACGTTCCAGGCCCGCCGCCCGGCCGATCCGACGAGCGCGCTCGATGCCGGCCGCCGCGCGCTCGGCGAGGTCACGCCGATCGTGCCGGCGTCATCGCGTGCCTACGTCCGGATCGAGGCGGCACACCTCGCGCTCGCCGATGCGCTGTGGGCCGCGCGCTCGGGGCGCGATCCGGCCGCCGCGCTGGCCGCCGCGCGCGCCGAGGCCGAGGCGGCGATCGCGCTCGACCCCCAGCTCGCCGAGGCCCAGGTCGCGGCGGCCGAGGTCGACCTGCAGCTCGCGACCCTGGCGCGGACGCCGGGCGCCGTCGCCCGCGGCCTGGATCACGCCGACCAGGCGCTGCAGCGCAAGCCCAGGCTCGCCGCAGCCCGGGCCGCCCGCGATGCCCTGGCGCGACTCCCGGCGAGCGCCGCGGCGCCGTGACCGGCGAGCGCAGGCGCGGTCAGTTCGCGCCGGGCGCCAGCGGTGCGTCCACGAGGTACGGCGGCTTCGCGGCGAGCAGCTTGGCGTCGCACGACGGCAGGATCCGGTTCGGGCAGCCGGCGAACGGCATGTCGACATGGCGCCGGTTGCCCGGGGTCACGCACGTCGCGCCGTCGGGCGTCCACGAGGCCTCGACTGTGGCGATCTTGTCCACCAGCTTGAGCCCGCCGATGGGGTGGAACCCCTGGTCGTCGAAGATGTGGATCTCGGTGCCGGCGACCGTGTAGTGGCCCTCGTCGCCGCAGTACGACGCGCGCTTCATCTGGATCGCCGCGGCGAAGTAGAACAGCGCCTTGGCATCGTAGCGGTAGCCCCAGCCGTAGACCTTCGCCGGCGCGCCGAGGCTGCACGACAGCGTGACCAGGCCGGCGGTGTACGCGATCGCCGCGACGCGGCCGTTGACCGGATCGACGTCAATGCCCTGCTGGAACACCACGGTATCGGCGCCGCCCTGGGCGTCCGCGCAGTACGGCACGGGCGCCACGCTGCGCGTATCGTGCCAGCTCAGCTGGTACGTCGTCAGCGGCTGCTTCCGCTCGGTGGTCCCCGACCCGCCGGGCGTGAAGTCGAGGGCGTAGTAGCGGATATCTCCCAGCGGCGCGGCCATCGGCGCCGGCGCCGGCAGCGGTACCCCGGCGGCATCGCGCAGCGGCGCTGGCGCGGCGGTGTTCGGCGTGTTGCCAGCGGTGCTCGACGCGGCGTGCGGCAGCGCGACCTGGAGGTAGACGGTGAGGCCGGTCGGCGGCTTGCCGGGCTCGGGCGCCAGGACCACCACCTGGGCCTCGGGATCGAACAGCTGCCACTGCATCGCCGTCGAGGTCTCGCTCACCGCGACGACTGACAGCGGCTTGCCCTGATACACGGCGCCGTAGGCCAGGCCGGGCGTGGGCAGCGGCGCCCACTGTTTCTGCCCCGCGTCGAAGTACCGGCCGTGGAAGGTCACGCGCCCGCTGTCGTTGACGAAGTGCGTGATCATCAGCTTCTGGTCGCCGATCCCCGCCGAGCCGCCCTCCGCCGTGTACACCCCGGTGCCGTTCGGATCCTTGCAGCCGGTGGTGTCGTCGGTGCAGATCGCCGCGGTCGTCGTGCCGGTCTTCGGCTCCGGTTCGACCGCGCGCGTCGTGGCGCATCCGGACAGCAGCATTGCAAAGACTCCTGCACCCAACCATCTACCGGTCCGCATCTGCGTTCCTCCTGACATGCGTGGCACGGCAGCAAGCCGTGGGCCGTCGCCGCCTCGCACGCCGGCCAGGCAGTTCGGGGCCTTGGCCACAGGGTGGCACGGCATGCCTCGCTGGCACATGTGCCAGGCGACCACCGGCGTGCCGGCGCCGCGATCGGTCATACTCGCCGCGATGGCGGTCGAACCCAGCGGCGAGCGGCTCGCCGCCAACGTCATGCACTTCACGCGGCTGCTCCGCCGCGCCGGGTTGCGCGTCGGTCCCGGCGACACGCTCGACGCCCAGCGCGCAGTCGCGACCGTCGACATCATGGCGCGCGAGCAGTTCTACTGGGCGCTCCACGCGGTGCTGGTGCGCCGCCACAGCGATCACGCGCTGTTCGACGAGGCGTTCCGGCTGTTCTGGCGCGACCCGATGGGCATGCAGAGCGCGCTGGCGATGCTGCTGCCGCAGGTCAAGGCGCCGGTCAACCAGCAGGTGTCGCGCCGGCTCAGCGAGGCCTGGCGGCCGCCCTCGCCGCACGCCGCGCCGCCCCGGGCGCCGGAGATGCCGCCCGAGGTCGACACGTTCCTGGCGTACTCCGCCGACGAGGTCCTGCGGACGCGCGACTTCGATCAGATGTCGGCCGACGAGCTGGCGCGGGCGCGCGCGCTGGTGCGCCGGCTCGAGCTCGACGTCCGCCCGCTGGTCACGCGGCGGACCCGGCCCGCGGCGCGCGGCGAGATCGATCGCGCCCGCACCTTGCGCACGGCGCTGCGCGGCGGCGGCGAGCTCATCGCGCTGCGCCACCGCGCGCGGATCGAGCGGCCGCCGGTGATCGTCGCCCTGTGCGACATCTCGGGCTCGATGGGCCGCTACTCCGAGATGCTGCTGCGGTTCCTGCACGCGCTGCTCGCCGAGCATGGCCGCGGCCACGTGTTCCTGTTCGCGACCCGGCTGACCAACGTCACGCGCACGCTGCGCCACCGGGACGTCGACGCCGCGCTCGCGCGCTGCGGCAACGAGGTCAGCGACTGGGCCTCGGGGACCCGCCTGGGCGCCAGCCTGCACGAGTTCAACCGCACCTGGTCGCGCCGCGTGCTGGCCCAGGGCGCCGTGGTGCTGCTGGTCACCGACGGGCTCGATCGCGAGGATACTTCCGGCGGCCTCGCCGCCGAGGCCGCGCGGCTGCGGCGATCGTGCCGGCGCCTGATCTGGCTCAATCCGCTGCTGCGCTACGCCGGGTTCGAGCCGCGCGCCGCGGGCGTCCGCGCGCTCCTGCCCAACGTCGACGAGCACCGCCCGGTCCACGACCTCGACAGCCTCGCGGCGCTCGGCCGCGCGCTGTCGGCTCCGGGCCTGGGCCGCCGCGGCGCACTCGCCGGCTAGCTTGGCCGCGTCAGCACCATGCCCCCGCTTGACAGATCGCACCGCCGGCAGTATTTAGATGGTTGTCTAACTATCTAAGCCATGAGCACACAGGACATCTTCAAGGCGATCTCCGATCCGACGCGGCGCCAGATCTTGAAGCTCTTGCACGGTGGCTCGCGCACCGCAGGGCAGCTGGCGGAGGCGTTCGACGTCACCAAGGCGTCGATGTCTCATCACTTCGCGGTGCTCAAGGCCGCCGATCTGATCCGCAGCGAGCGCCGGGGCCAGCAGATCGTGTACACGCTGAACACCACCGTGCTGCAGGACGCGGCCACGTTGCTGCTCGACCTCTTGCCGCGCGGGCTGGCACGGCCCCGGGGAGCGCGAAGGTGAGCGGGGACGTGAGCGCCGCGCGGTCGGTCGGCCGCGGGCTGGTCGCTGCCTCGTTCGCGCTCAGCGCGGCGCTGTACACCCGGCTGCCGGACGCGTTCCCGATCCACTTCGACCTGGCGGGGCATGCCAACGGGTTCGTCGCCAAGCCGCTGGGGCCGTTCGTGTTGCCGCTGCTCGGCCTGGTGGCCTACGCGATCACCCGCGCGGTGGTCCGGCGCCAGCGGTCCGCGGCGACGCTCCACGTCATCCCGACCGCGGTCGCGGCGCTGTTGTTTGCGATCCACGCGGTCGCGCTGCGCGCCGCGCTCGACGACACCACCGACGTGACGCGCTGGTTGTTGATCGCGACCAGCGGATTCATCACCGTGCTCGGCAACTACCTCGGCAAGCTACGGCGCAACCGCTGGATCGGGATCCGCACGCCGTGGACGCTGGCCGATGACGAGGTCTGGCTGCGCACCCACCGGCTCGGCGGCTGGATGTTCGTCGCCGGGGGCGCGCTGGCGCTCGTCGCCGCGCTCGCCGGTGCCCCGGCCGCGGTCGTCGTCGGCGTGCTGGTGGTCTCCGCGCTCGTCCCGGCCGCCGCGTCGTACGTGATCTTCCGCCGCGTCGCCGCGCACCCCTCGACAGGGAGGTCGTAGATGGCTCGCTGGATGGCTCCTGCCGCCGCGCTGATGGTCCTGCTGTGCGGCCCACCGGCGCACGCCGGGCCGGGCAAGGGGCCGGAAGGCATCTGGCTCGGCGTGCTCGACCTCGGCGCCCTGAAGCTGCGGCTGGCGTTCCACGTCGACCGCCGGCCGGACGGCTCGCTGCATGCGACGCTCGACAGCCTCGATCAGGGGTTGACCGGGATCGCCGTCGATCGCGCCATCATCACCGGCTCGTCGGTGAAGTTCGAGCTGGCCAAGCTGCACGCCAGCTTCGAGGGCAAGCTCGACGGCGACGCGCTGGTCGGAACGTTCACCCAGGGCAAGCCGCTCCCGCTGGCGCTCTCGCGGGTGGACAAGATCGAGGCGCCGCGGCGGCCGCAGCAGCCGCGCCGGCCATTCCCGTACCGCGAGGAGGAGGTGTCGATCTCGGTCGCCGCGGCGCCGCGCGATCCCAGGCGTGCAGGCGAGACGATCACGCTGGGCGGGACGCTCAGCCTGCCGGCGGGCGCGGGGCCGTTCCCGGCCGTGGTGTTCGTGACCGGGTCCGGGCCGCAGGATCGCGACGAGACGATCTTCGACCACAAGCCGTTCCTGGTGATCTCGGATGCGCTGGTGCGGCGGGGCATCGCGACCCTGCGGCTCGACGACCGGGGCGTCGGCAAGTCGGGTGGCGCCGGCGAGCAACTCACCACGCTGGACTTCGTCGAGGACGTGCGCAGCGAGCTGGGCTGGCTCGCGGCGCGGCCCGAGATCGACCAGCGAGCGATCGGCATCCTCGGGCACTCCGAGGGCGGCCTGATCGGGCCGATCGTCGCCAGCCAGGATCACCGCGCGCGGTTCGTCGTGATGCTGGCCGGCCCGGCGATGACCGGGGACCGGATCCTGGTCGCGCAGGCGGCGCTGATCGCCCGCGCCGCGGGTGTCGGCGAGGCCAAGATCGCCGGGGAACGCACCGCCTCGGAGCAGCTCTACCGGCGGCTCCGCGCCGCGCGAACCGACGCGGACGCCGACGCGGCGATCACCGCGTTCATCGATGCCGATCCGCAGCGCCGGCACGACGGCGACGCCATCCGCAAGCAGCTCGGCTCGCCCTGGATCCGCACATTCCTCGCGATCGATCCGGTGCCCTACCTCGAGAAGGTGCACGTCCCGGTGCTCGCGCTGGCCGGCGAGCGCGACCTCCAGGTCCCCAAGGACAACCTGCCGATCATCGAGCGCGCCCTGCAGCACGGCAAGAACCGCGATGCCACGGTCAAGCTGATCCCGGGCGTCAACCACCTGTTCCAGCACAGCGCGACCGGCGCGCCCAGCGAGTACGGCGCGATCGAACAGACGTTCGCGCCCGAGGCGCTCCAGCTGGTCACCGACTGGATCGTCGCGCGCGCCGCGGCGCTTCAGAAGTAGCAGCGGCGCTCCGGCGCCTGGTCAGCCGGGTCTGCGGTTCACGGCGCCTGGACCTGGACCTGCACCGCGGCGACCAGGAGCTGGCCGCGATACAGCGGGCTGAGGTTGCCGCGGGTGCATGCACCCTGCAGCGCGGCGAGCACAGCGCCAGCCTCGCACCCGGTGTCGCGAGCTTGTAGTCTTCCGGACGGTCGCGGCGCCTGTGGCACATGGTGGCCTCCTCCGGACCGCGCATGATGACCTTGCCCGATGCCCACGCGCTGTCGATCGGCATCTCGGCCTACCGTCACATCCGGCCGCTGCCTGCGACCGAGGACGCCCGCGACATCGCCGCCGTGCTGCGCGACCCGGCGCGCTGCGGCTATCCCGACGGCAACGTGCGCCTGCTGCTCGACGGCGACGCCACCAGGGCCGCCATCCTCGCCGAGCTCGACGGCCTCGCCACGCGCACCACCGAGCACTCGACCGTGGTCCTCTACTTCTCCGGCCACGGCGGCCGGGCGGACGGCGCGGCGGGCGACACCTGCTTCCTGATGCCGGTCGACGGCCGGGCGGGCAGCGAGCCGCAGCTCTCGGACACCGCGATCTCGGGCCACGAGCTGTCCGCGCGGCTGTCGCGGATCGCCGCGGCCCGGCTCACCGTCGTGCTCGACTGCTGCCGCGCCTCCGGCGTCGCCGAGCCTCGCGACATCGCGCTCGACGTCCTCGCGCCGCAGCTGACCGGCTCGATCCTCGCGCCGCTCGCGCACGGCCGTGGCCGCGCGGTGCTCGCCGCCTCGCGCAGCGACGGCTTCGCCTACGTCGTCCCCGGCGCGCGCAACGGCGTGTTCACCGGTCACCTGCTCGACGGCCTCCGCGGCGCGGCCGGCGGCACCGGCGGCGTGATCCGGATCTGCGACCTGTTCCACCACGTCCAGCAGCGCGTGGCCGCCGAGCACGCCGGCCAGCGCCCGGTGTTCAAGGCCGAGCTCGAGGAGAACTATCCGATCGCGCTGTACCACGGCGGCAGCGCACCGCCGGTGACGCTACCGCCGCGCCGCGACGACCACGCCTACGACGTGTTCCTCAGCTACAGCCACGCCGACCGCGCCGACCGCGCGTTCGTCATCGGCGTCGTGGTCCCGTTGCTCGAGCGGCTCGACCTGCGGGTGTGCCTCGAGCACCGCGACTTCGGGCTCGGGTTGCCGCGCATCGCCGAGATCGAGCGCGCGGTCGCGACCAGCCGCTACACCGTCGGCGTGTTCACCCCGAGCTACCTCGCGGGCCCGTTCGAGGAGCTGCAGTCCGACCTGGCGAGGTTCCAGGCAACCGAGAGCCGCCAGGCGCGCTTCATCCCGCTGCTGCGGCGGCCGTGCCCGGTGGCGCTCGGCGTACGGATGACGGCGATGCTCGATGTCAGCGACGACGCCGAGGTTCCCGGTGCGCTCGAGCGCCTCGCCGTCCAGCTGCGCGAGCCGCCACGCGCGCGGCTCAGCGCTTAGTAACGATCGGCCGCGGCGGCGAACGGCGAGGGGGGAACGGCGTCCGCAGGCATGCTGCAGTATAGTGACGCGCGATCCATGGCGCCGTCGCGGACGTTGCTCGACTACTTCGCACGCTCGGCGGAAGCGAGGCCTGACGGCGCGCTGTTCGTCCACGGCGAGGGTTCCATCACGTACGGCGCGGCAGCGTCGGCAATCGCGCGCGCGATCGATCAGCTGCGTGCGCTCGCGCTCGCGCCACGCAGCCGGGTGCTGTGCCTGGCCGAGGACACGATCCCGCTCGCGCTGTTCATGCTGGCGGCCGGGTACGCCGGCTTGATCCCGACCGCGGTGTCACCGCTGTTCTCGGCGGAGTACGTCACCGCGGTCGCGCGGCAGAGCGATGCGGCCGCCGTGTTCACGACCCCCGCGTTCCTCGAGCAAGCCGCCGCGCTCGGCCTGCCGCTGTTGTGCCACGACGGTCGCGGGCCCGGAGGCATCGACGACCACGACGTGCCCGCGCAGTCCGCGCCCGCCGCCGCGCGGCTGTTCGGCGCCGGCGCCACCGACGCGCGCGCCGCACAGACCCTGCGCCGCCTCGCCGCGTCGGTCCGGCTCGCCGATCCGTTCGTCCTGCAGCCGACCGCCGGCAGCACCGGCACGCCGAAGCTCGTGCTGCGAACGTTCGAGGCGTTCACGCGCTATGCGCGGTTCGTCGGTGACGAGCTGGGCAAGCTCGGAGCCGAGGCGCCGCTGCGCGTGCTCGCGATCTGTTCGCTGACGCATGCGTTCGCCGGCCACATGTTCACCACGGCGATGCGCCTGGGCGCCGAGCTCGCGGTCCCGCGGCGGATCGACACCAGCGCCTCGCTCGCCGAGGTCCGCGCGCTCGATCCCGACGTGCTGCCGATGACGCCGCGCGTGCTCGCCGCGCTCGTTCGCCAGGCGCCGCCGCCGGGCACCGAGCCGCGGATCTTCGGCCCGCGTGCCAGGCTCGTGGTCAGCGCCGGCGGCAAGGCGAACGCGCAATCGTTCGAGCGGCTGCGCGCGCAGCGGGTCGAGGTGCTCGAGATCTACGGCTCGAGCGAGGCGTCGGTCGTCGCGGTCACGCCGCTCGGCGCGTGGCGGCCGGGGTGCGCCGGGGTGCCGGTCGCGGACGTCGAGCTCCGGCTCGATGCCGACGGCGAGCTCCTGGTCCGCAGCCCGGGCCTCGCGCTCGGCTACCACGCCGACCCCGCCGGGCGCGAGCTGGTCGGCGCCGACGGGTTCTACCGCACCGGCGACATCGGCCGGATCGACCCGGCCGGGTACCTCGAGATCCTCGGCCGCAAGCGCGACGTGTTCAGCACGCCCGAGGGCTCGAACATCTACCCCGACCGCATCGAGATCCTGCTCGAGTCGGTCGAGCGCGTCGAGCAGGCGATCGCGCTCGGCGACGGCAAGAGCTTCGTGACCGCGCACCTCGTGGTCCGCGATCCGCCGCCCGGCGCGGCGAGCTGGATCGACTGCGCCGCCGACGCCGCGCTCTACGACCAGATCGGGCAGGCGCTGATGGCGCTCAATGACCGGCTCGAGCTGGTCGAGCAGATCGTCGCGTTCGCGCTGTACCGGCGTCCGTTTCCCGAGGCCGCGTACCGCCCGGTCGCCGGCGCGAAGGTCGCGCGCGACCGCCGCGCGTTCGTCGCCGCGTTCGCCGCGATCGCCGATCGGCTGTACTCGCACGAGCTCGCGCACGACTCGCCGATGCTGGTGCCGCCCAAGCAGCGCTGCTTCCTCGATCGCGTGTCCCGCCGCCGGCGGCGCAGCGCCTAGGCCGTCTGGCTCGGCGGAGGTGCCCGGGTCGACGCCACCGCGGCGACGAGGATCATCGCGGCGCCGATCCAGCCGCGCCAGCCGAACGAGTCGCCGAACACGATCATCGCGAACAGGCTCGCCCACACCGGCTCGAGCGTGTAGATGATCGCGGCGGTCGGCGCCGGGACCCGGGCTTGCCCGAGCACCTGCAGCCACGCGGTCGCCGCCGAGCCCGCGATGCCGAGGTACACGACGTGCAGCCACGGCACGCTGGTGAGCGACGCGGTCAGCGCACCATCCATCGCCGCGACCAGCGCCGCCCACGGCACGACCGCGCAGACGTGCACGGCGGTGAGCGTGCGCGCCGAGAACTGCGGCGCGAAGTGCTCGAGCCGGGTGATGTAGAACGCCCAGATCACCGCGCTGAGCACGCACCATGCGTCGCCGGCGTTCGGCGCGCCGCCGTCGAAGCTGAGCAGGGTGACGCCGGCCGCCGCGACGACCGCGGCCGCCCACACCAGCGCCGCGACGCGGTGTCCGCGCAGCACCGCGCCCAGCGGCACGAGGATCACGAACATCGTCGAGATGAACGCCGCGTGGCCGACGCTGGTGTAGCGCAGCCCGGCGGCCTGCGTGATGTAGCCGGCGCCGAGCCACATGCCGAGCTCGATGCCGGCGCGCACCACGCGGCGCTCGAACCGCACGAACGGCGCCATCGCGAGCGCCGCCACGGCGAAGCGCAGGAACGTCACGCCGCCGGCGGTGAGCCCGGTCTGCTCCGCGAGCTGGATCACGCAGTACGTGCTGCCCCAGCCGATCGTCGCCACGTTCAGCAGCACGAACCCGCGCAGCGCGCGGCGTGGCCCCGGAGCTGGTTCTGCCATGGCGCCCGGGCGGTCAGCGCTTCATTTCGATCTCGATGAACGCGAGCTCGTAGGGGTTCGCGTTGATGACGTTGTGCTCGACCGGCGCCTGCCGGGAGTACGACTGCCCGAGCACCAGCTCGGCGATCGTCTCGGAGCTGCCGGTGTCGAGGCGGAGCCGCCCGGTGGTCATCGGCACGACCACGTAGTCGAGCTCGTGGCGGTGCCAGCCGGTCTGGGCGCCGGGCGCGAACCGCCACTCGGTCACGCGCACGCGCTCGTTGTCGACCTGGACCGTGGCGACGGCGGACCGTGGCTCGGGATCGGATGTCTCGCTCATGTCGTGGTGCTCCTGTCAGCGGTGGCCGCGAGCTCGCGCAACGCGCGCTCGATCAGGTGCTCGTCCGAGCTCCACGGCACGATCATCGACGCGCCGTCGCGCTCGAGGTGCCCGCTCGCGATCCGCTCGTGCTCGGCCTTCCAGGTCTGCAGGCAGCACTTGAGCAGCGTCGGCTGCGTGCGCGCGCCGGCGAGGTCGCGCGGGCACATGCTGACCATCGGCGGCTCGTCGCCGTAGAAGTGGCGGTGGAACTCCAGGGTGCGGTGGCAGCCGATCAGCGTCCAGTCCTGGCGCTCGGCCGGGCGATCATCGAGGAAGTACACCGGCGCGCCGACCGCCTCGAGCCCGCCGGACTGACACGGGAACAGGTACGCCTTGGCGCGCACCGAGCTGCACAGCGCGCGCAGGTCGATGGTCTCGAGCTCGAGGATGATCGGCGGCAGGTCGGCGTACGACAGGACCTTCCTGGCGACCTCGTACAGCTTCGGCGGATCGGGCGGCGCGACCTCGACGACGCGGATCACCACCGGATCGGGGCGGTGGATGAACGTGACGTGATCGTACATCGACCATGCGATCAGCGTGTCGTCGGGGCCGACGCCATGGGCCCGGGCGAGCCGCGCGAGCGCCGACGGGCACTGCGGATCGGTGTCGCGATCGCGCACGAACCGGCAGCGATCGGGCAGCGCGAGCACCTCGACCGCGGTGATCGGCGTGAACAGCGGATCGCCCGGCTCCTGCCGGCGCTCGACCGCGACCAGCGCGTGCCGGCCGGCGCCGTCGTGGACGGCGACGAAGTCGGTGCGGCGGTAGGCCTCGCGGCCGAGCAGGTGCGCGCACAGCGCGTCCTCGGTCATCGGCCCGTCGTAGCGCTGGTAGCTGACGCGCCAGTACGGCAGCGGCACCAGATTCTTGCGCTCGCGGAGCGCCCCGGTCGCGCCGTCGGGCTTCATGCGCGCGACCGTATCGCAGCCACGCCGCGCGTGCCAGGGGCGGCAGCGTCACGCCAGATCACGAGCCGTGCTCGGGCGCGCACACCAGGATGCCCCGCTCGAGCCAGCTCGCGATCATCGGGCCGGCGCCGGCGACGAGCCGCTCGAGGTCGCGGCGCGGATGCGGCGTCGCCGCGGCGGCGAGCAGCTGCGGGCCCGGCGGCGTCAGCGGCGCGGTCTGCACCGGCGCGTCGGCCGCGGTGATCCACGCGATCACGTCGAGCGGGGCAGGCGTGGTGACGTGGAGCTCGGTCCTCGGATCGCACAGCCACGCGAGCAGGTCGACCGGCAGCGCGAGCTGGACCTGGACCGGCCCGCGGAGGATCGCGGCGTCCGGCGCGGCCGCGGGTACGGCGGCCGGCGGCGGCCACGCGGCGATCGGCAGCGCCGCGGCCCGGCGCAGCAGGTCGATCACACCGCGCTCGAACGCGAGCACGGCCTCGATGTGCGGCGGCGGCATCCGGCGCTTGAGCACGCGGTGCTCGACGAACTCCGCGAACCGCTCGCACTCGGCGAAGCGGTGGTGATGCCCGAGCTCGACCCAGCGCTCGAGCGACAGGTACTCGTAGACCAGGTCGCGCAGCCAGCCTTCGCGGCCCTCGGTCACCAGGCGCAGCGTCGCCGGCAGGTGCCAGCCGAGCAGCCGCGACACCATCGTCACCGCGCGGAACCGCAGGTTCTCGACGTGCCACCGCGTGCCGGGCTGGATCGCGAAGTCGTCGAGGATCGCGAGCTCGAGCTCGCCGAAGCCGAGCGCGCGTGCGACCTCCGCGTGCTCGCCGCGCAGCATCGCCTCGTACATCGCCTCGCTCTGCACCAGCCGGATCCACACGTCGTAGACCGTGCGGGCATCGAAGCCGCGGCGCGCCCGGTAGAGCTCAATCACGTGCGCGGCTCCACAGCGCCGCGATGCGCTCGAGGTCGCGCAGCGCCATGTCGCGCCAGCCGGCGTCGATCGGCCGCGACCGCGCGGTGTGCACCGGTCCCTGGACCTCGAGCGTCACGCCGCGCACCGATCGGCTGCGCTCGAGGACGTGCTGGACCAGCTCCCACACCGGCTCGGGAACGCTGTCGTTGTGCAGGTCGTGGTACCAGCCCTCGATCCACTGGCCGCCGGCGACGTGGATCTCGAGCACGCGATCGAGCGGGATCCGGTCGACGTAGCTCCACGGATCGAAGCCCGCGAAGTTCTTCGAGTTGGCGTAGACGTTGTGGACGTCGAGCAAGAGGTACGTGCCGGCCTCCTCGACCAGACCCGACAGGAACTCGGCCTCGCCCAGATCCGAGCCCGGAAACAGCGCGTAGATGAACGCGTTCTCGTGGAGCAGCGGCGCGCCGAGCAGGCCCTGCAGCGTGCGCGCGCGGGCGGCGACGCGCCGGATCTCGGCGGCGGAGAACTGGATCGGCGTCGACCACAGGTACGAGGTCGATTGCGTGCCGTAGAACATGTGATCGGTCATCCACGCCGCGCCCATCTCGCGCGCGATCGGGATGTGGCGGCGCACGCACGGCGTGTCCTCGAGCTCCGCGAAGCCGTACTCCTCGCCGAAGTTGGAGTGCGCGACCAGCGGATAGCGCTGTTTGAGATCCGCGAGCCACGCCGCGTGGCGGGGCTCGACCAGGTACGGGCTCTCGAGCGAGCCCGACACCGTGTCGCACAGGACCTCGAGGTAGTCGATGCGGGCCCCGGCGCGCTCGAGCTCGTCGAGCAACGGGCGGGTGAAGAAGTTCATCTGGAAGCCGACGCCGCGCGCTTCGGACCGCATGCGCGACAAACATGGACCAGCCCACGGCGTGGCGCAACCGGAGGCCACCGCCGGCAATTCCGCGGCGGTGCGCGCGCGGCGCGCGGCGCCGGTGCTAGCCTGCCGGGCATGATCTCCGGATCCGCCGCCGTTCGCTCGACGATGCCCCGTCACGCGCCGCTGGTCGCGGTGCTGCGCGGTGACCACGTCGAATCGGTGCACCACGGATCGATCGCGGTCGCCGATCGCGCGGGGCGGCTGCTCCACCGCGCCGGCGATCCCGACGCCGCGATGTTCACGCGATCGACGCTCAAGCCGCTGCAGGTGCTGCCGCTGGTCGCGACCGGCGGGCTCGAGCGGCTTGGGCTCGACCAGCGCGCGCTCGCGCTCATGTGTGCGAGCCACAACGGCGAGCCCGAGCACGTCCGGGTCGCCGAGCAGATCCTCGCCGCCGCGGGCTGCCGGCCCGCGCAGCTGCAGTGCGGCACGCACCCTCCGATGTTCTACCTGTCGAACGGCAACTACCCGCCGCCCGGCGAGGTGCCGACGCCGCTCCAGCACAACTGCTCGGGCAAGCACGCCGGCATGCTCGCGCTGTGCCGCCTCCGCGGCCTGGACACCGACGGCTACACCGACGCCGCGCATCCCGTGCAGGCGATCATCCGCGAGGCGGTCGCGGCGTTCGCCGGCGTCGACCCCGCGGCGATGGCGAGCGGACCGGATGGCTGCTCGGTGCCGAACTATGCATTTGCGCTGACCGCGCTCGCCGCCAGCTACGCGCGCCTCGCCGCCGGCGGCCCCGATCCCGCGTTCGGCGACATCCCGGCGCGGATCTTCGCGGCGATGACCCAGCATCCGTTCCTGATCTCGGGCACCGGACGGCAGGACGCGGCGATCGCGGCGGCCGGCGGCGGCGACTGGATCAGCAAGATCGGCGGCGAGGGCGTCCAGACGATCGGCATCCGCAGCCGCGGCCTCGGCATCGCGATCAAGATCGCCGACGGCGACAAGGGCGACTACCAGCCGCGCGCGACGTTTCCGGTCGCGATCGAGACCCTGCGCCAGCTCGGTGTGGTGGCGGCGGAGCTGCCGGAGCCGCTCCGGCGGTTCGACGCCGCGCAGCGGGTGAACAGCGAGGCGCGGTTCCGGGTCAAGCTCGAGACCGTGTTCACGCTCACCGCGGCGTGATCGCCGGGCCGAGCTCGCGCCCGAGCTCGCCGCGGAGCTCGCGATCGACCTCGCGCCCGATCTCGACCACGAGCTCCGGCAGCATCGCGACGTCCTCGGCGGAGCTGCGGAAGTTCACGTTGCAGAACCGGATCACGAACCGCTCGCCGCAGAATGCGTGCGACACGAACGCTCGCCCGCCGGCCTGGATGCGAAGCACGATCTGGATGTTGAGCCTGCGCAGGTAGTCCTCGTGATCGCCGGTCGCCAGGTCGCGCGGCACGAACCGGAACGTCGTGATCCCGAGCGACTGGCTGACCGGCTCGAGCTCGTCGTGCTTGCCGGCGAGATCGTGCAGCAGCCGCGCGAGCTCGATGTCCTTGGTCACCAGCGCGCGATACCCGGAGCGCCCGACCTGCTGCAGCGTGAGCCACACCTTGAGCGCGCGAAACCCGCGCGAGTTGTCCGGCCCGAGCGCGTTGTAGCTCTGCGTGCCCTCGAGCTTCTGGATCTTCGCCGAGTAGTACGGCGGCTGGTACGTGAAGGTCTCGGCGAGCACGGCCGGATCGCGGACCAGCACGCACGCGACGTCGCACGGCAGGTACATCCACTTGTGCCCATCGATCGCCAGCGAGTCGGCGTCGCGCAGGGCGGCGAGCTCCGGCGGCGGCTCGGCGAGCACCGCCGCCATCGCGCCGTACGAGCCGTCGACGTGGAACCACGCGCCGTGCTCGCGGCAGGCATCGCGGATCGCGGGCAGCGGGTCGATCGCGCCCGTGCCGGTCGTCCCCGCCGTGCCGATCACGATCAGCGGGCGCTTGCCGGCCTGGGCGTCGCGTCGCATCGCCTCGCGCAGCGCGCCGGCATCCATCCGCTGCTCGCCGTCGGTCGGGATCCACGACACGGCGCCGGTGCCCAGGCCGTACATGTCGGTCGCCTTCTGCAGCCACGTGTGACACTCGGTCGACGCGTAGACCCGCCAGCCGGCAGCCGGATCGACGCCGTCGGTCCGCACCGCCGCGCCCATCCGCCGCCGCCGCGCCGCCAGGAACCCGATGAAGTTGGCGCTGTTGCCGCCGGTGACGAACAGGCCGCCGCCGGCCGGGTAGCCGACGAGCTCGGCGGTCCAACGGATCGCCTGGGCCTCGATCTCGTGCGCCAGCGCCGAGATCACCCAGCCGGACACGTTCTGGTTGACCGCCGATGCGAGGAAGTCGCCGAGCACGCCGAGCGGTGCCCCGCTGCCGTTGATGAAGCCCCACCATCGCGGATGGCCGGCGAAGCTGCCGGCCGAGGTCAGCGCATCGGTGGCCGCGCGCAACAGCTCGCCGGCCGGCGCGCCGTCGTCGCGCAGCGCGAAGCCGCGGAGCAGTCCGCGGATGTCGTCGGGCACCGGCGGCGGCGACACCGGCCGCTCCGCCATCCCCGCCATGAGCTCGGCGAGCCGATCGACCAGCTCGTGGCCCAGCGCGCGGAACGTCTCCGGCGGCAGATCGATGCGCCAGCGCGGCCCGTCGAGCGTCACGCCAGGCTCCATGCCAGGCACGCGATCACATCGTCGGCGTCCTCGAGCCCGATGCCCAGCCGGATCAGCCGATCGATGCCGAGCCGCTCGATCATCTCGACCGGCGTGCGGTACTCCGACACCGTGCGGTGGTGGTTGACCTTGGAGACCAGCCCATCGAACGACAGCGCGTAGCGGATGATGCCGCACGACGCGATCCGATCGGCGATCTCGCCGTGCCCGGCCTCGTCGACGCCGCGCAGCCGAACGCTCAGCAGCGACGCGCAGCGCGTGTAGTCGCGCGCGATCACCGCGGCGTCCGGGTGATCCGGCCGGCTGGGGTGAAACACCCGCTCGACCCGCGGGTGGGCCGCCAGGAACGCGGCGACGCGCGCGGCGGTGTCGCATCGCCGCGCGTGCATCGCATCGGCGCGCACCAGGCCCGCGGCGACCCGCGACGCGCTGTCGTCGTCGAGGATCCCGCCGCGCATCGCGAGCAGGTCCTGGAGCTGGTTGGCGAGCGCGACGTCGTCGGTCGCCAGGTAGCCGCCGAGCACGACGTCCTCGCCGCCGAGCGCCTTGGTCAAGCTGCTGGCCACGACCGCGACGCCGGACGCCAGCAGCGGCACGCGCACGCCCCACGGCGTGGCGATCGTCGAGTCGATCACCAGCCGCGCACCCGGCACCCGGCGCACCAGCTCGGCGAGCCGCGGCACGTCCTGCGCGCGCATCAACGGATTGGTGTAGGTCTCGGCGAGCACGATCCGGGTCTCGGGACGCAGCGCCGCCTCGACCGCGGCGTGATCGCCATCGTCGACCAACGTCAGCCCCGCGCCGACGCGCCGGGCGGTGAGCTCGAGGAACGCCCGGGTCTTGTTGTAGACTTGGCGCATCACGACGGCGTGCGTGCCGCCCTCGACCAGCGCGTCGACCACCAGCGCGATCGCCTGCATGCCGCTGTCGGTGACCAGCGCGCAGCGCGCGTGCTCGAGCTCGCGCAGCGCCGCGATCAGCGTCGCCGCGCCCGGGTTGCCGTAGCGCGCATACAGGTGCGGCAGGTCCGACCACACGCCACCGCCCTCGAGGCACGCCGCCTTCGCGGCCTGCCACGCATGGACCTGCGCCGACGAGCCCAGATCGCGCTGCAGCGACCGCCGCTCGGGGTGCAAATACGGCGCGTTCGCGTCGATCGGCTGGTGCAGCCTGCGCGTGACCTCGCTCGCGGTCGCAAGGCTCGGCTTCATCGGACGGTTTCCTGCCACAAGTCCTCCTCAGCGCGGGCCACGGGCGAGAGTGACTGCGCGATCGCGGACACGCGTGCGAGACATTACAGCGCCATCGTCGATCCGCAAGCCCGAAACCATGCCCGAACGCGCGCGGGCCTCGCCCCTGCGAATCTGCCCCACGCACGCGACGCCGCCCGGCCTGTCATGAGTGCATGCGATATTCGGATCGTGGGTTCGCGGTGAGTTGCACATGCCCGATGTGATGCGCCTGTACCTGGATGATTTCGGAACGCGTCATCCAGATCGTGATCGCGGCCAAGGATCGGCCCATGGGCACGACTGGTTTGGACTTGGCGGCGTGCTGCTTCTGGATCGCGACGTGGCTGCGTTGAAGGCCCGGTATGCGGAGCTCTGCGCCAGGTGGAGTATCACGTACCCGCTGCACTCGTCGGAGATCCGGTCGAGGGTCGAGAACTTTCGATGGTTGCGTCAGCGCTCGGATACGGAACGAGCGGAGTTCTTCGAAGACATCGCCAAGCTCGTGACCAGCTCGGAGCTCGCAGCCACCGCGTGCGTGATCGACCGGCCGGGATACAATCATCGCTATCGCGAGAAGTACGGGCGCGCCCGTTAGTTGCTCTGCAAGACGGCGTTCACCGTCGTGGTCGAGCGCTCCGCGAAGTTTGCTCGTGACAGCGGCCGCAAGCTGCGCATCTACGTCGAAAAATCTGACAAGACGACCGACCGGCTGCTCCGCGACTATTACGACGAGCTGCGAACCACGGGTCACCCCTTTGACGTTGCCAGCGCCTCGAAGTACGTCCCGCTCACCCCGGCGGAGCTTCGAGAAACGCTTTACGAGTTCAAGACCAAGGACAAGTCATCACCGCTGATGCAGGTTGCGGACGTTCTGCTCTGGCCGATGTGCATCGGTGGTTACGATCCGAGCAATCGCTCGTACATCGCGCTCAAGGACGCCGGCACGCTGATCGATTGCAAGCTGGCACCGGAGGAACTGCCGCACAAAGGAATCAAGTACAGCTGCTGGGATCTCGAGCTTGGCCGCCGAAAAGACCAAAGCCCGATCGGAAGATCGGGCTGAGGCAGCCACCGTTGGGTGACCTCGTGGGCTAGGCCCAGAACAACCATACCTGGCAGATCCGGCAACATCAAGCTTTGCAAAGCAGCGGCCGGCCGGCAGCGAGAATGCTGACTGATCTTACGACGTCCCCGGGAGGACCTCAGGGAAGTGGCGGGCGGGATCTTCCGACATTGCGCTCACGACCTGGTCCGACGCCGCCTTGGGCGGCGCGGCCAGGTCCCAGCTGAAAGGATGCGCGCACAGCGATCTGTGCGGCCGAGAATCAATGATCGGCAGCGTTCGCGAACCGGGCCTGGCGAGGGGCTTGCCTCAAAACCAGGCGCTGCCTCAAAGCTCGCGCTGCCTCAAGCCCCCGCTTTGCGCGTGCTCGAGATCCGGCGCCCCGCCTCGAAACCGCGGAGTGAGGCAGCGTAAGCTCGCGGCGTGCCCCTCGCGCGCAAGCTCGGTCCGCTCGACGCGACGATGATCGTGGTCAGCGGCATCATCGGCTCGGGCATCTTCATCAACCCGTACCTGGTGGCGAAGGACGTCGAGACGCCGTTCCTGATCCTGGCGGTGTGGGTGCTCGGCGGCGTGATCGCGCTCGCCGGGGCGTTCGTGTTCGCCGAGCTCGGCACGGTGGTGCCGCAAGCCGGCGGGCAGTACGCGGTCTTTCGCGAGGCGTTTCATCCGCTGATCGGCTTCCTGCACGGCTGGTCGCTGCTGTTCATCATCCAGTCGGGTGCGACCGCGGCCGTGGCGGTGGCGTGCAGCGCGTACCTCGCGCAGCTCGCCGGGCTGCCGCACTGGACCGTGACGCCGGTGGCGATCGCGCTGTTGCTCGCGCTCGTCGTGCTGCACGCGAGCGGGATCAAGCCGGGTGCCGTGGTGATCAACGTGATCACGATCGGCAAGACCGTGGCGATCGCGGCGCTGGTGCTCGCCGCGTTCCTGGTCACGCACCGGTCGGGGCTGGCGTTCGAGCCGCTGGTGCCGCCGCGGCTGCACGGCCTCGGGCTCGGGTCCGCGGTGCTGGCCGGGCTGGTGCCGGCGATGTTCGTGTACGGCGGCTGGCAGAACGCCAACTTCGTCGTCGAGGAGATGCGCGACCCGGAGCGCAACCTGCCGCGCGCGATCCTGCTCGGCGTGGCGATCGTGATCGTGGTGTACCTGTCGGCGAACGTCGCCTACGTGCACGTGCTGGGCGCGCCGGTGCTCGCGGCGACCGAGACGCCGGCCGCCGAGCTGGCGCGGCGCGTGCTCGGGCCGTGGGGCGCCGACGCGCTGAGCGTGCTGGTGATCGTGTCGACGTTCGGGTTCTTGAACCTGGCGCTCATGACTGCGCCGCGGGTGTACTTCGCGATGGCGCGCGACGGGCTGTTCTTCTCCTCGGTGGCGCGGGTGTCGCCGAAGACCCACGTGCCGGTCGCGGCGATCGCCACGCAAGGCGTGCTCGCGGCCGTGTTCGCGCTGTCGAACACCTACGACCGGCTGGTGCGCTATGCGGTGTTCGCCGACTGGATCTTCTTCGCGCTCGCCGGGGTGGCGCTGCTGGTGTTCCGGCGCACCCGGCCCGACGCGCCGCGGCCGTACCGCGCGCCGCTGTACCCGGTGCTGCCGGTGGTGTTCGCGGCCGCCGGGTTCGGCATCGTCGCCAACATGTTCGTCTCGGATCCGCAGAACGCGCTGATCGGCTCGGCGATCATCGCCGCCGGCGTGCCGGTCTACGTGGCCTGGCGGCGCTGGGTCGCGCGGCCCGCGGCGCCGAGCTAGTCAGGGCTTGGCCTCGACCTTGACCTCGATGCGGCGGGGCGGCAGCGGCCGGGTCCGGCTGAGCTCGATCTGGCCGCCGAGGACGCCGACGCGGATCGTGGTGCGCAGCAGCGACACGCCCTGGCGGGCGATGAACAGCGTGATCGCGCCCTCGGCGCCGTACATCGGGTGGCCCTGGGCGAGGTAGGCGTAGGCGGCGGTGACCGCGGCGAACAGCAGCCAGCCGATCGCGCCGTGGACCAGGGTGACCGGGCGGCGCAGCACGTACAGGACGCTGCGCACGTAGGTCGCGATCACGCCCGGATCGTGGGTGTCGTGGCGCAGGGTGAGCTCGGCGCGCGCGTAGTCCGAGACCGTCCACAGGACGTGGAGCAGCAGCAGCGCGGGCAGCACGGCGGCGAGCAGCGGACCGAGGAGCTCGGCCACGGTGAGCGCGTGCTCGATGCGGCCGCGCGCGAGGCCGGCGCCGGCGCCGAGCGCGAACAGGACGACCATCCAGCCCGGGATCGCGCACAGCGCGAGCCGGACGTAGGCGAGGTAGGTCGCCGCGCCGCTGGCGCCGAAGCACCGCGCCGTGTCGCCGCGGCCCTCGGGGCGCTGGGCGAGCACGCCGTTGAGCCCGCCGACCAGGAACCACGACGCGAGCTGCCACAGCATGACGGCGGCGAACGCGATGCCGGCGATCGCGACGACGCTCTGCTTGCCGTGGCGCAGCGAATAGATCAGGGCGACGAGGTCGCCGTCGACCGCATCGTCGAACATCGGCAGGTGCGAGAACTCGTGGGCGAACACCACCGCGACCGCCAGCAGGCAGGTCGCGGCGACCAGGCTCTGCGCGACGAACACGGCGAGTAGCGTGCCGGTGTAGCGCGACACCGCGCGGGGGCCGGCGGCGATCAGGTCGGCCAGGCCGAGGCGCGCCATCACGGCCCCACGATCTGCATGAGCGTCTGGGTGAACGAGCCGAACCACGCGCCGGCGCGCAGCGCCGCGGCGCCCTCGCCGGCGAGGCGGCGGTGGTGTGTGGTCGGGTTGTCGAGCGCGATCTTGCCCTCCGGATCGAGCCAGACCTCGACCAGGCGCGAGCTGCGCTCGACCACGAAGCGCTCCCAGTTGCCGGTGCCGCGGTCGTCCCACCGCACCCGCTTGGACGAGCCGTCGGCGAACTTGAGCTCGATGTCGACCGGGACGTGGATCGCGCCGGTGTTCTGGACCACGACCTCGCAGGTCCAGCTGCCCGAGCCGGGCGCCTCGGTCTCGGTCACGGTCTTCTTGTCCGAGCCGGCGCCGAACACGCCGCGCGGGGCGTGCGTGGCCCGGCACGTGGCGCTGCGCAGCGCGAGCTCGAGCCCACCGACCTCGTGGAACACCGGGCCGAAGAACCACGTCAGGTCCTGACCGAGCTCGGCGCCGAGCGTCGCGAACAGGTCGCGCCCGGTCGGGTGCCGGAACGCGAACGTCCGGGCGTAGGTCTTCATCGCGGCGGCGAACCGCTGGCTGCCCACGGTGCGCTCGAGGGTCTCGAGAGCGCGCGCGGTCGCGGCGTAGGTCTCCTCGCCGTAGGCGTTGTTGTCGACGAACGCGTACGCGGCGGTCGCGATCGGCGACGGGCTGCCGAGCCGGCCGACGTCGACCGCGCGCAGCAGCGCCGCGATCTCGGCTTGCCAGCCCATCCAGTCGACCAGCGACGTGCGCGGCCCGTAGAGCTCGGCCATGACGCGGGCGTCGGCCCACTCGTTGACGCCCTCGTCGAGCCAGGCCTCCTCGGCCTCGTTGGACGCCAGCAGGCCCTGGAACCAGTTGTGGCCGACCTCGTGCACCGTGACGTACTCGGGCAGCCGGATGCCCGGCCGCGCGAACACCGAGTCGCCGGCGGTGGTGACCAGCGTCGGGTACTCCATGCCGCCGGCGCCGTCGGCCGCGTCGACCGGCGGATCGATCACCGACATGATCGGCCAGGGGTAGGGCACGAACATCGCGCTGAACTTCTCGATCGCGCCGGTCGCGGCCTCGAGGTGGCGGCGCGCGAAGTCGCGCTGCTCGGGGCGGTAGTAGACCCGGACCTCGACGGTGCCCTCGTCGGCGAGCTTGGCCTGGCCGGACATGACCTCCATGTACGGATCGGCCATCCACGCGAAGTCGTGGACGTCCTCGGCGTGGTAGGTCAGCGTGCGCGCGCCGCGGCCGGCGTCGACCGCGTTGGTCAGGACGCCGGTCGCCGCCACCACGTGCGTGTTCGGCACGGTGAGCGCGACGTCGTAGGTGCCGAAGTCGGCGAAGAACTCGGTGTTGGCGTGCATCGGCTGGCACTCCCAGTGCTCTGCGCCGGGCGGGCCGACCCGCACGCCGATCTTGGGGAACCACTGGCCGATCATGTGGAACTCGCCCTTGTAGCCGGTGCGCGCGAAGACCTCGGGGAGCTGCTCGGTGAACGCGAACGCGACCTCGATCGTCGCACCCGGCGCGACCGGCTCGGCGAGCGGCAGCTCGATCACGCTCTCGTCGCTGCCGGCGCCGGCCGGCGGGCGCAGCTTGGCGGTCAGGTCCGCCCCCGCGACGTGGACCGAGTCGATCTGGACGTAGCCCCAGCCGGCGTCGCTGGCCAGCGCCCCGCGCATCTCGCCGTGCGAGCTGCGCATGAACAGCGACTGGTCGTTCTTGAATGCGTTGAGATAGAGGTGGAACGGCAGGGTGTCGACCGGGCTCGCGCCGGTGTTGGTCCACGTCAGGGTCTCGGTCCCGGTCAGCTGGTGGCGGACCGGATCGAGCCGCGCCTCGATCTTGTAGCTCGCGATCCGCGGCGACCGCGGCGGGCCGCCGCCGCGCAGCGCGGGGCTGCCGTCGACCTTCGGCATCGGGCGGATCCGCGGGGCCGCCCGGTCGCGGCCGCACGCGGCGACCACGATCGCTACGAGGGCGGCGCTTCGAAGCACGCCCGTCTATACCACTGGCCGCCCACGACAGCTACGGACGGACGCCGCGCTGGTGTACGGTCGGTTGCATGGACGAGGCTGTCGATCCCCGGGCGCGCGTGGCCGCGTTCCTGGACCGGTTCGGTAAGGAGCGCAACATCACGCTGCCGCCGCTGTCCGACGACGGCGTCGGCTCGATCCAGCGCGGCTCGGCGGTGGTGACGATCCACGTGCTGGCCGATCGCGGCGTCCTGCTCGTGCTCGCCCGGGTCGCCGCCGCCCCGGCACTCGATCTCGCGCTCGATCTCGCGCTCGCCCGCCGGCTCCTGACCGCGTCGTTCGTCGAGACCGGCGACGCGGCGTTCGCGCTCCAGCCCGGGACCGGCGATCTCTACCTCCGCATCCTGCGCGGCCTCGAGGGCCTCGACTACGAGGAGTTCGAGGACCTGGTGCACTCGATCGCGCGCGCGGCCGACCACTGGGACGACGAGCTCGCCGGGCATCGCGCATGAACCTGCCCGACGCGGCCGCGACCGTGCGTGCGGGCGAGCGGCTCGCGGCACTGGTGCGCGGCGGCGATGCGATCGCGCTGATCGGCGATCTGGGCGCCGGCAAGACCACGCTCGTGACCGGGCTGGTCGCGGCGCTCGGCGGCGGGGCGGCGGCCAGCCCGACGTTCTCGCTGGTCAACGAGTACCTCGGCGGCCGGCTCGTGGTGTGGCACGTCGATCTGTACCGGATCGAGCGCGCGGCCGAGCTGCCCGAGCTCGGGCTCGACGACGTGATCGGCGATCCGCGCGGGATCTGCGTCGTCGAGTGGGCCGACCGCTTCGCCGTGCTGCCGCCGGACCACCTGCGGCTCGAGCTCGCCCACACCGCGGGCGGCCGCGGCCTCGCGGCGACCGGGACCGGGCCGCGCGGTCGCGAGCTGGCCGCGGAGCTGCTAGGTTCTGCGTGATGCGCCGCGCTGTTCTGCCGATCGGGCTCGTGCTCGCGATGTTCTGCCCGGGGCTCGCCGGCACCGCCGCCGCCGACCGTCCCGGCTTCGATCCCGCGGCGGTCTACAAGGTCCCGCGCGGCGACGCGCCGTCGAGCGGACCGGCCGACGCGCCGGTCACGATCGTCGCGTGGAGCGACTACCTGTGCCAGTACTGTAACCGGGTCCAGAGCACGCTCGAGCACCTCGCGCGGCTCTACCCCGGCCAGCTGCGCTGGGTCCACCGCACGCTGCCGCTCGACGACGACAACACGCTCGGCCCCGAGGCCGCGCTCGCCGCCGGCGCCCAGGGCCGGTTCCGGCCGATGAACGACCGGCTGTTCGCGCTCGGCGGCCACGTCGATCGCGCCGCGGTCGAGCTGATCGCGCGCGAGCTCGGCCTGGACATGGTGCGGTTCCGCGCCGACCTCGACAGCCACGCGTACCGCGCGTCGATCACCGCCGACGCCGCCGACGCCCGCGTGCTCGGGGTCTCGGGCACGCCGACGTTCTTCATCAACGGCCGCGCGATCCACGGCAACCGGCCGCTGCAGGCGTTCGCCGAGGTCGTCGACCAGGAGCTGGCGCGCGCGGCGCAGCACCCGCCGGCCACGGGGCCTCCGGGGCCCACCGGGCCCACGGGACCCGGCGACCTGTATGACGCGCTGGTCGCCGACGGCAAGCCCAGCGCCGATGCGCCGTCGGATGCCGGCAGCCCGCGCCGCCCGCTCGAGGCCAGCACGCTGTACCGCGTCGGCCTCGGCCTGCCCGGGCACCAGACCGGCCCCGACGACGCGCTGGTCACGATCGTGGTGTGGAGCGACTTCCAGTGCCCGTTCTGCGCCCGGATGGCCCCCGTGCTCGCCCACGTCCGCGACAAGTTCAAGGACGACGTGCGGATCGTCTATCGCCACATGGCGATGACCTTCCACCGCAGCGCCGCGCTCGCCGCCGAGGCCGGCGTCGCCGCCGCCGAGCAGGGCAAGTTCTGGGCGTTCCACGACCTCCTGTTCGGCGACTTCGGCAAGCTCGGACGCGCCGACCTCGAGCGCTTCGCCCAGGCCGCCGGCGTCGACCTGCCGAGGTTCCGCGCCGCGCTCGACGATCACCGCTACCGCGAGGCCGTGATCGCCGAGGTCGCCGCCGCCGAGGCGCTCGGGGTCGACGGCACGCCGACGATGTTCGTCAATGGCACGCCGGTCGGCGGCGCGCGCGACGCCGAGTACATGGACCGCCTGATCGAGGCCCACCTGGCGCGGTCGCGCGAGCTGGTCAAGGCCGGCATCGCCCGCGGCGACCTCTACGCCGTGCTGATGGCCATGGCGACCGGCGACGACCGCGCCGATCCGTCGCGGATCCCATCGGTGGTCGATCACCACGTCGAGCTCCGCGCCGACGACCGGATGCGCGCGGTGGCCGCCGCGTGCCGCCGCCGCGACGTGCCGCGCGCGGCCGAGCTCGCGGGCAAGCTGACCGGCGATGCGCGTCGGCGCGCGACGCTGGTGTGCGCCGGCGCAGGGATCGATCTCCCCCGCTGACACCGGCGCTCGCCGCCGGTTGCACGTGAGCGCGGCCGCAGATCTCGTCGCCGCTGTTCCCATTCGCCACGCCGGGCGGCGCCATTCGTTCACAGTCGTCGCCGCTCGCGGCGCCGGACGACGCGGTCACGCGCCGCTATGCGGGGCTCGCGCGCGTGGCACCGGCGATGCAGTTTGCGGCACCCATGTTCAGCGAGACGCTGCCGCTGGGGATGCGCGACGGCAACGTCCTGCCGCTCGCGCCACCGGCGCACCGTGCGTCGCGGTTCGGCGATTACGACATCGTGACGCCGCTCGCACGCGGTGGCATGGGCGGGGTCTACCTGGCCCGACATGTTTGGAGCGGTGAGCGGGTCGCGCTCAAGGTCCTCGATTCGCAGTACGCCAGGCACGCCGAGGTCGTCGAGCGCCTGCAGGCCGAATACGCGCTCGCCGCGCGCACCGATCACCCGGGCGTCGTAGACATCCGCGGCGCATTCTGGACCGACGATCGGGTGCCGTACCTGGTGATGGAGTACCTCGAGGGCGAGACCCTCGGCGAGATCGACGACCGCGGGCCGATCGACCTGGCGTCGATCATCGCGATGTGCGCCCGCGCCGCCGCGGCGCTGGCCGCGCTCCACGACGCCGGCGTGATCCACTGTGACGTCAAGCACGACAACCTCTTCGTCCTCGATCAGCACGTCCACGGCTGGCCGCGGGTCAAGGTCATCGACTTCGGCGTGTCGCGGCTGCTCGACGAGCCGCCGCGCGGCGAGCCCACCGTCGCCGGCACGCCGTGGTGCATCGCTCCCGAGCAGTGGCGCGGCCAGCCGTGCCCCGCGACCGACGTCTACGCGCTCGGCTGCGTGCTCTACGATCTCACCACCGGCCACCCGCCGTTCGACGGCTCGCTGCCGGAGCTGATGAAGGCGCACCTGCAGCACCGGCCGAGCCGACCGTCGTGGGTGCGGCGGATGCCGATCGATCTCGAGCGCCTGATCCTGCGCTCGCTCGCCAAGCGCGCCGCCGATCGCCCGGCGATGCATGAGGTCGCGGACGTGCTCGGCGCGCTCGCCGATGACGCGGCGGGGTGAAGGCCGGCGGCGGCTTCCGGAGCCGCGGGGGAGGGGATCACTCCGGTGTGCGGGAGTGGCCAGGTTCAATAATCCTAAGATAAGTCAATTGTTTACCAGATAGATCTCCAGGCCGATTTCTCCAGGAACCACCACTGAACATCAGACCAGTGCGGTACACCTTGGACATGCGAATCGCATGCGTCCATGTTCCGCAGTTCGCGCTCCAGAGCCTGGGCCGGATCGATCCGTCGCTCCGGGGAGCGGCCGTTGCCGTGGTGGGGGCCGGCATGGATCCGGCCGCGGGGGTCCGGCCTTCGCTGGCGCTGCACAGCCCGATCGTCCTGGCGTGCTCGCGTGCGGCGTGGGCCCTGGGCGTGCGGCTCGGCATGACGGCCACCGCGGCGCGGTTCGCATCGTCCGAGGTCCGCGTGGTCGCCGCCGACGGCCCGCTCGAGCGCGAGACCGTGCGGGCGATGGCCGATGCGCTGCTCGGCATGTCGGCCGTGGTCGACACCGGCGGGCGGGTCGGCGCCAGCGGGGCGCACCTGGCGATGTACTGCGAGGTCCCCACCCGGACGCGTGGCGCCACGTTCGGTGCCCGGCTCCTCGACCTGCTCGACAGCCTCGGGATCGCGGCGCGGATCGGCATCGCCGACGATCGCTTCACCGCGTGGGTCGCCGCGGCGCACGGCGCGGACGGCGGCAACCCGCGCGAGGATCGCGGCGTGGTCAGCGTGCCGCGCGGCGGCTCGGCCGCGTTCCTGGCGCCCCGGCCGTTATCGCTGCTGGCGATCACGCCCGAGGTCCAGCACATGCTCGAGGCGCTCGGCGTGCGCACGCTCGGCGAGTTCGCGGGGCTGCCGGCGCCGTCGGTGACGCGGCCGCTCGAGGCCGACTACCAGGCGCTGGCCCGCGGCGACAGCGGCAGCGCGCTCCGGCCGTACGCGCCCGAGGCCCCGATCCGCGAGGAGCTCGTCGTGGGCACGGCCGAGAGCCTGTTCGGCGCCGCGGCCGCCCTGACCACGCTCACCGAGCGGCTGGCGCTGCGCCTGACGGGTCGCGGCCGGGGTGCGGCCCAGATCGAGCTGACGGTCGCCGGCGAGCGCGGCGAGCAGACCACGTCGATCACCGCCGCCACCGCGGCGAGCTCGCAGGACGCGCTGGTCGAGCTGCTCGCGCCGCGGCTCCGCGAGGCTGCCGGCGCCGTCGCGCGGCTGCGTGCCGTGATCGTCGGCGAGGCGATCGCCGGCGCCGCGGTCGCCGTCGCGGCCGACGCCGGCGCCGGTGCTGGTGCCGCTGCTGGTGCGGGGGCCGGTGCTGGTGCGGGGGCCGAGGCCGCACCGCCGATCGACGCCGTGGCCGCGGCGCTGTCGGGCGTGGGGATGCGGTCGCCGGCGCAGCAGGCCAACCTCGCGCAGCTCGCGGCGCCCGACCGCAGCCTGCCGTGGCAGCTCAGCGCGCCCGAGACCTTGCGTGCCGAGCGCCGCGACGCGCATCGCCGCACCCGCCGCGCGCGGCAGCGCCGCCGCACGGTGCCGCTGGCGCAGTCGCAGCTGTTCGGCCAGCTCGACGGCTGAGCCGCGAGCACGTCCCCGGCCGCCGGCTGCTCGCTCCCGAGGGACGCTCGCCGTGCGTCGATTCGTCGATTCGTCGAGCCGGCGGGGCGGGGTTTGGGCAGCGGCGGCCGGGCCATGGTAGATGATGACTCGCCATGTCGACGAACCTCGAAGCCCAGCTGCGCGACCAGCTCACCGCCGCGATCAAGGCCCGGGACCTCAAGACCGCCAACCTGATCCGGATGATCAACACCAAGATCATGGAGCGGCGCACCGCCAAGGGGTTCAGCGGCACGATCGACGACCCGCTCGTCCTCGACGTGATCTCGACCTACAAGAAGTCGATGGAGAAGGCGCGCGGCGACTTCGTGGCCGCCGGCGATCGCGGCAAGGAGCAGCTCGCCGAGATCGACTTCGAGGTCGCGTGGTGCAACACGCTCCTGCCGCAGGCGATCGGCGAGGACGAGCTCCGCGCCGCGGTGGCCAAGGCGGTCGCCGAGCTGCCGACCAAGGATCCCAAGCAAGCCGGCCGCGTGATCGGGGCGATCAAGAAGCAGTTCGGCGATCGCGCCGATGTCCAGCTCGCCAAGAAGCTGGCCGAGGAAGAGCTCGCCAAGGGCTGAGAGGCGCCATGCAACCGCCCGCATCGACGCCGCCGATCTCCCGGTTCTCGGTCCCCGATCTCGCCGCGCTGCCCGACGATATCCGGGCGCGGATCCAGGAGGTCCAGGACAAGGCCGGCTTCGTGCCCAACGTGTTCCTCGTCCTGGCCCGCCGGCCGGACGAGTTCCGCGCGTTCTTCGCCTATCACGACGCGCTGATGCTCAAGGACGGCGGCCTGACCAAGGGCGAGCGCGAGATGATCGTCGTCGCGACCAGCAGCGCCAACCAGTGCCACTACTGCGTCATCGCCCACGGCGCGATCCTGCGGATCTACGAGAAGCAGCCGCTGATCGCCGATCAGGTCGCCGTCAACTACCGCAAGGCCGACCTGACCCCGCGCCGGCGCGCCATGCTCGACTTCGCGATGAAGGTCGCGCTGCGCGCCCACGAGGTCGACGACGCCGACTACGCGGCGCTCCGCACCCACGGCTTCTCCGACGAGGACGCCTGGGACATCGCCGCGATCGCCGCGTTCTTCGCGATGAGTAACCGGCTCGCCAACATGAGCAGCATGCGGCCCAACGACGAGTTCTACCTGATGGGCCGCCTGCCCAAGCAGCCGCGCGCGTAGCGAGCGCCCGTACACGCCCGTCCGGCGCTCCGGCGTCCCGACTTACGCAGATTGTTCCGACGGCTGTCACGCCACCGACGAAGGCCGGTGCCAGCCTCGTCCTCCGGTGTCCTCGCGGCGCCGACCACACGAGGAGCCACCATGGGAACCGTCTCGCGCCCGACACGCCGAGTGATCGGCGCTACCGCCTCGCTCACCCTCGCACCCGCGCTGCTGCTCGCGTGCACCGACGCAACCACGAGTGCAATCTCCAGCGATCTCGATGCGGTGACCACCACCACCACCACCACCACGACCACGACCACGACGCCGATCAAGCACATCGTCGTCGTGTTCCAGGAGAACGTGCCGTTCGACCGCTACTTCGGCACCTACCCGCACGCGCGGAACCTGGCCGGCGAGCCGCGGTTCGTGGCCAGGCCCGACACGCCGACGGTGAACGGCCTCACCCAGGCGCTGCTCGAGCACAACCCGAACGCGGCCAACCCGCGCCGGCTCGGGCGCGAGCAGCCGAGCACGTGCGGCTCGAACCACGGCTACACCGCCGAGCAGCGGGCCGAGGATCGCGGACTGGTCGATCGGTTCGTCGAGGAGACCGGCAGCCACGACCCCGGTTGCGATCCCACGCTCGGGATGGACTACTTCGACGGCAACACCGTGACCGCGATCTGGAACTACGCGCAGGGCTTCGCGATCAACGACAACTCGTTCGAGACCACGTTCGGCCCGTCGCACATCGGCGTGCTCAACCTGGTCAGCGGCCAGACCCACGGCGCGGTGGCCACGCAGCCGACCGACCGCATCATCGAGGGCACGATGATCGGCAACATCGAACCGACGTTCGACGACTGCCCGGTGTCGGCGCTGTCGGCCGAGATGACCGGCAAGAACATCGGCGACCTGCTCAACGCTCGGCACGTGTCCTGGGGATTCTTCAGCGACGGCTTCCGGCCGACCGAGCGCCTCGCGGACGGCACGGCGGTCTGCGGCAAGATCGGCACGAACCGCCACGGGCTGGCGGACACGGTCTACGACAGCGGCAACGAGGGCTTCCAGTACTACCGCTCGACGGCGAACCCGCACCACCTCCCGCCGACTTCGGTCATGGCGATCGGCCACGACGACCAGGCCAACCACCAGTACGATCTCGACGACTTCCAGGCCGCCGCGCACGCCGGCAACCTTCCGGCGGTCTCGTTCCTCAAGGCCGGCGGCTTCCAGCAAGGCGGCGGCGACGACTCCGATCCGCTCGACGAGCAGAACTTCCTCGTCGACCTCGTCAACGGTTTGCAGCGCCTGCCGAGCTGGAAGGACACCGCGGTCATCGTCATGTACGACGACTCCGACGGCAGCTACGACCATGTCATGCCGCCGATCGTGAACACGTCCCAGACCGCCGCGGACGCGCTCACCGGACCGGGCCAGTGTGGCACCCGCGCGCCGCGGCTCGCGGGCTACCAGGGGCGCTGCGGCTACGGAGCACGGCTGCCGTTCGTCGTCATCTCGCCCTGGAGCCGGCCCAACTTCGTCGATCACACGCTCACCGACCAGACATCGGTGATCCGCTTCATCGAGGACAACTGGCGGCTCGGCCGGATCGGCGACGGCTCGTTCGACGAGCTCGCCGGCCCGATCCACCACATGTTCGACTTCAGCTTCCGCCACGCGCGCCCGGTGTTCCTCGATCGCGACACCGGCCTGCCGCTCGGCCACGGCGACCACGACGGCCACGGTGACTGAGGCGGCGCGGTTGGTTGCGAGCCGTGATGGCCCAAAACTTGACATGGCGACCACGACGGCGACCCTGGTGCCATGCTCGCAACCGACGCGCCGAGTGCCACGCCCTGCTCCGAACGATTGACCTGGGAGCAGATCTGCCATCGTTATCCGGCCGAGTGGGTCGTGCTGGCCGAGTTCGATCGTCCCGGTGACGAGATGGACCTCGAATTCCATACCGCGGTGGTCATTGCCCACGAGAAAAGCCGGAAGGAAGCATCGCCGCACGTCAAAGAGGCATTCAAGCGCTACACCGACGTCGGTTCGTTCTGGACCGGAAAGATCGTGGCTCCGGTTCGCCGGCTCGTCTTGCCGTGAGAGTCACGCGGTTCGGAGATCGCGAGGCGACGGCCGCGATGGTCACGACAGCCACGGCGATTGACGCGGCGTCGGGTCACTCAGCCGGCGAGCTGGGCGGCGGGGGGTACCGGGCGGCGGAGCAGGCTCGGGCCGGCGACGACGGAGACCGGCGGCTCGCCGCGGGCGAGTTGCTCCCAGGCGGTGGTCCAGGTGGTCCAGAGCAGCGGCTCGCGGCAGTACAGGGCGTGGCGGCCGGCGAGCACGGGCGGCTCGCCGCTCCACGGGGCGCCGCGCAGCACGGGGGCCAGGCGCGGGGACCGGAGGTCGTAGACCGCCTCGGTCTGGTAGCCGTTGCCGGGCCAGACGATCAGGCCGTCGTCGGAGATGTCGTAGGGCGGCGGCTCGGCGTCGCCAGCGAGGGCCTGCTCGAGCTGTTCGCGCACCAGGTCGACGCCCGAGCGCTTGTAGAACCCGGCGAGCGCGATCTCGAGGATCTGGCGCTGGTCGCCGGCGAGGTGGTCGATCCAGCCGTGCTCGGGCAGGCTCGCGACCATCCAGCCGGATTGCTGCTCGAACGCGAGCCGGGCGGCGGTGGGGCCGACGCTCGGGCACGCGAGATCGATGTGGATGCGGTTGGAGCCGATCGCGACGTGGAGCACGGCGACGTCTGCCGTGCGGAACGCCGGGGCGGCGTTGAGCATCGAGACCAGCTCGCGGTCGACGAAGGTGTGGATCGTCGCCTCGACGTGGTGGAGCTCGCCGCGGTGCTTGACCACGCCGCGCTCGTCGCCCTTCCACGCGGCGCGCCGCAGCTTGGTGAACCGCTTGGGGATGGTGCCGGAGTGGAAGCCCGGCTTGAGGAAGCCGACCATGGTCTCGCCGTGGTGACCGATCGCGACGTCGTGCAGGGTCGGCGGCCGGGACTTGCGGTACAGCCGCCAGTTCTCCTTGAACTCCCAGACCAGGAAGCCGGCGAGGCCGGGCAGGACGAGCACGGTGAACGCGGCGAATGACACGCCGAGGGTCGGGCCGACGAGCCGGCCGACCGGGCCGCTGATCGCGGCGACCATCGGCTCCGAGAACGGCAAGAGGATCTTGGCGACGACCGTGACCACCGGGAAGTGCTTGATCGGGTTGACCTCGGGCTCGATGAACAGGTTGATGTAGATCCGCAGGACGTAGGCGACGAGCGACCACACCAGGCCGAACGCGCCCTTGACCACGAGCGTCACCACCGACTGGCCCGACTTGAACCGCAGCCACTCGTCGACGCGGTACAGGCCGCGGTCGAGGACCTCGATCAGCTCGGCGAACAGCTCGATCAGCCACTTGATCGCGCCGGGCACCAGCCGGCCGGTGAGGTGGTGGGCCCAGCGCACGATCGCGTCGGCGGCGATCTCCTGGGCGCGGCGGCCCAGCCGCGAGTTGAGGCCGAACGCGAACGCGGCGAACACCGCGGCGGTGATCGACCAGCGCGCCGCCGGCTCGAGCTCGCCGGTGGCGAGCCACGCGATCGCGGCGGGGATCGCGGGCTGGAGCACCCAGCGAGCGAGCCGGCTGTCGAGCAGCCGGCGGACCAGCGGGCGGCGCAGCAGCGCGCGCGGCAGGTCGAGCAGCACCAGCCGGAGGCCGCGGCCCAGCAGACGCAGCCCGAACACGACGCTGCGGCGGAACACGGTGACGTGGATCAGGAGGAACAGCAGCGCGGCGCCGCCGTAGATCCGCGCGCTAGTCGCGATCACCGGCTCGCGCGCGATCGTGTGCTTGGCGACCCAGCCGACCATGTGCTGGGCGCCCTCGAACACCAGGTACGAGCCGAGCAGCGGCAGGATCACGTAGAGCGTGAGCAGCCGGCCGAGCCCGGTGCCGAACAAGATCGACGAGATCTTCTGAAGGAACCGGAGGTAGCCCTCGCCGCGGCGGTACACGCCGTCGAGCGAGCGCGATAGCGCGTCGTCGCAGCGCAACAGCTCGTCGCCCGAGCGCAGCCGCGCGCGCGTCAGGTCGGGCAGCTTGAGATCATTGTGCGAGATCGCGTCGCGCAGGTTGCCGAGCGAGAGCTGGCCGACCGCGACGGCGCGATCGAGCAGCTCGTCGATCAGCTTCTTCTGGGCGACGCGCTCGGGCAGGTTGCGCGGGTGGAGCGCGACACCGTCGAGCGCGGCCTCGAGCTTGGGGCGCAGCACGACGCGGACGTGGCGGTCGGCGCGGTCGACGATGTCGCGCACCATGACCGCCAGGCGCTCGTGATCGGCGCGCGATGCGAGCGGGTACTCGGTGACCTTGGCGACGGCGGCGTGGAGGTGCTTGGCGACGCGGACCTCGCGGGTCGCCGGCAGCGGGCGGACCAGCGGCCGCTTGCGCCACGACCACAGCCAGCCCGAGACATCGACGGCCTGGACCTCGCGTTCGGCGACGATGCACGCGGTCTGCAGGTCGTGGAGCAGCCGCACGCCGGGGGTGAACCGCACCACGCGCTGCGCCGCCGCGGCCTCGGCGACCGGCAACAGCGCCGCGGTCCAGCCTGGGCCGGGGGTCGCGCTGCCGACGGCGCGGGCCAGCCGCACGCACAGCGCCTCGAGATCGTCGATCGCGGTCTCGCGATCGCCGGCGCGCAGCGCCAGGATCGCGGCGCGGGCCCGGTTGCCCTTGTAGCGGGCGCGGCCGGCGCGCTTGCGGGCCGAGCGATCCACGATGGCGACGACGCGTGCGGCGCGCACGCCGTCCCCGCGCAGGGCGCCGCCGGCGGGCGGGGCGGGCTCGCCGGCCGCGGCCTCGGCGCCGGTCTCGGCCCTGCGGGGGGTCTCCGGCGCACGCGCTGGCCGCGCCGCCGCGAGCAGCGCCGCGCCGTCGACGTCGAGCGCGATCGTGGCGTCGACCCGGGCGAGCTCGAGGGTCGGGAACGTGCGGCCGAGCGTGCGCGGGGCGAACGCGCGGAGCTCGAGGTAGAGCGCGACGAACTCGATGTACGCGGCGGTGTCGTCGACCGGCGGCAGCAGCAGGTCCTCCTGGCGCAGCACCGCGCGGATCTCGTCGAACTCGGTCTCGCCGATCCGGTGGATCCGCGCGCGGGTCGACGCCGCGGTGATCGCGCCGCCGGCGACCCGGGCCTCGAGCGCCTGGTGGACCCGGGCGTGGAAGATCGCGCGCCACGCCCGCGATAGCTCGCCGGGGTCACCCGCCGCGAGCGCCGCGCGCGATCCGCCGAAGATCGCGACGTCCTCGGGGAGCGCGGCGGGGTCGGCGGCGAGCTCGTCGCGCTCGACCAGGCGCTCGAGCGCGGCGCGCGGCAGCGTGTAGCACCGCGCATGCGGCACCTGCAGGCCGATCCCGGGCAGCCGGCGGTGCTGCTTGATCACCCGGCGGACGACGCGGTCCTCGAGGAGGACGGCCCCCGCGCGCGCGAGGTCGGCATCGAGCTCGTCCATCGGCTGGTCAAATAGGACTAGCATGCCGGCACGGTGATCGACGACCCGCCGTTTCCCGACAGCCTGTGCCACCGCTGCCGCCACCTGCGCCTGATCCGCAGCGCCCGCGGCTCGAGCTTCCTGATGTGCCAGGAGCCGTCGCTGCCCAAGTACACCGCGCAGCCGGTGCGCACGTGCCCAGGGTTCACGCCGGCTCAGCCGTAGATCGCGTACAGCATCGTCGCCGCGGCCCCCGCGAGGATCACCAGGAACCACGGATCGCGCAGCATCGCGTCGGTCGGCGAGTCGTCCTTGGGCCACCACAGCGACAGGCCCAGGAACCGGACGATGCCGAGCGCGACGAACGGCGCGCTGTAGACCAGCCGGTCGGTGCCGAAGAACTCGATCGTCCGTGCGTCGACCGTATAGGTCACGAACGCCGCGCAGGTCAGCACGGCGAGGATCAGCATCGCGAGCTTGAGCGTGTGCAGCGTGTAGCCCGCGAGCGCGGCGCGGGTCATCGCGGCGCGGCCGGTGCGCTCGGCCCACGCCAGCTCGTGCGCGCGCTTGCCAAAGCCCAGGAATACCGCGAGCAGCGCGGTGCACAGCAGCAGCCAGCCCGACGCCGGGACGTCGATCGCCGCGGCCCCGGCGAGCACGCGCAACAGGAAGCCGCTCGCGATCAGGAGCACGTCGAGGAACGCGACCTGCTTGAGCCGCAGCGTGTAGGCGATGTTCTGGATCAGGTACGCCGCGGCGAACACCGCGAGCTTCCAGCTCACGAGCAGGCAGCCGCCGAGCGCGCAGATCGCGAGCACCACCGAGCCGATCAGCGCGGCGCGCTCGGACAGCACCCCCGCGGCGATCGGCCGGTGGCGCTTGGTCGGGTGCAGGCGATCTGCCTGCGCGTCGCGGACGTCGTTGAACGCGTAGACCGCGCCCGACAGCGCGCAGAACGCGAGCACCGCCAGCGCGGCCTTGATCGCATACGGCCGGTCGGTGAGGTGCCGCGAGAACACCAGCGCGGCGGCGACGAACAGGTTCTTCACCCACTGCTTGGGCCGGAGCGTGCGGACCAGCGCCGCGGCGGCGCCGATCGCGGTCGATGGGGCCCGCACCGGCTCGCGCACGGCAGGGGGTGCGAGAGCCGCCGCGCTGTCGTCGACCGACGAGCCAGCCACGCCTTCGGTGGACATGAGAGCCGGCGTCACCCTAACGCAGATCCGCGCGGTGCGCCCGTTTTGGCGAGTCGGCGGTGCGTCGGCGCACGCCCGCCTCAGTTGGCGATGCGGCCCGTCGTGGCTGTCGGCGGCGGCGGGGGCGTGATCGCGACCCGGGGATCGCGGTAGCCGACGACCGTGAACGCACGCGTGCCACACACGCCCGCGAGGGTCGCGCCCCAGGAGAACCGCAGGATCCGGCCCAGCTGGGGATCGATGACCTGGATGTTGGGGATCGCCGCCGGGGCAAGGAACGGCACGAACCCGGCGGCCTCGCCCAGCTTGAGCTCGGTGTTGCTATCCGTGGTCGCACGGTGGACGACCACCATGCGGTTGCCGGTGATGTCGAGCTCGCGGCTCAGGCAACGCCCGCCCACCGCTGCCGGCGCGACGACCTCGTCGAACAGCAGCGTTGGACCGGGATCCCCGTCGCTCGAGCTTCCCGGGGTGGTCTGCGCCGCGGCCCGTCCCACCGGTCCGGCGGCTCCGTCGCTGCGATCGTCGATCGGCCGTGCACCATTCTGGACGCAGTAGACGCAAAACGACCCCAGCACGATGAGCAGAATCATGGACACGCGAGACTTCATTCCTCACCTCCCTTTCCGGCATCGTACATCCGCGCCCGCGATGTCGCCGGTGGCGCTGTGCATCACGCGGTCAGATCTTGTCCAGGACCAGGAGCTCGGTCGCGCGGCACCCGGGGCGGGCAACCCCGCCTGTGACCCGCTCCGCCCGATCACATCACCACCAGATCCGGTGGAGAGCCGAGTTTGCCCGTGGCCGCATCAACGATGGCGTTGGACGCGACTGAGGGCACAGGACACCGACGCGGTGTATATCAGTCTATGTCGCAGTTTTCGGGTCGAGTGCTCCAGCACAAATCGGACGTGTTTGGTGTCGCTCCGCCACCGGCTTCTGCGAACTGCGACAATCGCAATATGCGGATCGTCTCGCTGTGAACTGGAAGTAGTATCCTGTGATTCTTCTTCTGCTTCTTCATGAACGTTTTGCCCCTTGGATTTGAAACTCAGCAATCACGCGAACACAATCACCTGCGTGGTTCCGTCAGCTCGACGTGCCGGCGCGCGAGCTCGGTGTGCGCAACCAACCAACGAGTCACTGAATCCGGATGATGTACAGAACACCCAGGAACCTCGGACGTCGATCGCCACCGTGATTGTGGCCGCCGGCCGAGTTCATGAATGCGCCATTGGAAAAATTGGACCCATCAGGTACCAGATCTGCGCCCGTCTGGTTCCATGTATGGACGTGAGCGCCATCGTCAGGAATGGAGTTGTCACCTCCCTTGATGCCCATGTTGACGACGCTCGTCCCCATGAGAAATCGATCGTCATTCAAGAGAGGGACTTGCAACCCAGGGGTTGAAAGATCGTAGTCTG